>NZ_JAGQBN010000002.1:0-249530 GCF_024345655.1 Synechococcus sp. Lug-A | reverse complement strand
CTGGCACCAGCCAGAGGTGGTGTGGATCAACAGGCCGCCAGAAGAGCCGATGACAACTCGGCCAGTACCATTGGCTCAGGCCGGTTGAATATCAGCCTAGGAGTGACATCTTTCCTGAAAGTCACCGCCGGCAGGCCCCTGAGCGCATCGCCACCGCAGCCGCGGGCCGGCGCTTGGGCGGTTGTGCCCTGAGCCACCCAGCCCGGCGACGGCGAGGGGACTCAGAAACCACGAGAGCGCAAGGGTGCGGGACTGGGCTTTTGTCGCTTGCGGTCTGTTGGGCGGCGTGTGGCTGAGAGAGCGTCACGCACTTGCGAAGCCCTTGCGCCGCGTGACAACCTCAACCCCCGCCGCCGGGTAGGGTGTTTAGTCTCTGACAGTCAGTTGAGTTAACTAATAGGCTGTGCGCGCCCTGTTGTTTCTCGAAGAGGTTGGCAGGTTTAGCGATTGTTTTCCTGATGAGCCACTTCTGATTGGGCGTGACTCAACCGACGTGGATGATCACAGCGAACGGCACTTATGCACCGCATGGCGTGTCGCCCGCCCTTTCGCCAATGAAAATCATGGAAGCTGGGTTCTGGGTGTTTGGGTCGAGCGGTTCTCGTACCTCACACAACCGAAAACCACTATCTACAAACAACTTGATCCAGCTCTGTATGGTTCTGAAATACCACGGCGCAGGGTTGGAGAAGTCAGGACTGAACCCTGCCCATGAGCCTTCGCGCCACCCATCTCGGTATGGAAAATCGCCACACGCCATGACTGGGTGAAGGGTTTGTACGACGAATCTGCCATTCTTACTCAACAGAGATGGAACCGCCCTAAAGATACCTTCAACCGACTCTTTGCCGAGTAACGCAAAGTTGCAGACAACAGCATCAACCGAGATCTTGAGTTTCCCCGCAGCAATCTTTTCGTACGACAGCATGTGAAAGTCTCCGCCACCGGCACGTCGTGCTTCTTCAACAAGCTTTGGTACAATGTCGGTACCTACAACATGCACATTTCTAGCGGCAAGTTCACGAGCAAGCCATCCTTCACCACAGCCAATATCGAGCACGGATAGTGGCAGATATCTGAGAATGGCATCAATGATGGCTTGATCTGTAATCTGCTTCCGACTCTCAATCTGCCCCTCACGTACCGCAGCAGTCCACGGCAGTGCGTTTTTTCCCCATGACTCAACAATCTTCGTGTCGCTGAATGGCTCAGAATTCATCTGGTTTTCCGCTGGCTAATGCCCTGCTCACCTATCGCAGGAAGCTCCAAGAATGAGAGGACTTTTGTGATTCGGTATGGTGCACCAGGATGCTAAGCCGATAACTTCAGGTTGTAGACATAGTAGTCCTGATCGCGAACCCAACCCGCCTGCTCGTAGAGACTTTGAGCCGCGCGATTGGTGATTGCAGTTGAAAGATTCAGTCTTATCGCCTCAGCCTCCTTGGCAAACTCGGCAGCTTTCTCAAGGAGCAAGGTCCCAATGCCCTGCTTTCGATAACTCTCCACGACATACAGATCGTTGAGGACGAAGGTCCTCGCCAGCGAAACAGAGGAAAATGATGGATAGAGCTGGCAAAAGCCAACGGCTACATCCTCAGCAATCACAATGAAGAGAACAGATTCTCTGTTGACGAAGCGCTCATGCAGGAATCGCCTTGCTGCTTCAACATCGCTGGAGCTTCCGTAGAAGACACGATAGGCATCAAACAGAGGTGCGAGATGCTTCAGGTCGGCAAGAACGGCTCGCTGGGCTTGAACTTGATTCATGGGATTTGTATACAAAGCATGTCTCAGGGACAGCGATCAGAAAGAGTCACGTCTTCTGACAATGCTCAATTAGTACGCCCGCTGAGTCTTGGCACTGGGACGTCTATATGGCATCAAGAAAAACACTGACATTCAAACGTCAACGAAGACTAGTCTGATCACGCACATACCAACAAGCCGCAGAGGCTATTCATACCGACGTGGAGTCGAGAGCCTTGGAAGCCGAGTCAAGAAACCGATCTCCCCAAAGGCAGCTCATTGCCCCCGAAGCGACTATCACGAACACACAGAGAGAGAGCTGAAGGACGCTGAGTTGAGATGTAAAACCAGCCGAAAATGGAGCAACTGTGATCAATGCTCCAGTGCCCGCTCCACAGGAAAAACGTAGAGCCATGGCAGGCAGGGTATTCTTCACGGGCTTTCCGACCTGCATCGCTTCCTCAAGTGCATGCACAGCATCATCCTACAGGGGATCATCCCAACGCTGCCCCTAAGTGGCAGGCAAGAAGACAAGACCGTATGCAGTAAACGTTGACGGCCTGCCAACGGAGGGGGGCTTGTTAGTCCGCACTTTGGCGCAGGTGGATAATGTTGCCCTCCGGGTCGCACACATTGCGCACTCGCATGCTCGGCCCAGGCCAGACCGGCCCACAAACCAAGCCCCCTAATTCCATTACAACCTGCTCGGCGTTCTCCAAGCTGGCGACAGTGAAGAACGGCTTGATTGCCCGCTCCTCGCGAACTGTTGGTGGTGCAGTGATCTCAATCCCATCCGCATACTGAGCAGGAATGGCATGAATGATCAACTGAGCGTCCTCTGACTGCAGAACTCGGTGCTCTGAGTCTGCAAGGACCACCTTTGCTGGTAGCAGCTTCTCGTAGAACCGCGAGACTAGCTTAAGGTTCTTGGCGTAGATCAAGACACCTGACTTGGCTGGCCCTGGCATGTTTTGAGTCCAACAGGAGGAGGGGGAAGTATGTACTGTGCTGCCCAACTGCATTTTGGGCTCAAACACCGCGAGCTTCTTCTCCCAAAACATGGCCTTGCCCATACGCGGATCCAACTCATAACCCGAGAAACCACATGACCGATAGGCGGCTTGGGCTGCCTCATTTCCTTCTAGTACTTCCAACGTCATCTTGCAGCAGCCAAGCCTCTGAGCGAGTGCCTCCGCAACCTCCAGCATCCGCTTGCAGATTCCACGGCCGCGATACTCAGCGGATACGATTGCGTCATGAACGTTTAGTAATGGCCGACATGCAAAGGTGCTGAATCCTTCCAAACAAGTAACGAGGCCCGCTGGCCTGCCATCGACAAATGCAAGAATCACATGGACAGTGCCTCTCTTCTGAAGCTCTGAAACAAGATTTGCCCTTACAAACAGAGGTAGCGCTTCGCCTCCACCCATAGGGTCACGTGCATATTCATCCATGAGCTGAATAACAGCCCTTGCTTGCTCAGGTATCGCAAGGTCTGCCTCATCGACCTGAATCACCATGGTTTTCTCCAGATAGGCCTAAGAATCGAGCTGAGCTGCCCGCGGTGGCTGGGGCTGTAGGGATGTCGTAGCGGGTCGGCTTAAGTGAGGGGTTAGGCCTCTCATCAGAGTTTGTCTGGCTTGGGATGTGACTCATCGTAGTGTCAAATAGGCAGCTAGTATGAAGAAGCCGACACCAAACATGAACCAATAGAGCCAATCAGACTGTGCAGTGTTATCGAGTACGGCGGATGCTGGATTCCTTGGGTTGTAGTAGACTCTGACCATTCTTCCTTGATCGTATGGCTTTACAACCGCATCCATCGCAGTTCGGCTGACGCCATACCCTGAGAAAGACGCACGGAATCCCACGTAGATTTGGCCACCAACTTCATAGTGATAGCGCAAAATAGGCTTCATCATTTCCAAGTGTTCGTCGTCCACGCGCGATTCAGTGATTCGACCCGTGACGCTTGGCCAATGCAAGCACTGGTCCGAGCGGAGCTTCAACCAGAGAGACAACCACACCAAGGCAGCACCTGCGAAGAGAGATAAGGCGGCGAATACCATACGTACAGATGCGATATCTAACGATGCCCCTCAGTGGTAGGCATGAGCCATAAGGGCAGGTAGATCATGGGGTTCACTGAATTGATACCACCTATCCACTGCGCTGACATATTAGAGCTTTGCTGCGAGAATGATCCCACTCGCCCACGATATCTTTGTGACGTGGAACCTGCAATCGGCCTCCAAACAGTTAATGAGACTCTCGACCTTGGCGGCGTGGCCATCAGGCCAGTTTGGTTGCGGAAGCATATCGTCAATGATGTAAAGGCCTCCAGGCTTAACCAACTCAAGGGCCCTGTCAAGTAGGCTGTACTTTCCTGACCAGGTATCCGCAAAAATGAAATCATAGTGCTCGCCGTCCTGCGACTGCAAGAATGAGTCGCCGTCAGCACATACAATCTCTAGGCGCGGGTCAGAGCCAAGATGAGTCCTGAGAATTTCTATCAATGACTCATCGTTGTCCACTGTAATCAAGGAAGAAGACTGATCCATTCCATGAAGAATCCATGCAGTTGAAAGACCAGTTCCTGAGCCATGCTCAAGAAATCGAGCTGAAGCCTTTGAAGCCGCAAGCGTCCTCAACAGCGAGCAAGTCAGTGGGTCTGAAGCCATAGTGAATCCCGCTGTCACAGAGTCGTTCCATATGCCCTCTACGGCCTTGGGTTCGTTCAGCCAGTCTCGGTCGTTCATAGGATTTCACAAAGTGCTCTAACATTTGAGTTAACTTGCCCGCTCGCCTCCGCGGGTCAGGTTGAGCGGGAGGTTAGCCGTCACTGCGGCTCACTTGTCCTGCTCTCTCCATGGCGTGCATACATCTTTGAGGCAATCGGCTGGGTCAAGCACCAAGAACCGGCGTTGACCGTAGAACTCGTTTCGCGGTTCCTGGATAACTCCTGCACCCATCTCTTGTGCCTTCTTGTAGACCTCATCGACATCCGGAACAACGAAGGTCACATACATCCCCGTTGGAGCGGTCTGGTAGGCATTGGGGACGAGGTCATGCGTCCGCTTGATGATGCCGAACTCAAGCTCCATGAGTCCCGGGGCACCCAGCTGCACATACCTATCACTGTCGTACTTCACTGCAAAGACCAGTAGCTGAACGTAGAAGTCACGGCAAGCGGATAGATCATTGGCGCTGATGTTCGTGAGGATTCGTTTGAAGGACACGGCGGTAGAGTGAGATCTTACTGTGTTGCCTAACGCTCAAGATCAGCGACGGGCAGTTGTCCTGTCCGCTCATCAAGCACCTTTTCACCCGCCCACTGAATCCTGGGGTTAGCCATCAGCGCGTTGAATTCTCAGCATTTCGCATGCGCCTCGCTGGGACTCGTAGCTCACCCGCTGAATCGACACTTGGTGTCCCGCTGCACGCAGCATCTCGACACTCCCTTCTAGATGCTGCGATATTGCACCACCCAATGCGAGAAGTGGAAATACCCTGACTTCTTTGGCAATTCGGCATAGCTCCAGCAGCGAAGAATTGTGAAATGCTTCGTCTAGCTGTTCGCTATACAAGAAGAGAAGATGCGAACAGAGGACCAAGTCGAAAGAACTGTCAGGAAATGGAAGGTTTGGCAATTCCGATGGCAAGTACCGTCCCTCAACCAAGCCGGATGGATAGTCATCCAAGAAGGCTTGCATAGCAGCCATGCGGACCTGACCGAGTTCCTCGACCGATGTGATGGCTTCCCAAACGAACTCATTCTGACTTTGTCTGGTCTGATTGATCACTTGCTCATAGGTAGCGGCAATACGGGCTTCGATATCAGCTCTGCTGAATGTATAGATTGGATCGCATGAAACAACCTTTATTCCTCTTTTGGTGGCTTCTGTGTTGAAGCTTGCTGGTCCATCCCCACAACCAAGGATGTGGCCTGCCATATCGGCTCCGACCAGTGAGAACATGGCAGAGTACTCCTCGAATGAACGCCCCCAAGGGACAACCTGATCTAGCGTGAACATGGTTCCTCTGATGAATGGGTAACGCCCCGATGAGCGCCGCAGAAGGGCGTAATGCGGAGGCGTCCGCTCCATTGGCTGGTTAGATTGTACTTTGAGTAACCTTCGGAAGAAAATGGAACATATAGTCTCGTTTTCCGAGTGGCACACCTGACGCTCGCAATATGTCGTAGCTAGTGACCAGGTGGAAGTAGAAATTGGGCATCAGAAATTCTGACAGATATTCCTCGCCTGTCAGATCAGCGTGCAGACCCGGCCCAAGAGACAGATGTTTGGTCGCGGGGAGCATTCCTTGGACCTCGTTGTGCTGCGAGAGCAAGGCCCGTGACTCGGCAATATAGGTTTGGGCAAGTTCCATTGATTTGACGGTTGGGTCGAAGTCATTTGACGGAGCCCCATTTAGCCACAATGAGAAATTTCTGGGCTGATTGCAGGTAAAGGCAATCTGTGTCCCCAGCGGAAGCATGTCGTGTGCGAGGCGACGTTGGAAGTAGGTAGCCTCGGGTTCCCCAAACCAGGCTATTCCCGCCTTAAGCAAGTGCTCGAGTGTGACCAGTCGCGAGTCAAAGATCTGAACTGCGTTCGCAAGTTGAGTCGTGGTCATGCGTCCCTCCGAGTTGTCCGGCTTCTCATTTTCCAGTGCAATCTAACGCTCCAGATCTGAGGCGGGCAGAGATACCGGGATGGAACCAGGCCCCAGCTCCCGTCTTCTATATCTGGATGTTAGGTGCTGGGGCTCTGATCGATGCGCTGATAGGGAATCCGGCTTCCTTTGCGCGCTGCAGCTAGAAGGCGTTCGTGAAGCTCTTCCACCTCCTCGAGGATCGGCGCCATTTCGAACCGCTCGCCAAGAACCTCAAACACATCTATATCCGTGTAGTACGCGCGGAACAGATGGCTCGGCACCTCATGCTGTTCACCGAGCAGGCCGACGTAGGTCGCTAGGATATCGCCAGCCACGTGCGTACGACAGAACTCGTCGAGTCGCTCGTCAACGTGCTCAAGCGCATTCCGCAGTTCACGATTGCTCAGGCAGCTATCTTCGGAAATACCTAGCCCGGACCGAAGCCTTGCAGCCCGTAAGAGGTGAACCTTCTTCGTGCGGGCTGGCCACAGGTAGCGCGAGAGGGCTGCCGCCTGGAGAGCCAGAGTCTGCACTCCATCCAGGATGATTCTCGCGTTCTCTTGCCACACCGAGGCCGACGGTGCATGCTCAGCACTACGCTTTTCTTCCGCGGCTCGAAACGCCGAGGTCGTGCAGAAGAGCATGCCTTCGATGTAGAAGGCCTCGTGGGGTGGCCAGATTCCTTCAGGTAGGTCGTCTTGCATGTGACTTCGCTATTGCACATACGCTCAAGATCAGCGGCGGGTGATAGCTGTAGATCCACCGAGACTAGCGAGACCCGCCCGCTGGATCTTGATGTTGGGCGGCGCCTTTCTGTCAGGGAACTGTTCTCCTGTCTTCTGGTGGCACATGTGGAAAGCAGCAGGTCTTTCGCAAGAGACTAAAGGATAACTTGGAAGCTATACCCGTGACGCTCGAACCCAAGTTCTTCATAGAACTTGTGGGCGCGTTCGCGTATTAGATTCGACGAAAGCATTACTTTGTAGCAGTCTTGTAACTTTGCTATGGATAGCGCGTGCTCCATCATTGCTCGACCAACTCCTTGCCTGTGCAGGTCGGGAGCGACTACAAAGTCTTCAACAATGGCCGAAGGTGCTCCCATATGGCCTAGGTTCACCATCACAAGCAGAGCAAAAGACCCTACTATTCGGCTATCAGTTTCTGCGACATATAACTTGTAGAATGGATATTCAGATTGCTGGCAGAGTATTTGCTCTGCCTTCTCATATTCCAAGATCGAGCCATTGTCCATATCAGGTTGCGCCAGCAGCGAAAGCACATTGATAAGGTCGGCCTTCTCTGCTTCTCGGATGGCGATCGACATACCCATGACCTAATCATCTCGTCTCGCCCAACTCTGATTGGTCGGACCCAGTGAAAGATGTACTGCGCCTTGCCTGTGATGCATAAGCGCGGTTCGACCTGCAGGCAAGGAGTGCATAACCTAGCGCAGGGCATCGATCCCATGCTCTTCCAGCCGACGCCCCGCGTTTTAGGCGGACCCGCAGAAGATAGTTCGGCGAGTTACAGCAGGTCCCCCGTCAGCTTCCTCCGCAACGTGTCATGGCAACTATGCCGATCACGATTCAAAGATGAAGGCCAACACCCCACCCCTCCTTCTGATGGCGGTTAGCTTTCCTCCGTCTCCCCTATTCACCCGTCCCCTACAGCTTCCTTCTCCCTGCTGAGACCGACACCCCAGCCCAGCATTAGTCGCCTCCCCTCTCCCCAGCCCCACGCTGCTGCCTCTCCTGGACCATGGGACGTTTGGTATCAATGCCATGCGTCAACTACATCCTCTATCGCTTCAGCCCAGTCGTGGCCTTGCTTGCCAATTACGTCTTCCCATGTCCCCGTCAGAACTCGTCCTGAATTCAACGTCTTCGTCTTTGGCTCCCAACAGCTATTGACTTACCATCCACAACCCCACATTCAGTAGAAACCGTTCGAACAGCGCCTGTGCCGATCCCAGCTGGTGCTGCTCCACAAACCAGTTCAGTGCATCCTGAAGCTCAGCCACCAAGCGCAGCTATGCCAGCGCCTGCCACAACCACTCCCAATCGAAGGCAGCCAATCGAAGGCAGGGTGGCCGATGAGGTAGTGCTGCACCACCACCCGAACCCGGGTTGCGTCCAACGAACCCAGCTGCCAGGCCACCCGGCTGCCAGCGACAGCAATCACCCGCACTGCCGGCCGCCCTGCGGTTCAGCAGCAACGGTCTGGTGCTGGATGGCAGCACGGTGGTGCTGGTCAGCGAGGGCACGCCGCTGCGACGCTGCCTGGTGATGGCCCTGCTCCTGGGGCCGGTGCGGCTGGGGCGTTACGCCGGCCCTGACGGCGGCCCGCCGGAGAGCGCCACCTGTGAACCCGATCCGCTGCTGTAGCGGGCCAGGACGCCCTCGACCGAGAGGGGACTGCAGTAAAGGAAGCCTTGAAAGAAGCGCAGGCCGAGGTTCTGCAGCAACACCAGGGTGTCGGGGTTGTCGACCCCTTCCGCCACCAGATCAAGCTCCATGCGGCTGGCCAGGCCGGCGATCATGGTGACGATCTGATTGGCGAAGGGGTTGACGTGCATCGCCGTCACGAATGATTTGTCGATCTTGACGCCGTTGGGCTTAAGGGTGATGAGCAGGTTGAGCGAGGAATACCCGGTGCCGAAGTCGTCGAGGGCCAGGCGCACCCCCTGGTCCTGGAGCAGGCGGATGTTGCCAGCCACGGTGTCGGTGGACTCCAGCACCGAGCGTTCGGTGATCTCCAAAGTGAGGAGGTGGAAGGGGATCCCCTCCCAGGCGAGCAGGCCCAGCAGCCGATGCACAATGTTGGGGTGCGAGAGTTGCGACGGGGTGACGTTGACGAAGAGCTGGAGCTCCGGGCCTAGCTGCTGGCGCAGGCGCACGAAGCCCTCAATCGCAAGGCGCACCAGTTCCTCGCCGAGGATGTCCATCTGGCGGTAGCGCTCCGCCAGGGCGATGAACACCTCCGGTGAAACATCGCCCTGCTGGGGGTGGTGCCAGCGGGCCAAGGCTTCCACGCCGTGGATGGTGTCGGAGCCATCGACGATCGGCTGGAACAGCATGCGCAGCTCACCCTGGCGCAGGGCCCGCATCAGGTCGGAATAGAGGCTGTAGTCGTCGAGCTCGGTGGGGGCGGCGTTGGCTTCGAAGATGGAGATGCGGCTGTGCTTGTGCTGCTTCGCCTGGTACATGGCGATGTCGGAGCGCTTGATGCACGCCTCGATGTCGGTTTCGTCGGGCTCCACCGTGGCGATGCCGATGCTGAGGCTGATCTCGATCGAGACCCCTGCCACCTGAAAGCTGGCGTCGAAGGCCTTGGCCACCCGCTGGGCCAACTGGCGGGCCTGGCTGCGCAAGTCGCCGCCGGAGCGGTCGGGACCGGCGTACGGGGCCATGAGGATGGCGAACTCGTCACCGCCGTAGCGGGCGAGGAAATCACCGCCGCGGATCTGATCCCGGAGCCGCTGGGCGGTGATCACCAGGGCGGCATCGCCGGCATCGTGGCCGTAGGTGTCGTTGATGTTCTTGAACTTGTCGACATCCACGAACAGGATCGCGGAGGCCTGGCGGCTGCGGTGGGCCCGCTGCACTTCGATCTGAAGCTGCTCGATGAAGTAGCGGCGATTGGGCAGCTGGGTGAGCGAATCGAACAGAGCGAGCGAGCGGGCCGACCGCAGAAAATGCTGAAAGCGGTTCGCCACCTCGGCGAGCCTGGACTCCATGGTGGCCGCATCGTGCTCGGGTAACAGGACTAGATCGCTGTCTGTGGCGGTTTCTGTTTCGTTGTGGATCAGCCGGGCCAGCACGTGCGTTTCGGAGGGCCCATGGGGGAGGCCCTCGGGCCCCATCCTCACCCCCTCCAGCAGGGCGTCGAGGTCGCGGCAGGCCCGGCGGATGCGCTGGGCGGCGCGGCGCTCCACCTTGCGAAGCTGCACCTTCTGCCGCCGCCGCTCCAGCACCAGGAGGATGCGGAAGACGAGCAGCCCGGCGACGATGGCAAGGATGAGGAGAAGATCGTCGGCCAGGGAGCGGGCCACGATGGGCAGCACCGGTTGGCGACGCAGGCCGAGCCGCTGGCGATCGTTGGAGTGGATTGGCGGATCCACCAGTTCGACATCGGCGCGGGCGGCCGCTGCTGCGTCGTCCGTAGCCATGAAATGCACGGCCTCCCCGAGCTGGCTGAGGCTGTCGCTGAGGTTGGGGCCGTAGTCGGATTTGAGCAGCGGTTCGAACAACACCAGGGCGCCGCGGGCGGGCCGCAGGCTGGCGTTATCGGTGAGAGGCGTGATCACACCCATGTAGAGCTGGCCGTCGTCGCTGGGGCAAGCGAGGCGGCGGAAGCTGTTCAGCGTGACGAGGGCGGGCAGCTGATCGCGGGCGCAGCGGATCAACTCCTGCGGCACACCGCCACCGACTCCATGGCTGTTGGTGGTGGCCGCATGGCGGCTTCGGATGCCGCGGCTGTAGGCGAGCAGGGTCTTGCCGCCGGGGCCGAAGATCACCATGCGGGCCTCGCCATCGAACAGGGAGGTGTTGGCCACGTCGAGGCTGACGAAGCCGGGATTGCGGCCGGCGGCGAACTCGTAGGCGTCGTTCCAGTGGCCCCAGTCAAAGACGGTGCGCTTGACGCTCAGCAGCGCCGCCATCACCACCTCCAGCTGTTCGCGGCGCTGGGTGTCTTTTTCAATCCTGATGTTGTCACTGCGCCGGGCGATCTCGAGGCCGAGCAGCGGGGTGAGCAGCAGCAGGGCGGCCAGGCCGGGCAGGCGGGCTTTGGCCCGGGTGAGCGAGTGCCGCTCGTCTTTCCACCAGGAGTGCAGCAGAGACCACGGGCGCCGCCGCTGCCACCGAGAGGTAAGTCGCCGTGGGTTGAGAAGTGCCCCGAGCAAAGGATGCATCCATGCCTTACCCAGGACCCAAGCCTAAGGAGGCCGGGCGGTTCGGGCCCGGCCTCCTTAGGCCTGCGGGTCGAGCCCACCGGGGCGTGGGAATCCTGACGGGCATACATCCGCGCAGGAGCCGGACGGGATGGGGTTCGAGGCGAGGACAGTGGCCGGCGGGGTTCTGCAGGAACGGCTGTGGCAGGCCGGGCGGCGGACTGGTGGATCCGCAACTTCTGCACCATCGCCCACATCGACCAAGGCGAATCCACCCTGGGCGACCGCCTGTTGAAGGACACCGGCAACGCGGCGGCCAGGGCGTTCTGCAGCCCCTCTGAGAGGGCGACAAAGCTCTCACCGCCGTGGATCACCTCGCCGTAGGGCCAACCGCTCAAGGCCAGGCCGTAGTGGAACAGCAGGTGCGGAAACGGCTCTCCTCACAGGGTGATCGCCACCCGCTTGACCTTGGTGAAGTCGCAGAAACCGATCTCTCCGGGCTGATACGCCAGCGGGGACATCACCTCTGGCGTCGGGCCATGCAACGCCTTCCACTGCTGCACCCGCCGCTGCAGGGTGCGTTTCAGTGAACTCCCGTCCTGATCTGGCTTTTGCTCCTGCAGGCGCTCCAGCAGCGGCAGCAACAAGGGCTCCCAGACCCCAGCCAATGGATCAGGCCGCCGCCGACCACGTGGGTTGGCAGCTTGCGGCTGGAGGCAGCCGCGATCAATCCGGTGGGCACTGCTCACCGAAAGACCCGCCGCTGCGGCGGCCACCTCTTGGCGGCGGCCGGCTCGTCGTTTGGACATGTACAGCGCAATCTGTTGAGTGGTGTGGTGAGGGGAGCAGGCATGACCCGGTGCTCTGCGCATGACAACCGGATTCGGCGCAGGCCCTCTAGAGCGGTCAACCTGTTTGGCGCTAACCCTTAACCAGATTGTCGTCGGACAGACGTTGATCAATGCAGAGCACGAAGGAAGCGCCGCTGGCGTGCTCCAGCCTCATGGCCACGGTGCGGCAGGGCTGGCCGGTGGCCAAACTGATGTAGGTGTCGGTGATGTGCTGATGGAGACCGGTGTCAATCAAGCTGAAGAAGTACTCCTTGTTGGCGTGGTCGGTGCCTCGCGTGGCGGGTGTGAACAGGCGGTTCCCGGACGGGGCTAGCCCCTGGCCCAGGTGTGTGTTGCTGATCTGAAGGCCGTCACCGTCGAGCACGTAGGCCGCTTCGATGGCGGTGTTGCTACTCACCCAGTTGGCAAGGCCGCTGTCGAACGTGCTGGCAGCCCTGTGGCGTAGGCGTTCACATCCTGCGAGGGCCAGATTGATCAGATCGAGGCTCTCCTTGCGCCGGGTCTGGATGGCGGCTACGGTCTTGGCCCGCTGGCGGCGGGCAGCTTCCATCAGCACTGGGTGCAGGGCCGCCAGGTGCAGATCAGCCGCTGGCTTGGCGCGCGCAAAGTGATAACCCTGGAAGAACTCCGCTCCGAGGGCGGCGCAGGTGTCCAGTTCTGCCTGGGTTTCCACCGCTTCGGCCAGCACCAGAGTGCCGATGGTCTTTCCGAGTTGGACCAGTGACTTCATCGTTTCCTGTTTGCAGAAGTCGCTTTCGACTCCGGCGATGAGACTGCGGTCGATCTTGATGATGTGGGGCCGCAATTCGGCGATGCGGGGCAGGTTGCTGTGGCCGGATCCCAAGTCGTCGATAGCGATCAGGAAACCGAGTTCACGATGGCGCTCCACGAAGCGTTTTAGGGTCAGCGTATCTTGAACCTTGGTTTCGTTGAGCTCAATCACGATTTCACTGAGTTCCAGACCCGTGGCCAGGGTGGTCTCAAGCAGGGCTCCAGAGCCCTCCACCCCCTCGTCGATCAATGAGCTTTCGAAGTTGAGAAACAGAAAGGGGCGCAGGGACCCGGGCAGGTTGAGATCCCGGTAACGCTCCATGGCAAGGGTGCGGCAGCGGCGATCGAGTGCCAGCAGCCTGCCTTCCTTGCGGGCCTGGGCGAACAGCTGTCTGACACTCATGTGCTTCGGCCGTGCGAGGGCCTCGAGGCCCACGACAGCGGTTTGCTTGAGGGAGACGATTGGTTGAAAGTGAATGTCCAGCTGATCCGATCGAGGGTCCGTATGTCCTTCGATCGATGTTTGCACAGGCTCAGCTTGATCCATTGAGTGCGCATGATGGCTGACTACGGTGGTAGCCATCAGCAATCAACCATAGCGGTTTTGCTGCAACAGCTCTGTCAGACCTGTCGAAGAACAATTCGCCGATGGCTATTCCTTCCGTGGTTTGAAGGTACCGATCTCTGATCTGACTTCTTCACGATTTGCCCCAGCAGGCCACTTCAGCGGCGGCCCCGTCCCCCTTGAGTGACACGAGCCTGACTCGGTTCCGATGGGCTCGAAATCCAAGTAGCTGAATTGACCATGGCTATCGGTCCAAGGACGAAGCCCTTCTGGTGCTATGGCGATGGGTGCTCTCCCTGGATAAGACCTGGGAGGTCGCCCGGTTTCAGGAAAGATGTCACCCTTCTCATTCGTACACCCGGGGGCTTGAGGACATGACCAATGCGCTGAGGTTGTGAACCCACTGGAGCTGCATGGGAAAGAATCACTCCCTTCACGGGCCTGGCTGGTGGCCGAATATCTTGGGCAGGAGACAGTCCGGCGGTGTTGTTTTGATACGAATGGGCGCTCCACCGGAGTGGTCGGTGATGGTGCCGATTGTGAACCAGAGTTTGCTCTGGATGACTGCGAAGTCGTTTTGCTCCTATCCAGCCCAAACCCAGTCGTGAAGCGCGGGTGACCAGAAGTGAGGGGCGTCCGCAGCAACAGGGTCAAGATTGAATACCGGGTCCTGAATTCTTTGATCCCCTCAACCCACCAAGGCCGTACCTTGTCTGTTGAAGCTAGGAGGCTGCTGAATATTTCTGCAGAAGCCGGGCGATGCTGGGTGAACTCGGTCAATCGATGTTTTCCTGCGCCCCAGAATGAAACCGCTTAGCCGAAGCACGGCTGGAAACGTCTCTCTAATGAGCCTTACAGGGTGGCGATAGGAAGTCCGAAACGTCTTTCTTCAGTCTTCTTGATGCAATGTCAAGCCCTGCTCTTCTTGAAGTGTTGCCAAGCATGGCGGCTACCGCGTCAAGTGCACCAATCTTCGCTGGTCCTGTCCTTCCCTCAAGCACTGTTCTTTGTTTAGAGATGTGCAGGTACACGCTGAATAGTCTGGTGAATGGCCATTAGGCCGACAACTGGCAGAGCCGAAACACCAAACCAGGGTCTGCAACCCCAGCTCTTTGGGGTTGAGAGAAACCAAAGAGCATGCGTTACTGGAGTGATTGCCATCAAGACGAAATAGAGTCTTCGTGCTTAGTGAATCAAGTTCATTAACACCAATCAGGTGTGATCGAATAACTTCACGAGTCACTGCTACACCCCCCCCGACGGGCAACCATCGCGCTTGCATTGAATCATTATGTAATCAGGTCCTTATGCAGAGCTGGCAACCCACTCACCCAGCAACGCGCCCAACAGACAGCGGGCGGTTGTCTCCCGAATCCACAGCAACAAGGAGCTGAGCAGAAGCAAGGAGCAGCGGACGTGCCAAGAAGAGCTCAACTCGGGTTGTCCTTTCTTTGCGGGAGGGGAAGGCGAGCAACAAGCCCACGAGGCCAAAAGGCTCTCAGCTGCTCTCAATCTAAGTAGATGCCGGCGAGACAGGAGCCATAGCAGGGGATCAAGCTGATGGAAGCGACGCTCCCAAAGCAGCGAACGGATTGCGACCAAAGTGGTCACTCTTCTTCGTCGGCCCCTCCCAAAGGCACCAAGCGGATCTGCTTGCGCCCCAGCTTGATTTCGAATTCGTCGCCAGGCTTCAGGTCAAGCAGGCTGGTGTAGGCCTTGCCTACCAGCAGATTGCCGTTGAACTGCACCTTGGCCACGTAGCTCAAGCTCCGGCCGGCCTTCCCTTTTCTATTGCCAATACCGTCCCCGAGACTGACCCCTTTGGCCTCAAGCAGTGCCTCATAGAAGGCGGTGAAGTTCAAGCGCTCGCTGCCGTCCCGCTTGGTGCTCACATAGCCGGCGGCTCGCACTAGATCCGACTTCGAGGCCTCCGGCAGTGCCTTCATTATGGCCAGCAGATCAGATCCGGTAAGTGCCATGTGCACGCGGCATTGGTTAAGTGGAGCTTAACAGGCGAGCTGATCGCAGCCAGGTGATGGTCGTGGAGATGGCTCTATCCATGCACTTTGGCCAGCCTCACCATCCTCGTAGCCGACGAGCTAGATGTGGGCTTCCCGCAATAGTTGCAGCAATTGCTACCCATAGCCAACCTCCGCATGCCTCCACCGGCTCCCAGCCCCAGAAGTCACCTAGGCAACATGACCAGGAGCTGCACCGTGGCCGTCAGCGCGCATGGATGACGCAGAGAAGGTTCGCGCCGATGATGAAGGCCTTATGGCCTGGAGAGGCTCGTGACTGGCAGTAGTGGTTTCAAGTGGTGGCACTCGATCCTCATTCTCGCGGGAGCCAATGCGGTCAGTGCTTTGCCGGCTGGCTTCGGCGGCGACTTTGCCTTTTACAACGCGTTCCGACAACCGGATGTGGCACCACCCGACTGGGCCTTCGCCCCGGTCTGGTTGGTTCTCAATGTGACATCTCTGGTGGCATTGTCACGCATCGCCAACGCGCCGAATCGTTCCACTATGCGGATGGTGTTCCTTTGGTCGGAGGGCATGGGCTGGGTGTTGTTTTCTGCCTTCACCACCCTCTATTTCCTGCTGCACAGCCCGGTTCTTGGAGCCGCGGATACCGTCGCCGGACTCATCGTCGGGCTGGTCAGCCTGGTGTGCGCGTTTCAGCTCGACCGTCTATCGGCAAGCTTCATTTCCCTCCGGGTGATTTGGTTGATCCTGGCTACCTATGTGTCCCTGTTTGTGGCCACGTCGAACCCGGACCCTTTCTTGGGCACTGGACTGCTGCTGTAAGGCGACCAAGCATGCGTCAGTGCGCACAAAACGTCCCCTTGGCGACCTGGTACGAGTAGGTGGCCACCATGGATTGGAACGCCTCACGTGTCCAGGGTAGTGGTCAACCAAGCAGCGGACCCTTAGGAAGCTCTGGGCAACCTCGCTTAGCCAGGCCGCCATGGCGCGAACAGGTTCCGATCGAATCTATTCATGCGCCGCTCGATGCCAGCGAAACGGCGCATTGTTGGAACCTCGATCAGAGCCTCTTTCATGTCTGGGTCACTGAGTGAGTACCACTACTGCATCAGATGCATCCGCAGCATCATTGCCAGCGGATACGGCGGGCGGCCACCTTGCTTACCGCTCTTGGGGTAGTGGGGCTCTACCAGGTTGATCAGTGACTTCCATGGCACCACCTGCTCCATATCGGCCAAGAACTTCTCGCGTTCTGCGCGTTGCTTAGCCGTAGCCTGCTAGTAATCTCCAAGGCCAAAATGCTCACCGCCCATCAACCCTGTCCCGGCCACTGATCACAGGAATATTGTTCCGGAATCAGGATTGGTTTTCCAGAGACTCCCTAGCCGTACTTTGTCATAGTTTGTGTCCGGCCCAGGTGTTCAGGGCGAAGGGGCTTAACACCTGGTGTGGTGATCACCGGCGCATCAGACAGGTGGCAAGCAGCCGAACAAGCTGCATTCCGGTGGCGTTCAAAAGGTGAAGGTGGTTTTCACCAGGCCGCCCAGTTGGTTGAAGGTCTCGCCGGAGGGGGTGTCCTGGCCCAGGGGCCGGCTGAGATAGAAGAGGGCAGGCGTCACGGAAATGTTGTCGCTCACCTGGAACTTGTACCACCACTCCCACACGACATTGCCGTCGTTGGGGGTGTCGTTGCCTTCGAGGGCCGTGGCGAAGACCGGCTGGCCCACGGCCATGCCGAGGGCGTTCCCTTTCACGAACACATCACTCCACTCCAGCCCCACCATCCACGACTGACTGGTGCGCACATCGCCATCCACCTCCTGGCCGTCGTACGACGTGGAGTTGATGCCCCAGCCGGCACTGATCGAGGGCAGCCAGCCGGAGCCGGAGGGTTGCCAGTAGCCGCTGAGGCCGATGGCATTGGTGCTGCTGCTGGGGTTCTCGAAGGCGAGGGCGGTGATGGGCGTGGTGCCGGGCACCCCCACCCCTGACTGGATGTAGCTGTAGATCGCAGCCACGGCCCATTGCTCCTGCGCATAACCGATCTGCACGGTGCCGGTACCGGCGCTGGCGCTGGTACCGATGCCGCCCTCGCTCGGATTGCCGCCGTTGCCGTTGGCGGCCACGTAGTTGGCGCTCACACTGAAGCCACCGTTCTGCCACCAGAGGCCGGCGCCGGGGCCGAGGTTCTTGTTGTAAGCCGCCGGTGCACCGTTGAGGGTGAGCGCGTTCAGGATCGTGTCGCTGGGGTACACGCTCGGCCACAGGGCGAGCATGTCTTCCTGACCGACGCGGCCACCGAGGGTGGCGGTGAAGCCGCTGCCGAGCGGGAATTGATAGAAGAGCTTGTCGATCGCCACCACATCGCCGCAGTCGGCGTTGTCGCCGCAATCCTCCTGGAACGCCACTTCCAGGGTGGAGAGGCCGCCGGTGGGGCCGGCGCCGCCGAAGGCGCTGTCGGCGAAATTGCCGGCCCGCAGGATCGTGCGCAGCAGATCCTTGCCGCTGAAGCTGGTGTCGAAGCTGAGCTGGAGGTCGTAGCTGAAGGTGGTGGCGCCCACCTCCTGGCGGACCGCCCCTGTTGGAGCACTGCCGCCGAAGGCATTCGCCCCGAGCACGAAGGTGGCCTGGCCGCTCAGCTTGGTGGTGGTGGAGAACTGGCTGGCTTCCAGCTCGCCGACTTTGGCTTCGAGGCCATCCACCCGGCCCTTGAGCACGGCCAGTTCAGCTTCGAATTCCTTGAGCAGGCGGCGCAGCTCGTCGGTGACCTCGGTGATGCGGTCGAGGCAGGCGTTGAGCAGAGCAGCGGCTTCCCAGCGGCTGAGGGCCTGCTTGCCGCGAAAGGTGCCGTCGGGGTAGCCGGCGACGCAGCCGTAGCGCTCGATCAGGTTGGAGAGCGCCTGATAGGCCCACTCGGTGGGCTGAACATCAGAAAACTGATTGATGCTGGTGACCTGATCGGCGCTGAGGCCATCGGCGGCCTGGCCAGCGGCATAGCGCTGGATGCCCTCCAGGTTGAGCTCCGCCGCGCTGGCGCCAACGGGTGCCAGCGGCGCCAGCAGACCGAGGGCGGCAGGAACGATCAGGCGAAGCAGAGGCTGGGTCATGGAGGGCTGGGGGCAAGGTGAATGATGCGAAAAAGATAATCGTTATCAAAGCTCTTAGGACTGATCGTGGCCGGTTGCCCTGCCGACCAGTCCAGCCTTGGGGTATCCGCTGCTGATTCCGTCCCCGCAACCACTGTGCGAATCAGCGACTGCTGTCTCAGTCATCGCCATCGTCGTCATCGTTTCCTTTGCGTTTCTCGCCCCCATCACGGTCGTCGTCGCTGTCATCGCGGCTGTCTCGCTCTTCGCTGGCGTCGTCGCGGCCCGGGTTCTGAGTCACCAGAAAGCCAGGGATGAATCCACAACCCGTGGTCGCGGCGATTAGCACCCCGGCGATGAATGAAAGGCTGAGGCGGGATCCGGGCATGGGGCATCAGGGCCAATGGAGACAGATTGTGCGGGCTGAGGAGCGGATGGCATCCCCCGGGCACAGAGCCGGGTGTCTTTGGTGACAGGCTCCACTGGCGTCAGTGCCAAGACCGGCAGGCCTGCGGCCACTGGCCCTTTGTGCTGGATGCGGAACCCGGTGCCAACCATCACACCGGTGGGTGGCCAATGGGCCCTGCGCTGCACGGCAGCCGGGGGACAGTGCCGACAGCTGTCAGCCGCAGACCATGAAGCACATCCAGCTCCGGTGTCGCCGCCTCGCTCTGAGCCTGCCGCTTTGGCTGGGCCTCACCCTGAGTGCCTGCAGCATTCCCAGCACCAACTCCGTCACAGCTGTGCCGACCGATCAGGCGGTTCCGACAGAACAGGCAGTGGTGACGTCCTTCGTGGAGACGGTGGTCACGCCCAACTATGCGCAGCTCGTGAAGCAGACAGCTGCTCTGCAGGACGCCATCCGGCTCCTCACGGACAAACCCACCGAGGCCCATCTCCAGTCGACCCGCCAGGCCTGGCTGGCGGCCCGCCAGACCTGGGAAACCAGCGAGAGCTGGGCATTCGGCCCCGCCGCCACGGAGGGTTTCGACGGGGCCATGGACGACTGGCCGGTGAACCGCAAGGACCTCGCGACTGCTCTGAGCAGTGGACGCTTCAGCCCCGAAACCTTCGCCACGCTCAGTGAAACCGCCAAGGGGTTCCACGGCATCGAATGGGTGATCTACGGCGGGCGAACCGGCAGCCCTCCCAGTGCAGAGCAACTGAGCGCCAACGAACTCGTCTACCTGGGTCTGGCGGCCGCTGATCTTCACAACCAGGCGGAAGGACTGCTGGCCAGCTGGTCGGGGCCGCAGGGCTTCGGGGCACGGATCAGCAGTCCTGGCGAAGCCGGCGCAGCGGTGCAGGAGATGCTGCAGGGAGTGATCGGCCTGCTCCAGGAGGGGGGCGATGAAAAGCTTGGCCAACCACTCAACACACGCGATCCCCACACCCTGGAAAGTGCCGCAAGCGGCAACACCCGAGCGGATCTGGTGGCCAACGTGGAAGGAGCCCGGCGGGTGCTACTGGCTACAGGGCTGCTTGGCCTGATCCGCGGCCGCGATCTGGAGCTGGCCAGCCAGATCGACGCCCAGAGCGCCGCCGCGGTGGCGATGGCCAAGGCCCTGCCCCAGCCGCTCAACGACGCCCTCGCTGATCCCTCCTCCCGTCAGGCGATGCAGCAGCTGATCACCCAGCTGCACAGCACCGCAAAACTGCTGGAACGGTCGGCACACCTACTGTCCTGATGGCTCGCCACTGTTGCAAGAGGCCGCCGATGTGGCGGTTGGTGCTGCCAATGATGCTGGGCCTGCTGGCCTTGCTGGTGGTGCTGGCCATCCGGCTGCAACCCAAGGTGGCGGCGACTGATCCGCAGCGGGCCGCCGGAGTGATGACGGTGGCCAACCGCACATCGGCTTCCTTTGAGCAACCGGCCGCCGGCCTCAGCCCCGCCGAACTCGACCGCCATCTGATCTCCGATGTGCTGTTCGATCGCACCCATGTGCCTCTGGCCGGATCCCCCGGTGCTGGCCTGGGCCCCCGGTTCAATGCCGCCTCCTGCATCGCCTGCCATGTGCGCAACGGCCGCGGCCGACCGCTGATGGGAGAAGCGTTGGTGCGGGTGGCCCTTCCGGATGGCCGGCCCGTGCCGGGCCTCGGTCATCAGGTGAGGGACCGGGCGGTGTTGGGCTGGCGGCCCGATGCGGCTGTACAGGTGGAATGGCAAGCGCAGGGGGGCCTGCGGCGGCCGTTGGTGCACCTCAAAGGGCCGGAAGGCGTTGATCTGGCGGCCGCCAGCGTGGCCCGCTCCTTACGTGTGGCGCCGCCGCTGATCGGCATGGGTCTGCTGGAGGCAGTGCCGGAGACGGTGATCCTGGGCCGCGCCGATGCCGACGACCACGATGGCGACGGCATTTCCGGCCGTCCCCACTGGTTGGTGGCTGACTCCGGTCAGCGGCGGCTGGGACGCTTCGGCTGGAAGGCCCTGGCAGCTTCCGTGCGCGAGCAGACCACCGCCGCCTTTCTCAATGACATGGGCCTGACCACAGAGGCCCTGACCACAGAGGCAGTGCCCGGTTCCGGCCTTGCTGCCGGTGGGCAAGCGGCTGATATCAGCGACGAAGAGCTGACTCTGGTGACCTTCTACAGCCAGACCCTGGGAGCGCCGCGCACCGCCCTGCCGGCCTCCAGCCGAGCGGTGAGACGGGGCCAGGAGCTGTTCGACTCGCTCCAGTGCGCCAGCTGCCATGTGCCCCAGCTGATCACCGGCCGCTCGCCGCAGGCGGTGGCGCAGGCGCTGCAAGGCCAGACGATCTGGCCCTACACCGATCTACTGCTCCACGACCTGGGTCCCGGCCTCGATGACGGGGTCGCGGAGCAGGGGGCGGCAGGGAGCGAATGGCGCACCGCGCCGCTCTGGGGCGTAGGCCTGACCCAGCGGGTGAACGCCTCAGCCGGTTTCCTTCACGACGGTCGCGCCCGCACGCTTGAAGAAGCGATCCTGTGGCATGGAGGGGAAGGAGAAACGTCGCGGTTGCGCTACGAACAGCTGTCCGTGCAGGGTCGCCGAGAACTGCTGGCCTGGTTGGCGCAGTTGTGAACCCTGGGTTTGGCAAGGCGGCGCTGTGACGGTGTGGCAGAGCCGCCTTTCATGCCGGGGCCTTCCGCGCGGTGATCAGGAAGCGTCGTGGCGGGCCTGGCAGCTGGGGCAGATGCCGAAGAACTCCAGGGTGTGGAACAGCAGCCGGAAGCCGTCCAGCTGCTGGGGTTGCAGGTGGACGTCGTGCATGGGGCAGGCCCGCAGCGGCAGGGTGCGGCCGCAATCGACGCAGGTGAGATGGTGCTCGTCCCGTTCGGTGGGGGCGTAGAGGGCTTCGCCACTGGGCAGATGGCGGCAACGAACCAGCCCGCGCTGCTGCAGCTGGCGCAGGTGCCGGTACACCGTGGCCAGGCCCATGCCATGGGGCGTGCCGCGCAGCCGGGCATGCAGGTCCTGGCCGGAAAGCTCGTGGCCGGCGGCCTGCAGCTGATCGAGCAGATGGCTCTGTTTGGCGTTGAGCGGGCTCTGCTTCAGCGGGCTCTCGTTCTGCGAAACAGGAACGGCTGCCTCGGAAGCCATGGCCAGGACGACAGCGGGTCAACGCCGATCCTATGGAGCGCCGTGAGAGGGCGGCGCCTGCGCGGCGGCGATGCAGAGGCCGAGGCACGGGCGCAGGCCATGCCTAAATGAGTATGATTCTCAATTCGACCCCTCGCCGTTTCGGTGCCGGGATCCCCGCTCTCCTCTGCCTGCCATGCGTCTCCTTCTGCGCCGTGCGGCGGTACTGGCTTCTGCGGCCCTGCTGGTCGCCTGCGGCCAGACCGCCCAGAATCCGGCGGCCAGCAACGGCACCGACCTGCAGGTGGTCACCACCTTCCTGCCGATCACCGGATTCACCAAGGCGGTGGCGGGCGACTGCGCCACGGTGCAGGCACTGGTTCCCACCAATGTTGGACCCCACGACTTCCAGGCCACCCCATCGGATCTGGTGAAGCTGCAGAAGGCCGACGTGCTGGTGAAGAACGGCCTGGGTCTGGAGTCGTTCCTCGACAAGCTGATCGCCAGCGCCGACAACCCCACGCTGCGCGTGATCGACACCAGCAGCGGCGTGGCGACCCTGGCCAATGCGGACCAGAAGGCCGCGGAGAAAGGCGGTGGTGAGCACGGGCATGACCATGGCCACGACCATGGAAGTGATCCCGCTGGCGAGGCGGCGGAAAGACAGGAGGCGGCCAAAGAGCACGACCAGGGGCATGATCACGGCCACGAGCACGGACCGATCAACCCCCACATCTGGCTCGATCCGCTGCGGGCCGTCCAGCAGGTGGAAACGATCCGGGATGGCCTGATCGCCGCCAAGCCCGCCTGCAAGGAGCAGTTCAGCGCCAACGCCGCCAGCTTCACCGCCGAGCTGCAGGCACTGAATGCCGAGCTCGCCGCCCAGCTCAAGCCCTTCGCCGGCAAGACCTTCGTGGCCTTCCACGACTTCGCCCCCTACTTCGCCGAGCGCTACAAGCTCAAGACCGCCTTCGTGGTGGAGGCGCCCGAGCAGAACCCCACCCCGGCCGATCTGCAACGGGTGGCCGAGCAGGTGAAGCAGTCCGATCTCAAGGCCCTGCTCTCCGAGCCGCAGGAAGGCAGCCGCTCGTTCAACGCCCTCGCCGGCGACCTCGGTGTGCGGGTGAGCGTGTTCGATCCGCTCGAAACCGGTCCGGCCGAGGGCGAAAACCCCGGCTACTACACCGTGCAGATGCGCCGCAACGTGTCGGATCTGGTCAAGGCCTTCGGCAAGTGAGCCGGCCCGGACCAGCTGCACTGGTGGCAGCAGCCCACCACCTGGCGGCGCTTCCACCTGCAGCGATCTCCCGGGCGATGGATCCCCCCGCACACTCGGTAGGCTGCAGCCATGGCTGAAATGGTTCTCGAAGTCAGCGACCTCACGGTGCGGCGCGAGGGCCGGACCGTGGTGGAGGGGGTGAGCTTCACCCTGGCGGCGGAAACCGACACGGCGCTGGTGGGCCCCAACGGGGCCGGCAAGAGCACCCTGGTGCAGGCTCTGCTGGGCATCCTTCCGCACCAGAGCGGCCAGGTGCGACTGCTGGGTCGGCCGATGGGCCCCCAGGGCCAGCTGCCCGCTTCGGTGCGGGCCCAGGTGGCCTACCTGCCCCAGTCCTTCACCGTCCGCTACCGCTGCCCGCTCAGCGTGGCCGACTTCGTGGGCCTCGGCTGGGATCCGCCCGGGCTGCAGCTGCCCTGGCGCGGCAGTGAGCGGCGGCGGCAGGCGGTGCGCCAGGCGCTGGCCAAAACCGGCTGCAGCGACCTGGCCGACCGGCTGATCAGCGAGCTCTCCGGCGGCCAGACCAAGCGCGTGCTGCTGGCCTTCTGCGTGGTGCGGCCCCGGCGCCTGCTGGTGCTCGATGAGGCCCAGGCCGGCCTCGACAGCCAGGCGGCGGAGCAGTTCTACGGCCTGCTGTTCGACCTGCGCCGCAGCGAGGGCTGGACGATCCTGCAGGTCTCGCACGACCTTGAGATGGTGCGGCGCACCTGCGACGGCGTGCTGTGCCTGAACCGCAGCCTGCGCTGCTCCGGCCCCCCCGATCACGCCCTCAGTCCCGCTCAGCTGGAGTGCGTCTACGGCCGGGGCTACGTGCCCTACCACCATCACCACCGATGAACGACGGCGTGGCCCTGGCCGAGCTGCTGGCCCTGCCCTTCATGCAGCGCGCCCTGATCGGCGGCCTGCTCACCGGTGCCCTGGGCGGCCTGCTGGGCAGTTTCGCGGTGCTGCGCCAGCTCTCCTTCTTCAGTGATGCGCTCGGCCATTCGGCCCTGCTCGGCATCACCCTCGGCATCCTGCTGGGTCTCAACCCCACCCTGGTGCTGATCCCCTTCGCGGTGCTGTTCGCCCTGGTGGTGAGCCGCCTGGTGGAACGCAGCCAGCTGCCCACCGATGCTCTGCTCAACATCGTCTATTCGTCGTCACTGGCGATCGCCGTGGTGGCGCTCAGCTTCGTGCGCAGCTACAAGGGCGGCATCCATCAGCTGCTCTTCGGCGACATCCTCGGCATCTCCTGGCTCGACCTGGGGCTGATCGTGGCCCTGCTCCTGACTGCCGTGGGCTATCTGGGCCTCACCCGCCGCGACCAGATCCTGCTCACGCTTGATGAGCCGCTGGCGCTCTCGCGTGGGGTGGCAGTACCGCTGCACCGTCTGCTGTTCATCGTGCTGCTGGCCGTGGTGGTGGCGATCTCGATCAAGGCGGTGGGGGTGCTGCTGATCAGTGCCTTCGTGGTGATCCCCGCCTGTGCCTCCCGGCTGGTGAGTGTTCAGTTCAATGGCTACGTGGCGCTGGCCGCAGGCCTTGGCGCCATCTGCGCCGTGCTCGGCCTGCTGCTCTCCGGCAGCCTGAACCTGCCGTCAGGTCCCTGCGTGGTGCTGATGCAGCTGGTGGGCTTTCTGCTGGCCCTGGCGCTGGCCCCACGGCAACGGCTGGCCTGAGCGGGAGCGGGCGCCCCTCAGCCGGCTGGCAGCCACTGGGCCTGGCGCACCGGTTTGTCGATCAAGGTGAGCTCGAGGCTGAACGGATCGATCAGGGCGGGCTGGGCCTCGCGGCGCTGGGGCGGACCGCCGGCAGGGGTGTCGAGCTCCAGGCGGCGCAGGGTGAGCAGCAACCGTTCGCCGGTGGGGTCGTAGTGGAGGCCGGTGCCCGGCTCCAGCTCCCAGCCGCTCAGCTCACGGCGTTGCAGCACCCTCCCGTTGCGATCGAGGGCCAGCAGGATCAGCCGCGGCTCAGCGATGCCCTCGATCAGCAGCGCCCACACCCGTTCGCCGCCACGGGAGCAGGCGCTGGCCACCAGCCCGGCGCTGCCGATCCAGAGCGGACGCGGGGCCTGCCCCGGCTCCACCAGCTCCAGCGAGCGCCGGAAATCGGGCCAGTGCCGCACCAGCAGCGCCCGCCCCGCCACCGGGCAGAAGCTGCTGAGATCGCGGCTGCCGGGCAGGATCTGGCGGCGTGGTTCCCGCGGCGGCAGGGTGCGCAGCGACAGCCCCTCCCGCTCCGGCACGATCAGCTCACCGCCGCCAGGCAGCAGCGCCACCGGGCCACTGGCCTCGATCTCGAGGCGGCGACGGCCGCCGCCGCTGAACCACTGCACCAGCTCTTCCGGCCCCTGGGTCAGGGCCGTGGATTGAACCAGCAGATCGCCCTGCCGGTTGCTGCTCAGCTGGGCGTACTGCAGCGCTTCGCGCGTGAAGCGATCGATGCCCGTCTGGCGCACCCTACCCAGATCGGGCTGCAGCGGTGCGTCCATGGCGGCCACCCGCGCCAGGTTGCGCTCCTGCAGGTTGAGGCGCCACACCTGGTGACGCCCCTGGTCGTCCCGGCTCACCACCCCCACGCCGGAGCCATCGCCCAGCGGCTCGATCTCGGAAATCGAGCTCCACACCGGTGACAGTGCCGTCCAGCCCCCATCGTGCTGGCGCACCTGCACCTGCTCACCACTGCCCACCGGCACCACGGCCAGCAGATGGGCGCGCGGATCCCATTGCCAGAGGGCCGGGCGCATCGGCAGGCCGCGCCGGTCGTCGCCCTGCAGCTGCAGCCGCAGCGGGGTGACCAGCCGCTGCCCCTGGCCCGGCAGCAACAGCAACGGGTTGCCACCGCCCTGCAGATCGAAGCGCAGCGGCGGCTCCAGGCGGGTGCGGGCCGCCACAGTGGGGGGATTCATCGGCCGGCTGAAGCGCAGGTTCAAGGCCGCCGGGCCGGAGCTGGCCGCCGCCTGCTCCAGCGCCAGCAGCCGCGGCGGCCGATGCAGCAGCACCTGCTGCTGGGCGACGGCCAGCAGCACGCCAGCCAGCAGGGCCAGGCGCAGGGCCCTCATGGTTCGAGCGGCCGCGCCGGCCGGGGGATCGGTCGCACCGACTCCGCGCGGATCACGCTGCGGGTCTGGCCGTCAAAGCGCTCGGTGTCCATCACGCCACGCAGCTCCAGCCACTGATCGGCCTTGGGCAGCGGCCGGCCCTGAGGCCACAGCACCGGCAGCCCCACCGGCGTGGCATCCACCAGACAGCAGCGCACCAGCAGGCGGGCCAGCTGGGGACGATCCCCGGGCACGGGAAGCACGAAGCCGCTGATGCGCACCGGATCGCCCGCATGCAGCTTCGGGTCGGGCTGACTGCGCAGTAGGCGCACCCACTCGGTGAGGCTGCGCTGGCCCGGCGGCACCACGAAATTCAGGCCCGGCTCATCGAGCAGTTCGCGGTCGCGGTTGGCGGCGAGATCGGCGAACGAGGGCCGCGGTGGCACCAGCAGCACGGCGATCGCCACCACCACGCCCACCAGCAGCACGGTGCGTTGCCGCGGCGTGGGGGCGGCGCCACCCCCTCCCACCAGCTCCAGCAGCGCCACGACCACCAGCACCATGCCGCTGATCCACACCAACGGATGGAACACGGCCCTCAGCAGCAGATCCAGCCGGCCGCTGATGCCGCTCTGGAGCAGCACGGCCCCCCACAGCCCCAGGCCGAGGGGCCGCAACCAGCGGCCGCCGCGCAGACGTCGGGGGAGTGTCACAGCAGCCACAGGTTCACCCACTGACCGATCAGCAGCACGACCAGCACGGCGCTGACGGCCGTGAGCAGGATGGCGCGCGGACGCAGCAACACGCCGAACAGCCCCACCAGCTTGATATCGATCACGGGCCCAAGCAACAGGAAAGCCAGCAGGGCACCCGGGGTGACCTGGGCCGCGAAGCCCAGGGCCAGGAAGGCATCCACGCTGGAGCACACCGACACCACCAGGCTCAGCAGCATCAGGGCCAGGATCGAGAGGGTGGGGGCCCCACCCACCGCGAGCAGCCAGGGCCGCGGCACCAGCGTCTGCACGAGGGCGGCGATCACGCAGCCGAACACCAGCAGGGCCGCCAGCTCGATGAACTCCCGGCTGCCATGGCCCAGGATTTCCGCCAGCGGAGCGCGGGGCGTGCGGCGTGGAGCAGCCGCCAGGGCCTGGGCCGCCAGCGGGTCAGCACCGATCACCCCGCTGCGGCGCTCCAGCAGGCTGACCTGGCTGAGCGGCAGCACCAGCCGCCGTTCCTCCAGCAGCGCCGGCTGCAGCAGCGCCGCCTCCGGCAGGTGGGCCAGCAGGGTGGCGAGCACGAGCGCGATCAGCACCGCCCCCACGGGCCGGGCCACCAGCAGCCAGGGCTGGTTGGGGAAGGCGGCCCAGGTGCTGGCCACCACGATCGGATTGAGCACCGGTGCCGCGAACAGGAAACCGAGCGCCGTGGCCAGCGGCGCCCCGGTGGCCAGCAGCTGACGCGCCACCGGCACATTGCCGCATTCACAGGCAGGCAGGGCAAAGCCGAGCGCGGCACCGGTGAGCGGCCCCAGCAGCGGATGGGCGGGCAGGCGCCGCACCCACTGCCCGCCCGGGCTGAGCCAGCGGGCCAGGGTGGAGATGGTGACCCCGATCAACAGAAACGGCATCGCCTCGATCAGCAGGGCCTGAAACAGGGCCCAGGCCGTGGCCAGACGTTCGGGGCTCACAGGACCGGCTGAAACCAGGTGGGAACGGCCTCATAGCAGGCGGCGTTCTTTTCGTTCTCCCGGGCCTCCACCTTCCAGCAACAGGCGCGGCCGCCATCGCGCGCCAGCAGCAGCTCGTTCGCCCACCCCCACACCAGCTCGGCGCTGCTTTCCATGCCCACGTTGTCCATCACACGCAGGTCGAGGGCGCCCTGGCTGTGCAGCGCCTGCCACTGGGGCAGCAGCGGGTCGTCGGCATTCACCAGGAAGGTGTGATCGAACTGAACGGCCAGCCTCGCCTCAAGCGGCTGCAGGGAGGAGAAATCCACCACGAAACCGTTGGCATCCAGCTGGGTGGCCCGGAACCACACGGTGAAGCTGCGGCTGTAGCCGTGCACGAAACGGCAGTGGCCGGGATGGCGCCACTGGCGATGGCAGCAGGGGTAGCCGCTGAACCGTTTGGAGCAGGTGTGGGCCGCGGTCATGGCAGGGGAGCGTGGATCGCCGCCTCTCGGGGGGTGTCAGTCTTGGGGGATCCTTTCGCCCCGCCGCGAGGTCTAGCGCGGACACCACCATGGAGGAACGCCATGCTGCCGCTGCGCCGCCCACAGCGGCCGGTGGCGGGCCAGCCACTCAGATCGAAGCGCCCCTCGTGGAGCCGGCCTGGATCGATCAGCTGCGTTTCGATGCCGCCGGCCTGATTCCGGCCGTGGCCCAGGACTGGCTGGATGGGGCGGTGCTGATGGTGGCCTGGATGAACCGGGAAGCGATCACGCGCAGCCTGGCCAGCGGCGAGGTGCACTACTGGAGCCGTTCCCGCCAGGAGCTGTGGCACAAGGGAGCCACCAGCGGCCACTTCCAGACGCTGCACGGCCTCCGCTACGACTGCGACGCCGACGTGCTGCTGCTGACGATCGAGCAGAAGGGCGGGGTGGCGTGCCACACCGGGGCGCGCAGCTGCTTCTTTGCCGACGGCGAGCCGCACGCACAGGCGGCGGCGCCGGCTGTGGCGCTGCCGCCGCCGGCCGATGCCTGCACCGAGCTGGCACGGGTGATCGTGGCGCGGCGCGAGCAGCCGGAAGCGGGCAGCTACACCAACAAGCTGCTGGAGGGGGGCGATAACCGCATCCTCAAGAAGATCGGCGAGGAAAGCGCTGAATTCGTGATGGCCTGCAAGGACGACGATGCCGCCGGCATCGCCGGCGAGGCCGCCGACCTGATCTTTCACCTGCAGGTGGCGCTGGCCCATCACGGGGTCGAATGGCGCCGGGTGCTGGAGGTGCTGGTCGAACGCCGGGGGGCGCCCCGGCGTCACGGCTGAACGGGGACCGGCCCGGCAGCCGGTGCAGGCAGCGGCTGGCCGAAACGGCTGGGCTGGGCCTGCAGCCAGCGCAGGGTGGCCCGATCCCGGGCCGTGAGCGCCAGCACTGGCTGGCGGCCGGGCACCGCCGCCAGGGCATCGGCCGGATCGTCGCTGTGGCCCCACAGGCCGAAGGCATGGCCCAGCTCGTGCAGGGCGGTGGCCTGAATGGCCAGCTGACGCTGCCCCGGGCTGATCAGCACCTCCACCCGCGGCTCCAGCCGCCAGCGACCGCCCCGCTGCACCTCCAGCACCTGCAGCGAGGCGCGCCCGTGGCTGGCACGCAGGCGCCCGCCCAGCTCCCGCAGCGGCGGCCGCTGACGCCGCACCAGCACCTGCGCCTGCGCCGGATCCGTCACCCGCACAATCACCAGCTCCTCCGCCCAGCTGGCCAGCGCCGTATTCACCGCCTGCTGCCAGCGACTCTCCAGGGACGCCGCCGCAGCGGGGGCAATGGCTCCAGAGGCAGCGGCAGGCTCCACCCAGACGCACCAGCGCGCCAGGCGCGCCCAACCGGCGGGCGTGGGCGTCAGCCGGTGGCTGTAGCCCACTGGGGGCTGCGCGGAGAGGGAGGAAGCTGCTGGATCAGGTGGGGGCTGAACGGCCTGCAGGCCGGCGGCTGTATCCGTACCGCCAGTGGCGCCTGGGCCGGTCCGCCATGGCCGTGCGGCTAGCGCCGGTGGGCAATCGGTGGTCGGATCCAGGGCAGCAGGCGCCGGGCCCCGGCCTGAAACCTCGCCCACTTGAACTGGAGGGAGATCCACCCGCGCTGCCTGCCACGACCCCGAATCCGGGAGGGGAAGAGCGGTGACCTGGCCGGCTGGCCAGACCAGGCAAGCAGCGAGCGCCTGGACCAGGAAGCGCCGCAGCCGGCAGGGCCGAAGCCGCACGGGACGCCCCAGCTCAGGCCGCCAGGCCCACGCCGCGAGCCATGAGGGTGGCCAGCAGTGGAATCAGCGCGAAGCCCACCAGCTCGATATTGAGGATCCAACGCAGACGGCCTGCCAGGGCCTCACTCACCTCGGGCAACTCCCCCTTGCGCAGCGGCAGGGCCCAGAGGATGTAGGTGATGGTGGGGTACAGGGAAAGGCCACCCACCGCGAGGTAAAGACCCACCTTCCACCAGAACACCGGGTTTTCGGTGTAGAAATCGGCCCCCTGGCCGTAATGCAGCACCCGCAGGATGCCGCTGAGCAGCAGGGTGAGCGCCGCAATGCCGTACACGATGTCGGTGATCACCAGGGTGGTGGCCACCTCCTTGCTGGGGTTCGCCCGGATCAGGCGCCGCTCCAGCACCAGCGCGCCGAAGCACAGCATCACGCTGATGTAGTGCAGATAGGCCGCACCGGCACTGGGCAGCACGCCGGTGGGAAACACGAAGGCGGGCAGCGGGGCGAGGTGCGCAGAGAGGAGCGGTGCGAAGGCGAGCATCGCCAATGGGGTCAAATCTGCGGGGACGGTAGCGGCCTGACGCCGCCGATCGCCCGCAACGACAGGGCAAGCGGACGCAACGACAACTCAATATGCAGCAGATCCGCCGCACCTTGCTGTGTTTCACCATCATTTAGGGGCAGATTCAGGTAGGGATAACGGAACGGAACAGCCCCATAATTGCCACTGGAACCTGAGAAACTGGAAGTCTTTCTATAGCTCCTCTTTTATCTTCAAAAGCACCGTAGGGTCGAAACAGATATCAGGAACATATGGCTAGCTCACTCAGTGCCTTTCTTGGCGAGATCGGCAGACATCAACTGCTCAGCCCCGCGCAGGAACTCATGCTGGGCCGCAAGGTTCAGGCCATGGTGGAGATCGAAGAACGTTGCGGCGCAAGCCGACGCAACGGCGAACCCACCCCGCTCACGAGCATCGAAACACGCACGGTCCGCTATGGAATGCGCGCCAAGGAGCAGATGATCGTCGCCAACCTGCGCCTGGTGGTGAACCTGGCCAAGCGCTACCAGGGCAAGGGCCTTGACCTGCTCGACCTGATCCAGGAGGGCACGATCGGCCTGGCGCGGGCGGTGGAGAAGTACGACCCCACCCGCGGCCACCGCTTCAGCACTTATGCCTATTGGTGGATTCGTCAGGGCCTTAGCCGTGCCCTCTCCACCCAGAGCCGCATGATCCGGATTCCGGTGAATGTCAACGAGAAACTCACACGGCTGCGGGCCGCCAAGGCCCAGCTGCTGCAGCTCAATGGCCTGACGCCCACATCGCGCGAGCTGGCCGCCTGCATGGACATTCCCGTTGCCGATGTGGAAGAGCTGCTGGGCTGCGAACTGCGCAGTGTCACCGTGAGCCTGCAGGGCATTGTGAAATCAAAGGCGGATCCCTCCGAGCTGGTGGATGTGCTGCCCAGCAATGAAGTGCCACCGATGGAGCGGGCTGAGCAGGAGGAGCGGGCCGCCACCGCCTGGAACCTGCTCGAAGTGGCCCAGCTGACAGAACGGGAGCGCACGGTGGTGATCCTGCGCTTCGGGCTGGACGCGCAGCACGAGTGGCGCACCCTTGCCGAAGTGGCACGCCAACTGGGCTGCAGCCGCGAATACTGCCGCCAGGTGGTGCAACGCGCCCTGCGCAAACTGCGCAAGGCCGGCACACAAGCAGGCTTGGCGGGCGTGGCCTAGGCCGTGATCACCGTCCTCTCCAGCAAGAAGTCCGCCCTGGAACTCTGGAAGCGTGGCCGCGATGATGAACAGATTCGGTGCTTGGGAGTGAGTGATGACGCCAGGAGAAGCCACCCCAGGCGACGCTGGTTTTGAATCTTCCGGCTTCAATGCCGATGGTTCCGGCGATGCCGACCGCACCGTGGATGCACAGGTGCTTGAAAGCAGCGTGGTGGATGAGGGGCTGCTGCAGCGGCTTCTGCGGCGCGCCGGCCGAGCGATCGCTCTGCCCGCGCTGGAATGTCTGGAATTGCTGCTCGATGGCCAGACCCCGCCGCAGGTGCGCCTCACGATGCTGGCGGCACTCACCTACCTGCTGCTGCCCCTCGATCTCATCCCTGACTTCGTGCCAGTGGCCGGCTTCAGCGATGATCTGGTGGCGCTCACCGCCCTGCTGGGGCTCACCGGTAGCCACCTCACCCCGGATATCCGGTCACGGGCACGCCGCAAACTGGATCGCTGGTTCCCGCCCACCCGTTGATGGCCTCCTTCACCTCCCCGCAACTGGAGGATCTGCAGACCTTCCTGAAGGAATGGATGCGTCACCATGGCCGCACCCAGTCGGATCTGCGCCGGGCGTTGCGGGCCGGTTCCATCCGCATGCCCGTGCTGCTCGAAGAACTGCAGCGGCTGGAGCAGGAGGAGGGCTTGGCCCGGCTCGCCGCCCAGCTCTGCGCCATTGAGGAGCAGTGGCTGGGTGAGCAGCTGGAGGGCCGTCCGGATGAGCAGCTCGATGGACAGCTGGATCTGTTGCTGCAGGAAATCCTGCAGGACGGCGAGAACTGATCCCCGCAGGCAGAGTGGGAGCATTCACCTCCCTCCGATGCTGCCCCCCCGTCGTCCACCAACCGGCCCAGCCATGGGCCGATCGCTGATGTTGCTCGTCAGCGGCTCCCTGATCAGCTTCGGCAGCCTTGGCGCTGTCCCGGCCTTCGCCCAGCGCGAGGGCTACCTGCTGGGTCCGGGCAGCAACGTGGGTCCCGCCACCCGCATCGTGCCCACCAACTGCGTCACGGCGGCCGATGGCTCGGTCACCTGTGACACCAAGATCGAGAACCCTCCTGGCGACACGCGCGCCAAACCCCAGTTCACCCCCTTCGGTAACTGATGCGCTGGAGCCGTGGCAAAGCGGGAGACGAGGCCTTCCTCCATCTCGTTGACCGATTCGAGCGCCAACTTGCCAAGGTGCTCTCATTGATTCTCTGCATCGTGCTGCTGGCGGCCGCCGTCCAGTTCGTCGGTGCGGTGATCCAGCAATTCATTGATCCCAACACAGGCTGGCTGGGCGACGATCTGATCCGTCTGCTCGGCGATCTGCTCACGCTGCTGATCGCCCTCGAGGTGCTGCAGAACGTCACCGCCTATCTGCGCCATCACGTGGTGCAGATCGAGCTGGTGCTGATCACGGCGCTCACGGCCGTGGCGCGAAAGGTGATCGTGCTGCCTCCGGGCTCGGAAGACAAGCCGATGCTGCTGGTGGGTCTCGGCCTGGCCGTGCTGTCGCTGTCGGGGGGTTACTGGCTGGTGCGCCGCGCGGAGATCACAACCCTGAACGCCAGTGCAACGCCAGCCAGAGCGTTCCCGGAGCAGGATCCGTAGCCTCCACACGGTGCAGCCGTCCGGGGGCGATCCGCAGCGTGTCGCCCGCCACCAGCTCCCGGCTGGTGGGTTCATCGGCGAAGGCCAGGCGGGCACCACCGCGCAACACCAGCACCCACTCCTCCAGCGCCTGGCTCTGCCATTGCCCGGCAGGGGTGGACCAGGCGCAGGAATGGATCCGCTCCAGCCGTAGATCGGGGGTGTCGAGCAGCAGATCCAGCCGCTCTTCACCCGGCGGCGGACAGGTGCTGGCCAGCAGATTGTCGGCACCCTGAACGGCAGGCGGCAGGTGTTCGCCCCAGCGGCGGCCGATCTCAAAGCCGTGGCGGCTGGCCAGTGCCACCACCTCGTGATGGCTGCTGCAATCGCGCAGGGCCTGCTCCACGTCGGGGTCGGCGTCGCTGAGGGCCACGAAGGCCACCAGTTGGCTCACCTTGGCGCGGAACTGCTGAAGATCGCTTTCGGCCATGGGCCCTGACGCTGAACCTGTCCATCATCCCGACGGGGCGGAATCGAGGGTTTTGTGCATCAGCGAGCGCCGGAACGACACCCCTCCCAGTTCCAGATCCTCCATCGCCATCACCTGCCAGCCCTGGCGCTCAAACAGCGGACGGGAGATGAAGCTGGCCTCCGTGCGCAGGGAGGCCACCCCAGCGGTGCGGGCCAGGGCTTCGAGGGCCTGCAGCAGGGCGCCGGCCCGGCCCTGGCGGCAGGAACGGCCGCGGCAGTACAACAGCGAAACGCGATCCAGCGGCTCCAGCACGGCGAACGCCTCGATGGGCGGCACGGGATCGGTGCCGGAGGGTTCACCCTCACTCACCAAGCCGAATCCCCGCTCCAGAGTGAGCCTGAAGTCCGGGCGGTTGAGCGGCAGACCTGCCCAGGCCGCCACTTGTTGCGGGCTGTAAAGCGCAGGGGCCTGGGTGTGCACGGCATCGCGATACACCTCGATGACGGCGGTGTGATCGTCGGGAGTGAGACGACGGATCAGCACGGCTGCAGCCTGGCAAAAGCGCCGTGCCTTAAAGCGAGGGGGAACGAAGTGTACATTCGCTGCAGCCATGGGTTTCGTTATCTTCCCAGTTATTCACCCATGCCTGAGTGTTGACGAGGAGAAGAGGACGAAGCTGCCATGCTGAAGCTGTGGGTTGGTGCCGGATCCGCAGCGGGCCGATGGACACCTCAGCACAAAGTGGCGGGCCTCCATCGGCATCACATGGCCACTGTTGACGGACCGGGGCGTACTCCCGAGGCGTTTCGAGGCGCTGATCTTTAAGCACGATCTGGCCACCGTGAAATCGCAGAGTGAGGCGATGGTGATCGCATGCGATCGATCCATCGTGTAAGTTGTAGAGCGCAAGGCACGTACAACGGAGAAGATCTCATGATCAAAGGAGCAGATTTGCTGGCCAAGGTCAAGGAGATGGGCGACGTCGGGAAATCCGAAATCGTTCGCGCCTGTGGCTATGTTTCCACCAAGAAGGATGGCTCCGACCGCCTCAACTTCACAGCCTTCTATGAGGCGCTGCTGGAGGCCAAGGGTGTGGATCTGGGTGCCACCAGCAAGATGGGCAAAGGTGGCCGCAAGCTCAGCTACATCGCCACTGTGCAAGGCAATGGGAACCTGCTGATCGGCAAGGCCTACACCGCGATGCTGGATCTCAAACCCGGCGACGAATTCGAGATCAAGCTGGGCCGCAAGCAGATCCGGCTGATCCCCGCCGGCAGCGAAGATGTCGAGGCCGACGACTGATCCACCCGTCCCTGGCGCCACCACCCATGCCACTTCCCTGCGCCCACACCTCTGACCCCGGCCCCGCCGCCCTCAGGCGGCTCCGGCTGGTGGCCTGGCTGGTGGTTGTCGCCGTGATCCTGCTGGCCTGGTGGCCCCGTCCGGCCTGGGGAGACACCCCCACCCTGCAGTCCAGCGGCGCCCAGCTGTTCGAGAACCACTGCGTGGGGTGTCACATCAACGGCGGCAACATCCTGCGGCGCGGCAAAACCCTGAAGCTGGCCGCGCTGCAGCGCCAGGGCATCGACGGCCCCGACGCCATCGCCAGGATCGCCGCCGACGGCCAGGGCCAGATGAGCGGCTACGCCAAGGTGCTCGGCGACGGCGGCGACCAGCTGGTGGCGGCCTGGGTGTGGGAGCAGGCCCTGCGCGACTGGAAACCGGCCCCTCCCGTGGGCTGAAGGAACAGCGCGCTCAGGCGGCGAACGCAACCCCTCCGCGCTTCACGGTCGCAACGTCATCCGATCGCCTGGATCCACGGGTACACCTGCACCTCGGTCCAGATGCCCTCGCGGGCATACACATCGGCGTGCACCAGCGCTTCCACCTGCTCCAGGGCGTCCGCCTCATACAGGCCGAACACATGGGTGCTGCCTTCGGTGGGTCCGAGCGTGAGCAGCACACCCTCCGCATGTTGGCGGTGCAGGCCGTCAAGGTGCTCCTGCCGAAAGGGGGTGCGCCGCGTGAGGGCGTCCTCGCAGTAGGTGCCCCAGAGCACGAATTTCGCCATCGCCGTGGTCAGCGGGTTGCAGGCTCCACTGTGCCGCCCCGCCGCCGCCGGCAACGCTCGGAGCAATACCGCACCTCCTCCCACACGGCGCTCCAGCGGCGGCGCCATTGGAACGGCCTGCCGCACACCGGGCAGATCTTGGTGGGGCGGTCACCACGCCGCGACGGCCGGTTGGCAGGCTGTTGTGCTGCCATCCCACCTCCTACGTTGAACAACGCTTCCAGTCCACCACCATGACGCTGGCAACCGCGCCGATCGGTCAGGTCGTCGTGCTGGTCACGCTGCCCCAGCTCCCCTCCCTCCACGACCGCCTGCGGGCGATGGGATTGCGGCCGGGCTCCGAAGTGCAGGTGCTGCGCCGTGGCTTCCCCGGCGGTCTGCTGCATGTGCGTTGCGGGCAGGTGGAATTCATGCTGCGGCGCAGTGATGCTGCGGAGATGGCGATCCGACCGCTGGCTGCTTGATCCGCTCAGCCCAGTCCAAGCAGCAGGCCGCCCTGATAGGTGAGCAGGGCCATCACCCAGGCCAGCGTGAACGACCAGGCCAGCGACACCAACACGAACACGCGGCTGCGCGATTCCTGCCACTGCACCGCCACCGTGGACAGGCACGGGGTGTAGAGCAGCGTGAACATCATGAAACTGACGGCCTGCAGCGGCGTGATCGCCTGCACCAACGCTCCGCCCAGGCCCGCCTGGCTGGTGGCATAGATCACCGCCATCGCCCCCAGCAGGATTTCCTTGGCCACGAACCCGAAGATCAGCGACACCGTGAGGGCGGGATTCATGCCGATCGGCCCGAGCAGCGGCTGGAAGGTGCGTCCGATCATTCCCGACAGTGACAGGCCGGAGAGCGGATCCACGCCAGGCGGCAGGTTGTTGAGCAGCCACACGGCGATCACGCCGATCACGATGAACTGGCGGGTGGTGAAGAAGAAATTCACCATCTGCTGCCAGGCGCGCTGCAGCATGGTGTCGAGACTGGGGGTGCGGTAAGGGGGCAGCTCGAGCACGAATCCCTCGCGGCCGCGGTACACGTGCTTGAACAGCAGTGCCGTGAGCACCGCCGCCACAAAGCTCATCACGTAGAAGCCGAACACCACCAGCCCCGCCGCCCACCAGGGGCGAACAAAAAAGGCGCCGGCCATGAACACGAACACCGCCAGCCGCGCCTGGCAGAGCGAGAACGGGATCACCAGCATCGACAGCAGCCGCCGGGGACGGTCGCGGATCACCCGGGTGCCCATGATCGCCGGCACATTGCAGCCGAAGCCCATGATCTGCAGCACGAAGCTGCGGCCATCCATGCCGAGCCAGTGCATGAAGCCGTCCATCAGGAAGGCGGAGCGGGCCAGATAGCCGGAATCTTCGATCAGGGAGATCATCAGATAGAAGAGGAAGATGATCGGCATGAAGCTCACCACAGTGGTGAGCCCGAGCCAGAGCCCATCGGTGGCCAGGTGCACGAGGAAGGGCGAGAGCCGCAGCGACTGCAGCAGCGGCAACAGCAGCCGGGTTTCCACTGCATCGGCGGCAGTGCCGAGCAGCTCCTGCAGTGGCGTGCCGATCGCGTAGATCGCCTGGAACATGGCCAGCATCACGACCAGGAACGCCAGCACCCCCACCGCCGGATGCAGCAGGAAGCGGTCGATGCGGTGGCTGAGCCGGTCGATCAGGCCATGCGGTGCCTGCACACAGGCCGCAGACAACGCCTGCAGGCGCGCGTCGAGTGCATCGGGCTCGAGCCGGGCCGGGGGCGGGAAGGTGGTCGCCTCCAGGCGATGAATCTGATCGAGGAGATCCGGCACCCCGCGACCGCTGCGGGCGCTGATCGGCACCACCGGCACCTGCAGGTCTTCACTGAGGCGGACCGCGTTCACCTTCACGCCGAAGCGCGCGGCTTCGTCGCTCATGTTGAGCGCCACGATGAATGGCAGGCCGGTGGCGCGCAGCTCCAGGGCGAGGCGCAGCTGGGTGGCGGCGCGGCTGGTGTTGATCACCAGCACGATCAGGTCCGGCGGGGCTGTGGCCAGATAGCGGCGCACGATCGCCTCGTCTTCGCTGCTGCCCTTGAGGTCATGGATGCCGGGCAGATCCACCAGTTGGTAATCGTTGCCGAAGGCATCGCTGGGCAGTTCACCGCGCAGCAGATCCACGGTGAGGCCCGGCCAGTTGGCCACATGGGCGCGGCCGCCGGTGAGCTTGTTGTAGAGGGTGGATTTGCCGGTGTTGGGCATGCCGATCAAGGCCACCTGGCGCACCCCGCCCGGCAGCGCCGCCGCCGAGCCGGACGTATGGCAACCCTGGGTGATCGCAGGCATCCCCTCACGTTAGGAGCAGAAAACAAGGCGCAGCCCTCAGCGCGCTGAGGTAGGCGCCAACCAGACCATCGCGCCTCAGCTGGCGATCCAAAAGCAACCCGGATGACCCGCACGGCCCATCCACCAGCGATCCAGGCGGCCAGCGATCAGCACGCCAAGAGGCGAACCTGATGGCGATCCGGCCACGGCCGCTCCCAGGCCCGCGCAGATCGCCATGCTGGGGTCAACAACGCCAACGGACGCTCCATGCAGATCACCACCTGGCAGGCAGAAGCTGCCGGAGCCCCGCTGCAGCGCAGCAGCGCCGAGCTGTTGCCTCCAGGCCCCGGCGAAGCGCTGCTGGAGGTGCTGCACTGCGGCCTGTGCCACAGCGATCTGTCGATGCTCGACAACCACTGGGGGATCAGCAGCTATCCGCTGGTGGCCGGCCATGAGGCGGTGGGCCGGGTGGTGGCGGTGGGCGAAGGGGTGCCGGAAACGCTGATCGGCCAGCTACGCGGCCTGGGCTGGATCGCCGGAAGCTGCAGCCACTGCGCCCTGTGCCTCGGGGGGGATCAGAACCTCTGCGCCGACCTGGAGGCGAGCGTGGTGGGCCGCAGCGGCGGCTTCGCCAGCCATGTGAAAGCCCAGCAGGACTGGCTGATCCCCATCCCCGACAGCCTCGATCCAGCCCTGGCGGGCCCCCTGTTCTGCGGCGGCATCACCGTGTTCGCGCCCCTGATCGACGAGGCCGTCTCCCCCACCGCCCATGTGGGCGTGATCGGCATCGGCGGGTTGGGCCACATGGCGCTGCAGTTCGCCCGCGCCTGGGGCTGCCAGGTGACCGCCATCACCACCAACCCCGCCAAGGCGGAGGAGGCGCGCGGCTTCGGGGCCCATGAGATCCAGCTGCTGGGCGATCTGGCCGCCACGCCGAACCGCTACGACCTGATCATCAACACCACCAACCAACCGCTGGATTGGGACGCGGTGGTGAACGCCCTGGCACCGAAGGGCCGGCTGCACCAGCTCGGTGTGACGCTGGAGCCCATCCCCTTCAATGTGTTCCCGTTCATCGCCGGACGGCGCCAGTTCACCGGCAGCCCCACCTCCTCACCCGCCAGCCTGCTGAAGATGATGGAGTTCTGCGCGCGGCACGGCATCCAACCCCAGGTGGAAAGCCTGCCGATGCACGAGATCAACACCGCCATCGCCCGGCTGCGCAGCGGCGACGTGCGCTACCGCTTCGTGCTCGACGGACCGGCCTGAGCCGGACGCCAGCGCCTCAGGCGCCGGCGGGAGCACGGCGGAACACCAGCACACGGTTGTTGGCCGGCAGCGGCAGGTCTGCGGCCGCCAGCAGACCCACCGCCCTGGCGCAAGCGAGCAGCTCCAGGCTGTCGCGCACCCCCATGGCGGGATCGATCGCGCGCAGGTGGGCGTCAAAGGCGGCATTGCTGGCGCTGGTGTGCACACCGCCGTCGTGGAAGGGGCCGTAAAGCAGAAACAGCCCATCCGCAGCCAGCACCCGGGCACTGCCGGCGAACAGAGCGGGCACGGCCGCCGCCGGCATGATGTGGGCGGTGTTGGCGCTGAACACCGCATCGAACGGACCGGCCGGCCAGTCAGGCTGGGTCACATCCAGCTGCAGCGGCGGCAGCAGCTGGCCGACGGCTGGCGCGCCGTCGGCGCTGGCGTGCGCCTGGCGCCGCCGCAGCCCCGGCAGGTGCTCAGTCCGGTCGCTGAGTTGCCAGCGCACGGGCAGGTGCTGGCTGAAATGCACGCCGTGCTGGCCGGTGCCCGAGCCCACCTCCAGCAGCTGTGCACGCCGGTCGGGGGGCTGGGGCAGCCACGTGCGCAGCGCCTCCAGCAACGGCTGCTTGTTGCGCTCGCAGGCTTCGGAGAAGGGCAGATCGAGCGGCTGGGGGGGCATGGGCAGGGCGCTCAGCTGTCGAGGGCCTGACGCAGGCCGGTCAGATAGGCACCTGCCGCCGCCGGCACCGACTCCGCAGCGGACGCCGCCGCCGCCATCACCTTCACCAGCGCGCTGCCCACGATCGCGCCATCGGCGCCCCAATCGCGCACCTGGCGGGCCTGCTCCGGCCCGGAGATGCCGAAGCCCACGGCCACCGGCGTGGGCCCCATGGCCTTGAGTTGCTGCACCAGGCCGCCCACGCGCATTTCCATCGCCGCACGCACACCGGTGACCCCGGTGACGCTGACCAGATAGGTGAAGCCCCGGCTGGCGGCGGCGATGCGCCCCATGCGCTCGGATGGGGTGGTGGGGGCCACCAGCAGCACCAGATCAAGCCCCTCCGCCGCGGCGATCGGCGAGAGCCGCTCCGCTTCCTCCAACGGCAGATCCGGCACCACCAGGCCGGCGGCGCCGGCAGCGGCGGCCTCACGGCAGAAGGTTTCCATGCCGCGGTTGAGCAGCGGGTTGCTGTAGGTGAACAGCACCAGGGGGGTGGTGAGCTGACCGCGCAGGCCGGTGAGCATGTCGAGCACCTTGCCCGGCGTGGTGCCGGCGGAAAGGGCGCGGCTGGCGGCCGCCTGGATCACCGGGCCATCGGCCAGCGGATCGCTGTAGGGGATGCCCAGCTCGATCAGGTCCGCGCCGGCCTCTTGAAGGGCGAGCAAGGTGGCGGCGGTGGTGGCCAGATCCGGATCACCAGCCATCAGGAACGGCATCAAGGCGCAACGGCCCTGCGCCTGCAGCTGGCTGAACCGTGCCTGGATGGCCGTGGTGCCGCTGGCGGCGACATTGCTGGACGGGGTGGCGCTCATTCGGAGCCGAATCCTGCACGCTCTGGCCGTGAGCCTATGGGGTCGCTGGCAGGACGGCCCAGCAAGCCCTGGGCCCAATGCCTCAGCCGCGGTGGCTCAAAGGCTGGCGTCGTCCTTGAGCTGGCCGATCTCACGCAGCAGGCGTTCCTGCTCGGCAGGGCTGAGCGCGTCGAACTCCTTCTGCAGCTGCTCAGCAGTGATGGCGTCGTAACCGGCGCGGTACTGGCGTCGCTGCTCCATGAAGGTCATCTTGCCGGTGACCACCCGCAGCAGGTAGCTGCCCGTCCAGCCGAGCACGATCAGAATCAAGACCGCCTCAGCGGCGATGCCGGCCGAAAAGCCCTCGAAGCCGGCCGCCTTGAAGCCCCAGTAGCCGAGGCCACCGAGCCCGAACACGCCAAGGCCCAGCAGCAGTGCCTGGCCGCGCGTCATTCGCCCTGGCCGGCAAGCCTGAAGTTGAGGAAGGGTGAAAACACGATCATGCCCGGGAAGAACAGGAACACCAGGCCGTAGACGGCCGTGCGCTCGATCTTGCCCATCACCATCCAGCGCTTGTTCATCCAGAAGAAGAGGACCAGCGGCACCACCACCAGGTAGGCGCCGCCAAGCAGCAGGTAGGCACCGAGCACCAGCAGGGTGTCAAGCGGCAGGGTGCTGAGAAACCCGGGCAACGGCACGGAACAGGAAGCAGGGTGCGGCAAATCTAGGATCAGTCCGCGGGGGCATGGCGGAACCGGTAGACGCAGCGGACTTAAAATCCGCAGGCCGCAAGGCTGTGGGGGTTCAAGTCCCCCTGCCCCCATCGCTATAAACGATTGCAGCACAAAGCTTTCGAGCTGGCTTAGGAATCTGGGTCCGATTTCCGCTTAGGCATGACCTAGGCACGTTTGGGCACAAAAAGGGCCAAACTAGGCACGGTTCTAGGCACGGTCGCCATGCCCTCACGGGACCCATATCTGACCCGTGTCAACCGGGCTCTCAGGGAACTGGGCTGCGCGGTGGCCATTGAGGTCACACCCTCCGGCAAGCGACTGCGCCTAAGGAGCACGCTGCCCCTCCCCGATGGCTCCTGGAAACAGCAGCGCATCAGTACCCCGATCGCCTACCCCGCAGGGTTGGAGCAGGCCCGCAAGCTCGCCGAAGAACTCGGCCGCGATGTTGAGCTCCATCGAATGGGGCTGGATCCCTTCCCCTTCGATCGGTGGTTCGCTGGTCCCAATACGAGTACTCGAGATGCCGGGGACGCGATTAGCGGTTTGGAGGCGATCCGCCGCACCGAGCAATGGTGGAACCACCAGCGTCGGCGGGGGGTTAGTGCCCCGGTTTCCTGGGCCACCGACTACGCCTCTCCCCTCAAGCCACTCCTATCTCTTGGAAAGATTGACCTGAATGTCTTGACGGCTCTGGTCGAGAGCAAGGAAGTGGGGAGCCGCAACCGGCGTCGCGCTTCGATCGCCGCCGTGGCGGTAGCCCGTGCGATCGAGTTGGGCCCGGACGCGGTTCTGAAGCTGAAGGATCTCGGCAAGGGGTACACCCCACAGAAAGATGCCGCCCCGCGTGAGCTGCCTACTGATGCGGTGATTGTTGAGGTGATTGATGCGTTGCCGGCAGATTGGCAGTGGGTTGCCGGCGTCTGCGCTACTTACGGAACCCGCCCGCATGAAGCACTGATGAAGTCACAGGTGCTATCAAATGGCCTCGTAGCGATAGTGGGCGGAAAGACCGGGGCCCGCCAAGGGCTGCCGCTCCCGAAGATCTGGATCGATCGCTGGTCGCTTGAGCGCAGGCGCCTCCCCGGCATCAAGCTCGATCGGGACCACCGCACGGTGGGAGCACAGCTCGGTGTCGCGCTGCGCCGCTTCGGGGCACCGTTCAAGGCGTACGACCTGCGTCATGCCTGGGCGGTGCGGGCTATTCACAACCCCCAAATAAGCCCTTCACTGGCGGCCAAGAGCCTCGGGCACTCGTTGATGGTGCACACATCCCTGTACCAGCGGTGGTTCGACAGCGCCTCGATGGCGTCACTTGTTGCGCAGATGTGAGGAGAAGCCCTCCACATCCACGTAAAGCGTCCTGCGCTTGCCGGTGTCGCCGGTGGTAGCGCTCACGAACTGGGGAGGGATACGACCACGGTCGATAGCCGCGCGCAAGGCCCGGGAGCTGGGGAAGTGGAGGGCCCTTGCTGCCTCTGCCAGGGGGAGCCAGGGGCTGCTGCTGAGTCTGGGCTTGAGCTCCAGACGCGCCTGAATCAGATGCAGCTGAGCACTGATCAGATCGAACAGCAGCTTGGTGTCGTCTGTGGCTGTCAGGGAAGGACGCATGGCAGATGAGTTGGCACAGACACATTTCAGCCCATTGGATTAACAGATGGAGGCAATCAAACCGTGCAAACCGTGCAGAGTTGGGGGATACGCACGGTTTGCACGGTTTAAGTGAGCGCGTCCAAGCCGATCTCCGGCTCAAATGAAAGGGGCAGCGCAGCTTGCCACCCCCCCCCACATGCTTTGGGTTCTGTTATGTCATTGCAAGTTCACTTCAACGTGGCTGGACTAGATAACACCGCGCGGCAACGCACTACCAGCCCAGAGCAGCACACCCAAAACGGCAATTGCCGCAACACTGCTGGTCACAACAAGGCTAAGGGCCCTCTCCAGGGCGGGGGAGCCATTGCCGGAGCCGTACGGACAGATGAGCAGGAGAAGAACGGAAAAGGACGCAACCTGGCGGAATTCAATGACCTGATTGATCTCCAGGAGGACGGTCCTTGCCAGCCGTGGGACAAGGAAAAGCCGCCTGCCGAGGTGGTACCCACCGTGTTGGATGTGCCGTTGGGTGATGCAGCCCTGGCGAAAGTCAAAAAAGATGGGGGCCTCAGTACGGAGCCATACATCCGCAGCGAGGAGGCGCTGCTGCACATCAAGTTACTGGGTCTGAGAGATGACGAGGTGTGGTTCCGAACGGTGCCCGTCAACCCAAAGGACAAGCACCGATGCCGCAGCATTAAAGGCGTGGAGAGGGATCGAGATGTGGCGGACACCATCACACAAGAGCTGGCGTCACGCGTGCTACTCGGGGCTGCTGTTTTTGTACTGCCGAATCCTGGCGGGAGCAAGAAGGCCGAAATCACAGAGGTCAGATCGATCAGGGCTGAGTGGGACGACCAGCCAATCGAATGGCAGATCGAGGGGTGGAAGGTGTTAGGCCTGCCCAAGCCCACATTCCAGGTAGCCACTGGAGGGAAAAGCGTCCACAGCTACTGGGTGCTCACCGAGGGGGTAGATCCTTTGCGGGGGGAGCTGGCAGCACGCCGGGTGGTGAAGCGGGCCACGGATGCGGGCTTTCCCTCGGATCCGGCGGTGGTGGGCAGGTCGCAGCCGATGCGGCTGGCCGGATCGCTCTATATCGGCAAGCCCTCCAAGGAGGGGCAGCCGAAGAACCCGCTGGCGGGTAAGCCCATTGGCTATGCCGAGATTTTGGAAGGATGGGATCGGGAGCGGCGTTACACAATTGAAGAGCTTGAGGCGGTGCTGCCGGAGCTCACCAAGGGCGAGTCCGAGGAGGTGGGTCGGGTACGCGCCGCTGGAGGCGACGTGTCGCACTCAGGCGAGGAAAATCCCTGTCCGGTTTGTGGTCGGGATTCCGACGCCGATTGCACGATCTTCGACAACGCCGATGGGGTGGTGGTGGTTTGCTACCGAGGGAAGAGCTTCAGCCCGCCTACGGATCTGACCGTGGGCGATGTGATCGCCGGGAAGGTGGATCCAGCGACTCGATGGGCTTATGCGGGGGAATCAGCCAAGGGGAGCTTGGGGCGGCCAGCGGCGAAGTTCAAGGAGGTGGGGGCGGAGGTGGCGCTATGCAATGCCCTTCAGATTCAGCAGGCCCTGACTGAGGCCATTGCATCGCCACGGCGGAAGCGGGATGACGGGGCACTGGGCTCGCCTCCAGAGCAGGGGGGCACTCAAGTGGAAACTCCCGCTCTGAAGGTCACCGGGAACCCCGACATCGACTGGGGGACGGCGGTGTTCTGGGCGGAGAGGGAAGAAGAGCGGGCGGCGCTGATGGCCGCAGGTTTGACCGTCGCTGAGGGGATGGATGGCGAGGACTTCGAGGGACCGACGGTGTTCCTGTGCTGGAACAGCCGGGCGGTGGTGAACGTGCCGCAAGTGTTGAAAGATGCGGCACTGAGATTTGCTAACGCTGGTGGGGAGCCCCGGCTGATTCACCTTCCTTGTGAAGTACCGCAGGCGCGGGGTGGGTTGGACCCCGACCCCAGTGCGAACACCCCGATCACCTTTCTCAAGAGACATGGGAGGGAGGCTCTAATACTGCTTGCGGATCGGGCGGAGTGTTGCTTTGAAATAATTCAGAATAGGCAGAAGTGGGTGTGGTCACACGACGAGCAGGCCGTTCCAGTTCAAGCCACCATCGCGTGGTCCGTTTTCAAAGATCAATTCGTCGTTGAGGGGGCCGAGGATCGCCTTTACGAATGGGAGGGTGATCGCTGGGTGCCGTTGCCGGGAAAAGCGAGCACAGCGATTGAGCAGCCTTTGCAGCGTTGGGTGGCGGCGATGCAATGGCGCACTGAAGTGACCCTTAGCAGCAAGGCGAGCATGGCTTTGATCGCCGACTTGCGCGATCACCCGGGACGTCGGGCACTGTCCCTTGATCCGGTGGTTCAACACGGGGTGCTGCCCATGCGAAATGGGGTTGTCAGGCTGTTGGATGGGGTGCTGCTGCCCCATGACCGGAAGTACGGCAACACCTGGGTGCTGCCATACGAGTTCAGGCCGGACGAACTGCCTGTGAAGATCCTCGCTTGCATCGAGCAGTTGCTGCCAAAGCTGCATCAGCAGCGGTTATTTCGGGCGGCATGTGCAGCCGCGTTGCGGCGGCTGGGGGCTAAGGGCTTCGTGGAGCTGACCGGCGTCGGTGACTCCGGCAAGTCGGTGCTGGCGCGGCTGCTGGAAGCACTGGTTGGGAGGGAATGTACGGCCAGCAGTCAGCTCCATCTAATGGAGGACAGGAACCAGCGGTTCGAGACGTATAAGGCGCGGGGTGCGGCGCTTCTGCAGTTTGCGGAGAGCCAGGACTATGCAGGACCGCTGGAGCGGCTGAAAGCCTTCACCGGTGGAGACACCATCGTGGCTGAACGCAAGAACTCGACCGAGAAGTATGACTTCACCTTTCGCGGCTTGGTGCTGTTAGTGGGGAACTCAGCGGTCAAGGCGAAGGACGACTCTTCGGCAGTGTTTAACCGAAGGCGGAGCATCCACCTCGATAAGCCCGTCCCAAAGGCAGACCGGAGGGACATGCTTTCCTGGCACGAAGATCACTGGAAAGGCGATCTCGTAGACGAGCTGGGGGCCTTCGTGTCATGGACAATAGCTATGGATCCTCAGGAAGCTAGAGAGGTGATGGAGGAACCCGGAGGATTGGCCCAGTTTGATGAACTGCTCGATGCGGAGCTGGTCAACCCGCTGGCAGACTGGGCGGAGGATGTTTTGGTTTTCGATGATAACGTTGATGAGGGTGGCAAGTATCCCCAGCTCAAGATCGGTGCTATCTCCACTGGGGAGGACAACGTGATTGATGCACAGAATTTTGAGATCGGTCAGTTCGCTTACCCCTGCTACCGCGACTGGATAGCGGCTAACGGGCTAAAGGGCAGGGAACTGTCATTGCGGCGGTTTAAATCCTCGCTGGTGGAACTGTTACGCGATCGACTAGGGCTACCGCTGCCGGTGGGTCCAATGAACCTGCTCCCGTACAAGACACGGGATGGGGCACGGATCCCGATGCTGAGGATGCGGAGCGGAAGTAAGGACGCTGATGTCCCTGGAGTAATCCGGTTTGCACTTCAGCGGAAGCTCGACGGCCATTCGCTGGAAGCGTAACGATGGCTCGAGCTGGAGGCAGCGATGGCAAGGAACCAGTCGGACATAGGGGGTGACGGATCCCGGCAAGGGGTGATGGGTTCGTTATGGACTTGTGACGTTAAGAACCCAGTCGTAGACAGGGGTGTGACGGATGTGATGCTTTTCTTGTATTGAGATCTTTCTTGGGAAAGAAAGGGAGAGTAAGAAGGGGGGCTTGGTGACTAGTATGTCTACCCATGAGTGGGGCCGATGGAGTTGGGCATATCCGTCACATCCACCACAACCCCTGGTAGGACTGGGTTTTTGACGTCACCGATCCGTCACGCCCCCGTCACCACCCATCACGCTGCGCCCGGCTTCGCCCACTGCGGTGGCTTTAAGGGGCGCCGCGGCGCAAGTGGCAAGGCGCCAAGCTGCCCTCACCTCAGACGAGCGCATCGGTATTGAGCCACTCGGCGAGTGTTACCCGAAACCCTTGAGTGCCGCTCCTGGCCACGCTCATTGCATACTCTGATGGCCACATACTTCCTGGACCTGGCCAAGACAGTAGGCGGCCTTCCAAGACGGCAGTAAAATTAACTATCAGATGCTGGTTTCCCGCGTGGTCTTTAAGCGCCTGGAGCCTTGACAAGTCTCCCGCATCCGTCTCAGCCCCCATACTTCATCCAGATCGGCCAGTGGGCTGAGTCAGGAGCTGTTGGCGGAAGCAGAAGGCACGAGATGGCCGTAGTGGATGTCGCCACTGCTGGAAGGCCCGCCAAAACTGACGAAATCCAACTCGAACAGAAGCTGTAATGGCCTCAGCCACCCTGAAACCCAGGCAAAGGAAGGCCGTGTTGATGACGGCTGAGGGCATGCAGCTGCGTCAAATCGCGCAGCAGCTGGGCGTTGGCTACACGACCCTTCTGTCATGGGGGCGGAACCCTGCGTATGTACGAGCGGTTGATGAGGCCTTGCAGCACATTGAATCCGAGGCAACGAAGGAGTTGCAGCAGGGCTACGGAGATGCGGTTCAGAAAGCCAGAGAGCTGCTGCAGTCACAATCCGAATCGATTGCTTTAGGGGCTGCAAAGCTGATCATCAACACCATGAACCATGTGGTCGAGCGTCGTGAGTCTGCTACTCGCTGGGCAGAACTATCGGAGCAGATTGAGTCCTTAGAGAAGCGTCTGGCACACAGCGAGGTCATGGCCTCGGCGCACGACGTGGACCTGGGCGAACGGGCGATCCAAACGCGCAGCATTGCCAATCTGGGTTAGAAGCCAATTGCACAGTGCTTCTTGCGGCCACATTCCCAATCGTATCGATCTGCGGGAACTGATCGTGGGAATGGCCAGGGCACTACCCCTTTGAGTGGTCTTCAGATTGCAGACATGACGTTCCTAAGGACATCATGCCAATGACTAGCTCAGTTTCCTTCTGATCTTGTTGATCCACAGGATGGCTGGATCCAGTCTTCCGTGTCTGAGCGTTTGCATGGCTGATTCTGGAGTGGCGAAACGGGCTCGTGCAATCCGTGTCAGTCTTCATTCAGCTGTGTAATCAAGAAGTTCCCCTCGCTTATCTCCCTAGTTCCTCTCTTTTACTCATATACATTTGCAAGTAATTATATGTCTTGTCTGCTCCTCTAGACATCATTCAGGGTCTCAACTACCGCCCAGTCGGCAGTCATCTAGTTCTCCTGAATTGCTTGACGATCTGCTCGCTTTGCCCTTATGTTGCTTTCAACCGATGAGACAGGACTGCGCCGCAGTCGCTCACTCTCGCCGGTCAGGCTCACAGCCTTGATGCTTGGAGCCAAAGTGTCTAATCCTTCTTTCAACAACAGCGCAACTTGCGCACCAGGCCTATGCATCATTGCTAGCGGCATTCTTTGCTGCGGCTCAACATAGAAACGCTCCCCCGAGGTCGTACGGAATCCAACCTTTACTGGTTGTGGTGCCGTCAACCGGTAGGTGCAAACGAGACGCCTGACGGTATTCAATCCGTTCAGCGCAGGGCATGCGGCCCCGTAGAGACACTCGTTCGGCCAAACGACGGAGGGGTTTAGCGGGAGGACGAGGGCAGCAGATGCCCGAGGACGGATCAAGCCGGTGCGCACCGTTGTGCGGGTCAACAGGCTTCCCGTGACTAAGTAACCTCAGCGTTGCGCCAACACACAACAGGCGCCCATACATGCGCAGGACAGTATCAATAGACGCTAAGTCTTCCTCCTGCGGGGCCTTGCGGCCCTGACGCGCTACGCCTTTCCTATGCCCACTGGGGCCCGGTGCAGCCGTCGCAGCGAGATCGAGCACGATCTCCATCCCTCTCCCCATCTCCCCAATGGTGGTTGAGCAGGGATGCGGTGCAAAACCGGCTTCCAGTCTCCGGATGGGACTGAAAAGAAGGGCAAGAACACCCGACGAACACCATCCACATCCCCAATCCACCTGCATGCCTTCCAGACCTCTTGGAGGTCACTGCGTAGCAGGCAAGGCGCAGCGAGCGTTCCCCTGTGTCCCTGCCAGGGGGCGTCTTGCTGTTTGGCGGTTCAAGTCCGCCTGGATTGGTTCGCCCCGCTACGTGCGGGGCTTTTTTGTGTGCCTCTGACGCTGTGACTTTCATGCCTGCTTCCAGCCTCTACCTGCCAGGTCCACCCCTGTGCCCCCCCGAGCCCGTCTTCCTCCGCAGAAGCGAACGGGACACACGCCAACCATCCCTGGTCAGTTTTTTGCTACCCACCCACTGGGCCTGCTACTTCATCAACGCTGACCCCACCGGTCTGGAGGATGACCAGATCGCTGCTGCCGATGCCTGGTGGCAGGAGACCTTCTCCTCCCGAGCCGCCAGCTGCGTCGATGCCGATGAGGAATACGGCTTTACGGCGTTCCACGACGCTGCCGGCTACTGCCTGGCCACTGACTGCACCATCTACCGCTTCCTCCTGACGGCTCCGGTGACGGCGGCGTTTGCTGGGACTCCCCAGTTGGCTGCAAGGCCATGAGCGGTTACTGCAAGGTCCGCTTCCGCTGTGCCCGCAGCGGCAACGCCACTGCCGGTCTGGTCTTGCCAGCGGAGCGCGTCCGAGGCGCCTCCTACTCCAGCCTCTCGCGCTACTTCCCGGCCGCTGCCTTTGCCCGCATTCGCTCTCCCTGGCTGGATGTCTCCCCGCCATTCGATGAGGCCGCTGAAGCCTTGCGGTTCTGTTTCCCCGAGAACGGACCTGAGCACTGACACGTATGCATTACAGCCAGCGCTCTGGTTCCCGCCTGCCGGTCCGTCGCTTCCAGCTCCACCGCTTCCAGCTGGCTAACCCCCTGCCTCCCTCTCAATCCCCTCCACCGCCTGCTGCGCAGGCTTTTTTCATGCATTTCCACAGCGAGATCACCATCCGCCGCCCCGATGGTTCCGTCTTCCCTCCGATCGGCCTCCTCCATGAAGACGATGACGTCCTCTCCGGAATCCTGTTCCTGCAGAGCATGGGCCGCCAGATGGCTTGGCATCGCAATGGCGAGCTCAGCGGCCTCCAGCTCCAGGTCACCCCTACCCCTGAGCCTGAAAGCGCCCGAACCGGCAGCCGGGGAGCCGCCAGTTTGTCCCCACCGAGCCACAAGGACCTGGATGACGCCTTCTCCTTCCTCGATTCCCCTGCCTGCTGCCCCAATGGAGCCCAGAGGCCATGAATATCACCATGCTGACGGGCACCGCCCCCCTGCCGGTGCAGCTGACCAGCTTTGACTGCGGCGCCATCCGCGCCGAGCTGCTCCTGCTGGTCCCCGGCGTCACCCCCCGCTGGCACGAAGAGTCCGCCGGTGGCTTCTCAGTGCTGATCGAGGTCTGGGGGAAGCAGGCGCAGGAACTCAGCGACCATGCCATACCCGGCATGCGACTGGCGGCCTCCGGACGGCTATGCGGGAACCACTGCGGCCTGCGGCTGGTGGTCGATCGCCTCCGGCTGCTCAACCCATCTCCCTCCTGCAGCTGATCCGTTCAAACGGGCAGGCGGGTGTGAGCCCCGCCCCAGCAGTTGCCGGTCTCCCCCCCGAGGCCGGCTTTTTTGTCCTCTCTGGCGGCCTGTGTGCCGCAGCTGTGAACCCCATGTCCCACGATTTCCACTCCGGTGTCTTCCTCAACAGCCAGCCCGCCTGGCACCGCCTGGGCCTGGTCCTTGACGGCACCCTGCCGGCGCGGGAAGCCTTCCGCCTCGGTGGCGCTGACTTCCAGCTCGCCGGCCTACCCGTCTACGACGCCGATATGCAGCCCATTGATGGCTACCAGGCAATTACAAGGACCGATACCGGCACCACCCTCTCGGTGATGAACGCCACCTATGAGGTGGTGCAAAACGAGCAGTTGATCCGGGTCGCCGAGGCCCTCCATAGCGATGCGGTCATGGATGCGGTCTGCGTCCTGGCCGGCGGCCGCAAGGTGACCTTTACAGCAAGGGTGCGCCAATCAGAAGGGGAGGTGCTCCCTGGTGATCCGGTGAATCAGTACCTGGTTGGCTGCACGAGCCATGACGGCACGATCGCTTTCTCCGTGTTCTTCTCCCCCATCCGGGTGGTGTGCAAGAACACGCTCTCTGCTGCCCTGGGTCTTGCCTCAGCAAGTAGCCGGCGCCAGCAGGGCTGCCGCATCCGCCACACCCGCAATGCCAATGCCTTGATCAGCCGGCTCCCTGAGCTGATTGACCTGCAGCGGCAGCAATTCAGTGGAGGGCTGGCCGAACTGCGGGCGATGGCCGCCGCCCCCTGCACGGCTGCGCAGTTCCGCAGCTATGTCGAGACCCTGTTCGCCGATCAGCTGCGGGGAGCGATCAATGACCGCCGGGGCGATGCGGCGACCAGCCGGCCCAGGCGGGTGGAGGATCTTCCCGCTTGGGAGGGTCTTTCCGCCAAGTTCGAAGGCCGGGCCATTGGCAGTGACATCCCGGGCGTGCAGGGCTCGATGTGGGGCGCCTACCAGGCGATCACTGAACACCTGTCGCACGATGCCGGCAGGTCCAGGGATCCGATCGAAGCCGCCCGTCAGCGGCTGGAGGGACTGTGGTTCGGCAAAGCTGCCTCCACCCTGACCCAGGCCCATGAACTGGCGCTGGCGGCGACCCGCAGCTGAGGGCCTGCGGCCAACGGGAGGTTCTTACCGACTGAGGCGGGGCAAAGCCAGAAAAGGGAAGGGCAAGGGCTCTGACCTCCTTGCCGGTCGTGTCCACACCAGCGGCGCTGTGACGACCGCCGGTGTGGCTTGATGCTGCCATGACGTCTGAGAGGACTCGGCTGAACCGGGAGGCGCTGGAGCTTCCCCCCGAGCTCGTCATCAAAGAAGCCCTGCGGGCTTTCCTGGGCCTCCACCCCTTGTGAGCCCTGAATTCCCCAGGAGGAGTCCCTCCACAACAGAGACAAGCCCCAATCTGCCCAACCCATGACCATCAACACCCAGCGTTCCGAACAATTCCGATGACTTCCTACGAACCCAACGTCTGGACAACGATCGCCACCTTCTGTCGGGAGCTGGCTCCTATCAGCGGGGCGTTGCTTGACTCCATCGGTCAAACGGCTGCAGCTATCGATCGAGCTGGATTCGAATCTCGCTCACTCAGAGCACCGGTCAACCGGAACCGACAGCCGGTGCTAACCCCCGAGAACGAAAACGACGAAGAATGGGAATAATCAGATTTACTGGTTAATGTCGTAACCACCAACGTGCGCGGTGTGTAGCTGGTTCTCTACCTGGTGATCGACGTCTGCAGCAATAAAGTGGTGGCCTGTGATGTCGTCGACCGAGAGGACCCGGCCATCGCAGCCGATCTGGGGAGCAGCGACTGCCTTAGAGAGCGGATCGACCAGCTTGCGTGGTTCACGAACATCAGAGCAACTCCAGCTCCATCTGCAGCTGCGCGTAGCCGTCAGGCTTCTGCAAGGCTGTGCAGCTGGACCAGCTCAGCCTCTTTGGTCTGCTCCTCGTCCTTGCCATTGGACTTCTTGCTTCTGGTGAAACGTTCCGTGGCACCGTCGAGCAGCTGCCGCTTCCATTGGCTGACCTGGATCGGGTGTACAGCGTGGTGGGCGGCGATCTCCTTGATCGTCTTGCGGCCACTGAACGCCACCATGGCGACCCTGGCCTTGACCTCGGGGCTGTAGGTACGGCGCTTGCTCAACACTGTGAGCCCCCTTTCAGGGGCGATGCCCCACCTCAGAGGTTAACGATGGGGGCTGTCCAGAAAAACCAGTCCACCTCTCGGTGGGCAGTTGATCGACCATGGCCTCCAGCCCTACGTCCCGCGCTTTTTCCGTTTCTGGAGACCTGGAGTCTGGGGCGGCCAGGCCACCGAGCCAGCTGCCGCCGCCTTCAGGGCGGCCCTGATCCAGGCTCTGGTGGGTCCAGGGGGCTTCCGCGCAAGCGTTCATCGGCAGGGGCACCATCAAAGCCCGATCCCGCAGCCATTGGGCCAGGGCACCGGCCAGGGAAAGGTATTGGTGCACAAGGCGATCGCGTTGAGAGAGAGGGCGCATCGTGAGTTGGCGCAGGACGCGCCCCCCCATCCGCAGCACCGCGTTGGGACCATCGGGGGAAGACCAAGCCAGCACCACAACGCCCACTCAACCCGCGTGCTGTGCCAGCAAGACCCCGACAGGTGCTCCTGAACGACCACCGCCCCAGCCACCGCGCAACCAAGGCGCTGAAAGACACCGGGGAGTGAAAAAGACCCGACCGCTGTGCGCAGCAGCTACGGCCTGCTCGACGCTTCAACCAGCTCCAGCACACCTCCAGCAGCATCCCCCACCCGCGCCACGAGCGGGCGCAGCGAAACCCCGAGCAGGCGCGAGAAGGTGGAGCGGAGCCCACAGTCGCTGGAAACCACCAACAGCAGAGCGAGCAGCAGCAAGGTTGGCCAGAAGAAGGGGCATCAGCCCCATAGGCACTACCGCTTCACTAGCTGTGTTCAGAGTGGCGCGCTTCCAAGCTGTAGGTAAAAGGGTGGAGAAAGGAGAGGAGCGGATCACAAGCCTTCCCGCCTCCTGAGAATGGTTCTCAACAGGGTGGGCTCTTTTCCGCCAAGATGTGGCGAAGAAATATCCCTTGTTTTATGCCGCTGGGCGCATTTTTCTTGCGCGTTCCGGCACCGCGCCAGTTTTGTTTTCCCCTGGCGATGGGGCTCATAGCGCTTTCTCTCACCAGCTGCTCTGAACCGTCAGGACCGCCGAGAGGCGGCGCGTTGCCGGTGCAGACAGAACCTGCCCAGCTGGCAACCTTCAGCACCAGCGTCGAAACGGTGAGCAGCCTGGAGGCGCCAGATCTGGTGCAGCTTTCCGCCCAGGCGGACGGCAGGATCGAGAGGATCTTGGTGCGCCAGGGTAGCCAGGTTCAAAAGGGTAATTTGCTGCTGGTGCTGGATCAGGAGCAGCAGAAGGCCGACGTGATCAACCTGCGGGCCAAGGCCGCCAGTGACCAGCTCAACTATGAACGTTATGAGTCGCTGGTACGCCAAGGGGCCGCCAGCCCGATCCAGCGGGACCAGTTTCGACAGGAGTCAATCGCCTCTCGGGAGGCCCTGATCGCCAGGGAAGCTGACCGCCGATTCCGCAATCTGCGTGCACCGATCAGCGGTACCGTTGCCGACCTGCAAGTGAAGCAGGGTGATGTGATCACGAGCGGTGACCCCTTCACCAAGTTGGTGAGCAACGATCGGTTGATGGTCAGGATTGAGGTGCCAACGGTCTACGCCGAACGGGTGCGGCTCGGCCAGACCGTGCTCCTCAGCGATCCGGCCACCGACCAGCCCTTGGCCAACGGCCTTGTGCAATCGATCGATCCAGTGGTCGGCGATGGCAGTCAGACGCTGCTAGCGAAAGCCGAGTTCGACAATCGTGGCGGCCGCTTACGCAGCGGCGTCAAGGTACGTACGAAATTGGTACTGGAGCAGAACCAGCAACTCTCGGTTCCCTTCAAGGCGGTGCAGCAGCTCCCCGGCCAGAACTTTGTGTTCATCACAGGAACCCTTGCCCAGCTCCGCGCGAACCCTGACAGGGCCGATCTGGCCTCACTCGCCAAGCTACCGGCTACCACCCTTGTAGCCCTGCAGCGTCCTGTGGTGCTCGGGCCACTCCAGAACAACCGCTTTCCTGTGCTCAGCGGCATCAGCCCCGGAGAGGCCGTGATCACTTCAAACCTCATCAACCTCCGCCACGGCGTACCGATCAAGCCCAGGTCCTAAACCGCCACCTGCCGCATGTCGCTCTCGAACCAATTCATCCGGAGACCGGTGCTTACGGCGGTCTGCAGCTTGTTGATTGTGATTGCTGGGCTGATCTCGATTCCGCTCTTGCCCGTAGAGAACCTGCCAGACATCGCACCGCCCACTGTGCGCGTGTCCGCCAGCTATGCAGGTGGCGATGCGATCAGTGTCGAGCAGGGTGTTACCTCCGTGCTGGAACAGCAGATCAACGGCGTAGAGGGCATGGAGTACATCACCTCCAGCAGCGCGTCGGATGGAAGCAGCGCGATCACTGTTGCCTTCAAAAACGGCAGCGACAGGAACATCAACCAGGTGAACGTGCAGAACCGGGTGGGTTTGGCAGAGCCACAGCTGCCTGATGAGGTACGCCAGTCTGGTGTCACGGTTAACAAGGCTTCCACCTCAATTCTGCTCGTCTACATCTTCGGCAGTACCGATACCAAGCAGCCCTATAGCGTCGAGACGATCAGTGGTTTACTGGACCAGGGCCTCACCGACGAGATCAAACGGGTGACGGGAGTCGGTGATGTGACTTACTTCGGCTCCCGCAAGCTCGCCATCCGCCTCTGGCTCAACCCAGTAAGCCTGGCTGTGAATGGCTTGACAGCCAGCGACGTGGTGGATGCTTTGACAAGCCAGAACCGGCTGGTGCCGGCTGGCCAGATCGGCAGTTCTCCAGCTGCTGCCGAGCAGGAATATACCTTCAGCGTGGAACTGCAGGGACGGCTCACCTCTGTAACGGAGTTCGAGAACATGATCGTTCGCAAGACTCCAAGCGGCGGTCTTGTTCGCCTCAAAGATGTTGGCCGGGTCTCCTTGGGAGGCGAGAGCTATGACGTCAGCAGCACCGATCTACAAGGCGTTCCGTCGGTGGGTATGGCTGTCTATCAGCTCAGTGGCAGCAACGCCCTTGAGGTTTCCACCGGCGTCAAGAGGGTACTCGAGAGTTTCGCCAGCACCCTGCCCGTAGGGGTGAAGATGGAGAAAGTCTATGACAACAGCGATTTCATCAACGCGTCCATTGAAGGCGTGGTGGCGGCCCTGCGGGACGCCATCGTGCTGGTGGTGCTGATCCTGTTTCTGTTCCTGCAGGATTGGAGGGCGACGTTGGTGCCAACAATCGCCATTCCTGTATCGCTGATCGGCACCTTCGCTGTGGCCAAACTGGTCGGCTTGTCACTCAACCAACTGACCCTGTTCGGACTGGTTTTGGCGACCGGGCTGGTGGTTGATGACGCCATCGTGGTAATCGAAGACACCGTGAGTAAAAAGCGTTCTGGCCTGAACGCCCTCGCAGCTGCGCAGGCCGCTATGAGCGAGCTCTTCGGCGCAATCCTCGCCACCTCGCTGGTGTTGATCGCCGTATTCGTGCCGGTGCTGTTTTTCCCTGGTGCGACTGGAACGATCTACAAACAGTTTGGGGTCACGATTATGGCAGCGATTACCATCTCCACCTTCAACGCCCTTACATTCTCACCGATGCTCTCGGCCGTGCTGCTAGACCGCTTTGACGCTGCTCCAGGCCGTTCCAATTACGCCATCGGCGGAACCACCCTGGCCTTCATCTTCGGGGTGTTGCTCAGCGGCGGCGGCGTCCTCACGATTCTGGGGGCCCTCGTAATCGGAACACTCCTGGGCTACGGCCTGAGCAAGCTCACCGGGTGGCCGCTGATGCTGCCACTGGCCGTAGCCGGTGCCCTTACCGGCATGCTGATCGGCGGGGTGGACCGTCCTCTCAGCGTGGTGCTCTGCACCGCACTGGGCCTGCTGGTGAGCTGGTTCACACCCGAGATCTTCAACCGCTTCAACCTGATCTATGCCTTGATGGAGCGTTGTTATCACATCGGCCTGGACTGGGTGCTCCACCGTCGGCATCTGGTAATGGGCCTGTTGCTGGGGGGCATTATTTTCACTGGGGTGGCCTTTACGGCGATCCCCACAGGTTTCGTGCCTGTGGAGGATCAAGGTTATGCCCTTGGCATTCTGCAGGCTCCGGAAGGGACCTCGCTTCCAAATACCGAGCGCATCAACCAACGGGTGGCTGAGATCCTGCGCGGAGAACCAGAGATCGCCACTGCGGCGTTGTTCAGTGGAGCTGGCTTTGAAGGCAACACCCCCAACCGAGGATTCTTCTTTTTCGGGTTGAAACCATGGGAGGAGCGCCGTAGAGCCGATCAGAGTGCTGCGGCGGTTGTGGGGCGCCTGAATGGAAAACTGTCGGTGATAGAGGACGCCCGTATGATCGTCATCGAGCCTCCGCCAATTCGCGGCTATGGCAACTCGGGCGGCTTTGAATTCCAGTTGCTGGATAAGAGCGCCGGCGCCCTGGATCTGTCCAAGTTTGCCGGAGCTGCTGACGAGCTCATCGGAAAGGCCAATGCCAATGACGCCTTTGAAGTTGCTTTTACCCAGTTCTCGGCCGTCTCACCGAAGCTGCGGGTTCAGGTGGATCGTGATCGCATGGCGGCTCTGGATGTGGATTTCGGCAAGGCGATGCAGGCCTTCAGCGTGACCATGGGTGGGAGTTATGTGAACGATACGTTCCAGTCCGGCAAGGTTCGCCGTGTCTACGTGCAAGCCGACCAAGGCTTCCGCGCCACCCCAGAACGGCTGAACTCGCTGTACGTGAACAACAGCGCTGGCAAATCGATTGTCCTCTCGGAGTTCTTCCGTGTGGAACCCACCACCGGCCCTTCAGTGATTCCCCACTTCAACCTCTACCGTGCCATCAAGATTGAAGGAAAGGCGGCGCCGGGCCGCAGTTCAGGTGAGGCCATCAACAGGATGGAAAACTTGTTCCGCGGCTTGCAGATCAACGGACTCGGATACGACTGGACTGGCATTTCCCGAGAGGAGATCAAAGCCGGTTCTCTGGCACTCGCGATCTTTGCTCTAGGCATCCTGGTGGTCTACCTGGTCCTGGCAGCCCAGTATGAAAGCGTCAGCGATCCGCTGATCGTGCTGATGACCGTGCCTACCGCCATGCTAGGGGCCATGCTGTTTCTGAGCTTGCGGGGTGAGGTCCTGAATGTCTATGCCCAGGTGGGTCTGGTGATGCTGATTGGCCTGGCCGCCAAGAACGGGATTCTGATCGTCGATCTGGCGAATCAGCGACTCGCTGGGGGCGTTGTTGTGCTGGAAGCCGCCCGGGAGTCGGCCCGATCGAGACTGCGTCCCATCCTGATGACCGCCATCGCATCGCTGCTGGGATTCCTACCCCTGGTTTTCTCCAGCGGAGCTGGTGCCCGTAGCCAGATTTCCCTCGGTACGGTTGTTTTCGGTGGCCTCGCCGTCGCCACTGTGTTGTCACTGTTCGTGGTGCCTGTGTTCTATGTGGAACTCAAAAGCTGGCTCGGGCACCAAGCTCTAAAGACTGATGACAAGTAGATCTGAAGGCAACGAAGCTGCTTGCCCAAAGTTGTCATGCTTGACCCAGCCACGGCTATATCCAGGAACTGCAGGTTGTAGGAGTCGCTACTTGCTTGATGGATATCTGAGTGTGGCTCTGGACAGGGTTTGCAGGCCCAGAAGTTGGGCCCAAAATGGTGTCATCTTGACGAGATTTGCAAGCAGGGACGATTGTTATCAGTTGAGCCTCGACAGTAGCCAGGCCCGCGGTCTCTCGCCGATGTTCAGCCGCAGAATTCGCTGCCCTGAGTTCAAGGCCTGTTTGACCATGTTGGTCATTGATGGACGCAAAGACCTTTTTCGGCTTGCTGCCGACTACCCGGTATGACGATCAGGCTGAGCCACTGGGAAAAGGAGATGCTGAAGTTGTGGAACATCCGTTCTGTGGTCAAGACATCGGCGCCACGGGCGGTGATGTCCTGACCCCGAGCAGGAGCGAGCGGGTGGAGCGGAGCCCGCAGGCGCTGGGGAACCTCAAGGTGTGGTTTCCCACCAGGTTGTTCATGCTTCCAACTGGGCGAGCCGCTGCTGGGGGATTAGACCACCCAGGGTCTTTTGGCTCCCATAGCTGTTTTGGATCCGCATCACGCACGACCGAAGTGGCCGGCATTCAAGCGGCCAGCAAACCGATCTCAGGCCACAATTGGAGCTGGAGTTTCCCTGGCGCGGCATGCTTCATCTTGATCTCCCTACACGCGACGATCTCGCTGCGCTGGCCAAGCGACGCCACGATCCCAGCGTGTCGATCGTGCTGCCCACCACACCGATCACCCCGAACACGGACGTGGACCGGCTTGAGTTCCGCGCCCTGGCCGGTGAGGCGATCCTCCAGCTGGAAGCCGCGGGCACCGATCGGGCCGCATTGGAAGCCCTGAGCGAATCCTTCGATGATTTGATCGATGACGACGAGTTCTGGCGCTTCCAGGCCCACGCTGTGGTGGTCTACGCCACGCCGGAGAATCTGATCAGCTACCGCCTACCGACGACCGTCGAACCGCTGGTGGCGGTCTCTGACCGGTTCCACCTCAAACCCCTTCTCCGCGCAACCACCTTCGGCAACACCTGCTACGTGCTGGCGCTAGCGGAGGGCGGGGTCCGGCTGATCGAAGTCTCCGCCGATCTGCCGGCCGCGAACGTGAGGCTGGCTGATCTGCCCACCGATGCCGCCTCGGCGGCAGGTAAGGCCAGCATCAACGACCGTTCCCCCAGCGGCCGGCTCACGGGCTCGGAAGGCAAGAAGGTGCGGCTGCGCCAGTACGCCCGCCTGGTGGATCAGGCGCTCCGTGAGCGTTTGGCCGGCCAGATGATCCCGCTGGTCCTCGCCGCTGTCGACAGCCTCGGGGCGATCTACCGCTCGGTGAACACCTATCCCCACCTGGCGCCCATCGGCATCGAGGGCAGCCCCGAGCGCCTTTCCGATGCGGAGCTCACCGAGGCCTCCCGCGCCGTGCTCGACGACATGAACCGCCAGTGGATCGCCGATTGGCGGGATCAGTTCGCTGTGCGCGGGAGCGAGGGTCGTGCCAGCAGCGATGTGGCTCAAGTCGCCCGTGCCGCCACCTTCGAAGCGGTCCAGAGCCTGATGGTGGACATGGACCGGGTGATGAACGGGCGGATCGACGAAATCGACGGCCGCATTGACGAGGCGGAGATCGCCGGCGCAGACAGCTACGGCGTGTACGACGAGATCGCCCAGCGGGTGCTGCTCTCGGGTGGTGAAGTGCTGGCGGTTCGGCAGGAGGATCTACCCGATGACGCTGGCGTCGCCGCGATCCTGCGCTACGCCCTCTTAGTCAATGGCCATGCCCTGCCAGGTCGGGGCAATGGCAGTGAGTTGCGAAGGCTGACCCCGCAGATCACCACAACCCCGTCAAGCTCACTCCCCCTTGTCCGCTGAACAACCTGTTGTGACTACCCATCCAGGCGCTGCTTGACGAGCAGCACGTCACGCCTGAGGGGGGGTAGAGGGGCCGCAGCCCCTCAGGCGTTAGTGCAGCTCCCAGCTGCGTTCACAGCGCCTTAGCTCCAGCTCGATCGCGAGCCGGCGAGGAAAGGTCTGCAGGGGCCAGATCAGTCCAGCCAACCAGCGCAGTTGTCGCGTGTGGCGGTAGAGCCACTTCCAGCAGGTGATCTTGAACGAGCGGCTTTTCATGGCTGAGGCGCCAAAGAACACCGCTCCCGCAACCCGGGGCCGGGTTCGTCAAGGGGGCCGCAGGCCCTTGCAACGCCCTTGACGGACCAGGCCGCAGACCCAGAGGCGCAGCCAAAGAACACCCTGCCCACCGGGTTACGGTCTGCGGTGTCTGGCGAAGCGGCCATGAAACTGCCGCGTCAGGGCTCCTCGAAGGGATAGAAGCCCGGCTGCTCCTCCACCTGCTGGCGGTCCAGATAGGGATTGGACGACCAGCTATCCCAGGCCGAACCCAGCAGCCCCTGGTCGGTAGCAGGTAGGGAGAGTTCAGCCTGCAGGCACTCCGGCTCAGGCTCCTGCCAGCCTTGAGCGCAAGCGACCTGCCAGCCTTGAGCGCAAGCGACCTGCCAGGCGTCGATCGTGGCGGCCGTCTGAGGGTCGGTGGTTGCAGGTTGGAGTGGAGTCGGCTCAATGGAAGGAACGGCGTAGAACACCGTCCCCAGCCAGCGTCTGCTGCAACTCAGGCAGGGGGAGCGTCAGGTCCAACGCGCAGCCCTTGCCGGTTGCCGCCGCCACCCCGGTCCCAACCGGGCCGGTGGGGTGCTGGTGAACAATCGGAGCAGGGTTAGACGTTCGGGTGGAGGGGATCACCAGACGGACACCTGCTGCCTGGCCAAAGGATTGGCGTTAGTTGACGAGCCGAATGGCATGACCTGAGCGATACCGCTATCGCGTCCTGCCCTGGAGCAGGCATCTGGTCGGTGGTGGTCACCGGCTGATTGCTCTGTAACAGAAGTTCCACCACCGAACCCCCGCCGAGACATTGACCTTGGGCAATTTAAACAACAGAATCATTTAACTTTTTGCCAGTCACCAGCCAGAGCAAAAGGGCTTGGTACGACAACAGCTGGTCCATGAATGCCGCGCCACTGTCGGTGGTGGGATCGATCGCTGCAGGGTTGAACCATCACACCAAGCGAGCTGAGTTCAGCTGCATCAGCCAAGCAAGAGTACTTGGCAGGGAAACAGCACAAACAACTTAACACTTGAGTAGGCAGGAAGACTCATTTCATGGGTGTTTGAAACACCATGTTCGTATGGTGGAGATATCCGCAGAAGAAAGGACCATGGCTCGCTCGACCTACCCAGTTTCCCATTCGGCTGATCAGCTCCCCGCCGGGAACGGCATGGCTCATGGGCTGCAGGTACCAGAAATGGATAGTTCCCAGGAGAAGAAATGGGATTCTGTGGAAGCGTATTTTGAATGCATCACCACCTGCTCCCTCGACGACGGAGAGTGTGTCACCCACTGCGTGGAGGAACTACGTGAACATCATTGACTGGTTTTCCAAGCCGTCCTCTTTGCGTGCTGGTAAGAACGCAGCTCAGTGAGACCTTGGGCAATGGCATCAGCCAGTCGTGAGCCCGTTGTAGGGCGAGCTATCGGTCGTCGCCGTGGGGCTTGGGATTGTGGAATGGATACCATTGAACAAAAGGATGCTGCAGTATGACCTCATTGTTTCTAAGTTGCGGCAGCATCCCCCGACTTCATCGGCAGGCAGGGCCAGAAAGTGAAGCCTGAGGTGATCAGGTGCTTGGAGACTTAGGAGGAGATTGATCGTTCAGCGGGTAGTAATCATTTGGAAGTATGCCATGAATATTCCAGCTCCTAGCAACAGAGCAAGCGGCAGTCACTCGGTGTTTCACAGTCGCTTGTCCCCCCGCACGACGCACCGAATTAAACCCATTCAGCCAGCTCCACGGTGATTCCATCTGGTCCGCAGAGAAAAACGAGCTTTCGGCTATGGAAGGTCATGACCTCGTTCCGTAGCTTGATGCCCGCAGCTTTCAGCCTCTCCACTTCAGCATCCAGGTTATCTACCGTAAAGCAGATATGGTTGAACCCCAGGTTGGTGAGGCTGTCAGTCGTTGGAGCGGGCAGTGGAACAGGCTGACGGTACTTCAGCAGTTGCACTTCGATGCGCGGTGAGATGTTCTCCAAAGCAAGTGTGATGTGTTCTGCTTCGATGCCATCCACCCCCATGTAACTGGAGAATACGGGACCCTTGATCACTACTGACTTGTTCTCCTTGAAGCCCAGGAGCCCGAAAAAGTGCTTGGCCGCTTCAACATCACTGATCACAACTGTGATGTGGTCAAAGTATTTAATCATGGGGGTTTCAACTGTGGATGGAAGAGCTTTTTTATTCCTCACCACTACCAGTGAAGCGGCTGGTGGATCATTTATGCAAGCGCGGACCAAGCTGCCTGCTCGATCAGCCAGGGTCGTTTTCTACAGCCTCTGGTAGTACCAGCTCCACAGCTCGCCTGGCCTCACCCAGCACCTGGAACAACACCTGTGGAGTTTCCCGGAGCAGGTCCAGCCAGTGCCCCAGGTATGCCGCGTGGTTTTCAAGGGCACTGCCGATCTCCAACCGGTCCCCCAGCAGGACTGAACCGAGTTCCGCCACCAGTTCTTCTCGGGCATAGGCCCGAGAACCAAACCGCCCGCTCAGATCCCGCTGGAGGCAGCTGGCGTGCCTCGTGGAGTGGATCACCTCCTGGGCCCAGGTGGCGTAGAACCCAGCGGCGGAGTGAAAGGCAGCGCGCTCCGGCAGCTGGATCCGATCGATCTGGGGGAGGTAGCAGGCGCGTTCACCACCAAAGCTGAGCGGTACCGGCCAGGCCCCCAGCAGATCTTCTGCTGCAGCCAGGCGGTCTGGTTCACTGCGCTCCGCCCCAGCTGCTTCTGCTTGCCTCTGCTCCACCCAACCAGCAAGGGCGTCACCTTCCAGGTCGATCGCGTTGAACACCACCACGGGCCGGAAGCTCATCCATACCCGGTCTGTAGGCGCGTCGTCCGGCTTGATGCCTGGGGTGGCTGTCGATGCGTCCAGGCTCCCCGACCGCTCCGTGTCACCTGCCACCCGGTTCACCTGCGGCCTCAGGATCCGCACCCCCTGAGAGCCCTTGCGGGTGAACATCCCCAAAGCCTTGGCCTCAGCAAACCCGCACCAGTAGGGCAGCGCTGAAGCCCTCAGGTGCATCCCGAAGGTCAACAGGATCGGGTTCGCTCCCTGGTAGCGATGCCCTGAGATCAGGTTGACGTGGTGCCCACCACCAGAGGCGTCCCACTCCCTCCGCCAGGGCGTAGTGCCAGCCTCCAGCAGCTGGATGATCGCCTCCACCAGCTTCTCTGTAGAAGAAGCCTCTCCCTGCCGGTGGTTGCTTCTGGAGCGGGACTTGGACCGGGAGCGGGAGGAAGAAGAAACAGCAGCCATCAGGCAACAGCACAGGACCCGAAGCACCAGCACGGCCAGCAGCAAGGGCTGGCCCAGGCACTAAGGCACAAGCCAGTGCCCCAGGCGCTTCGCGCGGAAGGCGGGCCAGCTTGCGTCAGCCCTTGTGCGGCCGCGCATGCTGAGGAACCCTGCGCTTGATGACATGAACCAGGAAGACGCCCCCCTTGACATTCATCTGGAGGGAAAAGATGCCAGCGCCAACCACACATCTGTTGGCTAGCCCATAGTCGCCAGAAACCCCGATCCCGCCCCGCCAGAGCTCATCAGCAGGCGGTCCCTTCTTACTGAGCTGCTCCGCATCGAGGCTTCAGCGGGATCTGCCATGCGACTAGGCCGCAGTGGCCTTAATGATCGCCGTAGTGGAGGCCTCCACGGCTCGGGCCACCTCCTGCAGGGACGGATCAGCCGAGAGGCCCGCGAGCATCACCTCGGGGCGAATCATGCCGAGGCGGGTCTGGCCGGCTTCGGTGTAGACCGAAATCCTGCACGGCAAGGCCATGTTGAGCGCCATTGAGGTGCTAAGCACTGCGGCGGCCTGCTGAGGGTTGCACACCTCGAAGATGCGGCACTGCTCTGGGAATGGCAGACCTTTGCTGCGCAGGGTGTTGCCCAGATCATGTACTGCCAGTACGCCGAAGCCGTGGTCCACCACTGCCTCCTGGAGGGCGGCACTGGTCTCCTCGAAGGTTTTCGGTGTGTCGGTTATGAAGAACGGATCCATGGCTGGTGTTGGGTTGGAAGATGCGGAGTCCGTCTGAGCCGTCCTTGATAAGAGTCAGGTCGTTCCGTACCAGTTGCGATACCACTGAGTCATCTGCTCGATCTCCCTGCTCTGCTCCTTGACCATCGCCTGCTGCATCGCCTTCAGCTGCGGATGCTGGCTGCTGTTCTGGGCCATCGAGGCCATCATCACGCCCATGCGGTGGTGGGGAATCATCTGCTCAATGAAGGCCCGATCGAAGTCGGCGGCGTTCTTGAGGGCGGCCAGGCTCGTGCCCATCATTTCCATTCCGCTGCAGCAGCTCATGCCCATACCAGGGCCCATGCCACCACCCATTCCCCCGATGCCCATGGCTCCACTACGCGTCATGGCGGGAACGTCGCCGCCGTACCACTGCCGGTACCAGGTGCGCATCTGAGCGTTCTCACTGGTCTGGCTGGCCTTGATGTTCCTGGCCAGCTCTTTGATCTTGGGCCGCTTAGCTCGGGTGAGGGCAAGATCGGCCATGGCGATCGCCCCGTCGTGGTGAGGGATCATCATCACGATGAAGTGCTGATCCATCGACTGGGAGCCCATCAGCCCCCCACCCATCATCCCCGATCCCATCCCGCCTACTGGTGGGACCGCTGAGGCGGGTGGCTGTGACAGTGCTGGAGCCGCCAGGGACAGGACAAGCACTCCCAATCCTGTTGTCGTCGCGAGACGGTGATGGTTCATCAGTTCTCCTCCCTGGGTTCTGCCTGTCATCAACATGGGGACGCAGAAGCAAACTGGACGAAGCTGCGGGTCATTGCTTCACATGCCAGCTGTCACACCTGAAGATTGGGGCAGATCAGATCGCCGTCCTTGACGGGATCGCTCTGCCAGCTAGCCAGCAAGTCCTGCAGTTCCTTTCTGAGTTGCCTGAGCTCCTTGATCTGGCCATCGATCCGCTCGATCTGACGCCCCAGCTGGATCTCGATGTCGCCGCAGGGCAGCTCACCGGCGTCGTGCACCGCCAGGCAGCCCTGGATTTCCTCCAGGCTGAGCCCCAGGGTCTTGAGCCGACGGATGAACTCCAGGCGCCGCAGGCTCTCTTCAGCGAACAGGCGGAAGCCGCCTTCGCTGCGGCCGATCGCCGGGAGCAGCCCCAACTCTTCGTAGTAGCGCAGGGTCTTGACCGGCAGGCCACTGCGGCCAGCGAGGGCACCGATCTTCATGCCAGTCGTGACGCCGATGGCCACCATGGGCTTGACTCTCCATCTATGGGGAGACTCTAAAATGGATCTCTGACTTTTCCCTGGCATTCCGTGAACCGTATCGCCCTGGCTTTTGTCCTGCTGGCCGCTGGCTGCCTGTCCCCTGGCGCCGCCCGCGCCCAGGCCTACGACATGTTCCCGAGCAAGGCCGCTGCGGAAGTACGTGCGAAGGAGCTGAAGTGCAGCGGTGTCTTTGCGATGGGCAAGGACTGGATGCCGTGTCAGAACTTTGATGTCTATCAAAAGGCCGTTTCCAAGGAGAAGTGACTCCACATTTCTGCTCTGTTTCCTTTACCAACGCGGTTACCACTCGATGAATCAGCACCACGCCATCCCCCTCTTGAAAGGAAGCCGGTGGGCTCTGCTGGCTGCCCTTGCAGCGACGACCTTCTCCCCGCTCTTCATCACTCCGCCCGCCGCCGCGCACATGAAGGGCATGTTCAAAACAAAGCAGGAGGCGGAGCAGCGCGCTGCTGAGCTCAAGTGCAAAGGCACTTTTGCGATGGGCTCCTTGTGGATGCCCTGTGCCAATGAACAGCAACTGCACAAGGCGCTTCAGAACGAGTGAGCCGCCATCACCTCATGCGCCGGGTGCACCGCAGCCTCGTGCCCCTGGCCGCCCTGCCACTGCTGCTCACTGCGCTCTCCGGCTCGCTCTACGGCGCCCTCTCGGCCCAGGGGATCGAGGCCTTCTGGCTGATGAAGCTGCACACGGGCAACTTCGGCCTTATCAATCTGCAGCCCTGGTACTCCTCGATCCTGGCGCTGCTTACCCTGTTCGTCATCGGCTCCGGCCTGGGACTGCTGCTGGATCGCCGCAGGGGGACGCCCGCCAGCCCACCGTTCTGAGCAGGACGGCGATCAGCGGGGGACAGGCAACCCGGGGGAGTTCGCGGCCAGAGGCAGGGTCACCGTGAAACAGCTGCCGGAGTGCCCATCCGAGCGCACCGTGATCGCCCCCCGGTGGCGGCGCACGATCGCCGCCACGATCGAGAGGCCAAGGCCGGTGCCGCCCTGCTGGCGGGAACGCCCGGGATCACTGCGGAAGAAGCGATCAAAGATGCGTTGCTGATCGCATGGAGCGATGCCGATGCCGCTGTCCTGCACCTCCAGCAGCCCATGACTTCCCTCGCGCCTCAGGCTCAGCACCACCTCTCCGCCTGGGGGCGTGTAGTGAATCGCGTTCAAGAGCAGGTTGGAAACGAGCCGATAGAGCTCCGATTCCACCCCGAACACGTTGAGATCGTCATCACCACCCTGCAGGCGGAGCTGCACCTCGGCAATCGACGCCCCCTCGCTGGTCTCCTCCAGCAGATCGCGCGCGATCTGTGTAAAGGAGCAGGGCTGCAGGCCCGCTCCGGCCTCGGGACCATCGAGTCGGGCCAGCAGTAGCAGGTCACTGATCAAGCGGCTCAGCCGCTTACCCTGCCCGTAGACCACCGCCAGCGCGCGCTCTCCGGCGAGGGGTTCAGCTGACAGTTGCGTCTTGTGGGCCTCCACCACAGCCAGCAGGTTGGCCAGAGGTGCGCGGAGTTCGTGTGCCGCATCGGCGGTGAACTGCTCCTGCTGCCGGTACGCCGCCAGCAGCGGTCGCATCGCCAGACCGGACAGCCACCAACTGGCCAGGCCTGCCACCAGCAGGGCGAGCACAACAATCGTCTGGATTGCCCACCAGAGCCGCTCCCGCTCTGCGTCGAGCCCGCTCAAACTGCGTCCGATTTGCAGATACCCCCAATCCAGTTCCTGCGCATTCGCGCCAGGGTGCGCTGGCGTGTGGGAACGGTGCAGGTGGATCGAATACTGCAGAAAGCGATCGCCTCCCAGCCCTGCCACCACCATCCAGGTGGGGCCGGGGCGTTCAGGCTTGACCCTTGGCGATCCCGGGGAGTGGGCGATCAGCACACCACGGGGATCCAGCAGGCGCAGGTAGAACCGCTCCGAGTCCGTGATGCTCACAGCATGGCGAGGGATCAGTGAGGGGGCCGGCTGACAGGGGGATCCGACCAGACAAAGGCCAGGCAGCACCGCGGCCAGCTGGGGCGAGGGCCTGGCTTCCGCGGGCAGCAACGGCTTGAGGCTGTCATGCAAGGTGCCGGCCACGGTTTCCACCTCGCGCTCAAGGGCCGACCAGTTGGAGCGCATCAACAGGCCAAACATGCCAAGGCCAGCGCCATAGAGAATCACCCCAATCACCGCCAGGTAAACAGCCGCCAGTTGTAGGCGGCTCCGGGACATGGGTCCAGGCCTGGCCAAGGCGAGCCGTTCTATTGCTCTTCCTCCGGCTCAGGATCAAAGCGGTAACCCTTCGATGGGACCGTGGCAATCGGACAGGCCAGCCCGTAACTGGCGATCTTGCGCCGCAGCAGACGCACCTGGGCCGCCACCACATTGCTGATCGGATCCTCATCCAGCGACCAGAGCTGGGACCGCAGCCGCGCTCCTGGAATGATCTCCCGCGGATGCTCCATGAAATAGGCCATCAGCTGCAGTTCCTTGGTGGAGAGGGTGATCCTGGTGGTTTCCTTTCCCCGCTGAACGGTGAGGCAGCCCTCGGCCAGATCCAGCACATAAGGCCCGGAATTGAGCAGTGGCTCGCGATAGTTGGGCTGGCGGCGCTGCAGCGCCCGGATCCTCGCCAGCAGTTCCTCCATCGCGAAGGGCTTGCTCAGGTAGTCGTCGGCGCCGGCATCAAGGCCTTGCACCCGGTGGCTGGTGTCGGCCAGCGCCGTAAGCATCAGCACCGGCAGGGTGAGGCCAGCCCCGCGCACCCGCCGGCAGAGTTCCGGGCCTGAAAGACCCGGCAACATCCAATCAACGATCAGCAGGTTGTAGCTGGCCAGCTCGCTGCGCAGCAGGCTCCAGGCCCCCAGGCCCTCCGCCACGTGATCGACGACATGCTGCTCGGCCCTGAGCACCACCTGAATCGCTCCGGCCAGCTCGGCTTCGTCCTCCACCAGCAGGATGCGCAGGGGCATGGGCCTGGAACAGAAGTCAGAGATTGCGGCTGATCCTAGGTAGCGCAGCCGGTTTCACCTGTTTTTCATCCCCCTTGCGGCATCCTCGGCGGGTCCTTGTCCTGCCCTCGCGGCAGCAGCAGCATGCGCGCCCTTCTTCTGGCCACCAGCCTCAGCCTCGGAACCGTGGTACCCGGTGGCCTCAGCCCCGCCATGGCCCACGTGGGGCACGGCGATGAGTTTCAGCAGAAAGGGAATGTGCGCCAGGTGAAGGCCAGCGCGGAGATCGATTCCCTGCTGGGCATCACCACCGCCCCCGCCGCTGAAGCCGGTGGTGTGGTCACCATTCCGGTGGCGGCGGTGGTGGATGCGGATGGCAAGCCCCTGGCGTTCGTAAAGAGCGGCACCACCTACGACCCGGTCTTCCTCCAGGCCGGCGCCAGCCAGGGCGATCAGATCGAAATCACCGACGGCAGCATCTCGCCCGGGGACAGCGTGGTGACCCAGGGAGCCCTCTCGCTCTACGCCGAGTCCAAGAAGAGCCAGAGCGCCGCCGCACCCAACGGGGAAGGGTCCACCCCGAAAGCCCCAGCGGCCTCAGCCTCAGCCACCACATCCACAGCCGCAGAAGGGCTCAACCCCCTGGTGATCGGAGCCGGCGCTGCCGTGCTGGTGGTGGGTGGTGTGGTCGTGGCCTCGCGCCTGGGCAAGAAGAACTGATCCCCTGAGCCCGTCGTTCTCTCCGCCCACCTCATCCCATCCCATGCTCAATCGCCTGCTCAACCAGACGCTGCGGACCTCGATCGCCAAGCGCTGGCTGGTTGTTGTTGCCGCCATCCTGATCAGCCTCTGGGGCCTGTCCATCCTCAGCCGGATGCCCCTTGATGTGTTCCCCCAGTTCGCCCCACCCCAGGTGGATGTGCAGACCACCGCTGACGGCCTGGCGCCGGAGGAGGTGGAGCGACGCATCACCGTGCCGATCGAATCGGCGGTCAACGGGCTGCCGGGAGTGGAAACGGTGCGCTCCTCCTCGAAGGTGGGGCTCTCGATGGTGCAGGTGGTCTTTGCTCAGAACGCCGACATCAACCGGGCCCGTCAATCGGTGGCGGAGCGCCTGCAGCAGATCGAGGCGGAGTTGCCTGTCAATGCCAGCGCCCCAGCGATCTCGCCGTTGGTGTCGCCGCTGGGCACGATCCTGCAGTACGCCTTCACGCTGAAGGGCGGCGGACCAACCTCAGCGATGGAGCTGCGCCGGATCGTCGCCACCACCTTCAACAACCAGATCCTGGCGGTGCCCGGTGTCTCCCAGGTGACCCTTTACGGCGGTGAGGAGGCCCAGCAGCAGATCCTGATCAATCCTCAACAGCTTCTGGCCCGCAAGGTGTCGTTGCAGGCCGTGGCCGAGGCGGCGGCTGCCGCCAGCGCCAACGCGCCGGGCGGCTTTCTGATCGCGGGCGGGCAGGAGAAGCTGATCCGCGCCAGCGGCCAGGCCAGCAGCAGCGAGGATCTTGCCGATTCGGTGGTCACAGACAACAAGGGGCAAACGCTCCAGCTCGGTGATGTCGCCGAGGTGCGGCTGGCCAGTGCCCTCAAGCGCGGCGATGGCAGCTTCAACGGCAAGCCGGCGGTCGTGCTGATGATCAACAAACAGCCCGACATCGACACCCCCAGAGTCACCCGTGAGGTGGAGGAGCTGATCGCCGCCCTCAGTAAAACCCTGCCGGGTGATATTCAGGTGAAGCGCACCTTCCGGCAGGCCAATTTCATTGACACAGCGATCAAGAACGTCAGCGCTTCCTTGATCGAAGGGATCGTGATCGTCTCGGTGGTGATGGTGCTGTTCCTGATGAACTGGCGCACCGCCGTCATCACCCTCAGTGCCATCCCTCTGTCACTGGTGATCGGCCTGATGCTGATGCGTGCCTTCGGGCTGGAGATCAACACCATGACCCTCGGTGGTCTTGTGGTCGCCATCGGCTCGGTGGTCGACGACGCCATCGTCGACATGGAGAACGTCTACACGGGGCTGCGCCAGAACCAGGTGATCGCCCATCCCAGGAATCCGCTGCAGGTGGTGTTCGAGGCGTCGGTGGAGGTGCGCCAGCCGGTGATCCTTTCCTCGGTGATCATCGTGGTGGTGTTCGCACCGATCTTCAGCCTCACGGGGGTGGAAGGGCGGATCTTCGCGCCGATGGGCCTTGCCTACCTGTTCTCGATCGCGGCCTCCAGCCTGGTGGCGCTCACGCTCACGCCAGCGCTCTGCGCCATCCTCCTGACAAACACTCGTCTCCCCCCCGAGAACACCTGGGTGGCCAACTGGGCAGAGCGGGCTTACCGGCCCCTGCTGGAGGTGGCGCTGTTCTCCCCCAAGCGGGTGCTGGCCGCAGCTCTGGCGATCGTGGTTGTGGCCTGCGCCATCCTGCCCAGCCTTGGGCGGGTGTTCCTGCCGGAGTTCCGCGAGAAATCGCTGGTGAACTCGATGGTGCTCTACCCCGGCGTGTCGCTGGAGATGACCAACCGTGCCGGCCTGGCCCTCTCGGGCACCCTCAAAGCGAATCCCCTGTTTGAGTGGGTGCAGGTGCGGACCGGGCGGGCCCCGGGTGATGCCGATGGCGCAGGCGTCAACCTGGCCCATGTGGATGTGGAGTTGAGCGATCAGGCGATGAAGGATCGGCCTGCCGCCATCGCACAGCTACGAGAGGCCTTCCTGAAGCTGCCCGGGGTGGCCCCGAACATCGGTGGCTTCATCTCCCACCGCATGGATGAGGTGCTCTCGGGTGTGCGCAGTGCCATCGCCATCAAGATCTACGGGCCAGATCTGGCGGAGCTGCGCAGGATCGGCGAGCAGGTGCGGGATGCGATTGAGCCGATCCAGGGGGTGGTGGATCTGCAACTCGAACCCCAGTTGCCGATCCAGCAGGTGCAGATCGCCTTCGATCGTCAGGCCGCCACCGCCAATGGGCTCACGATGCAGCAACTCGCCGATGCGGTGGAGATCGCCCTGAACGGCAAGACGGTGGGACAGGTGGTGAGCAACGGCACCGATCGCACCGATGTGGTGGTGATGCTGCCCGAGGACTCCCGTAACAGCCTCGATGCCCTACGGGCCATACCGATCGCCACCCCCGCCGGCACCTTGCTGCCGCTGGGAAGCCTGGCCACCATCGACTACGGCCTGGGCGCCAATGTGGTGAATCGGGAGAATGTTTCCCGCTTGATCGTCGTGTCCACCAACGTCAGCGGCCGGGCGCTGGGAACGGTCGTCGGCGACATCCAGAAGACCATCGACAGCATGATCAAATTGCCCAGCGGCTATCTGATCCGCTACGGCGGTCAGTTCGAATCGGAGGAGCGAGCCACCGCCAACCTGGTGATCTACAGCCTGTTGGCCATGATGGTGATCGCCGTATTGATGTTCGTGTCTGTGAAATCACTACCGGCCACGATCGCCATCCTCCTCAACCTGCCCCTGGCCCTGGTCGGTGGCCTGGTGGCCATCCTGCTCACCGGCGGTGTGCTCTCGGTGGCCTCCCTGATTGGGTTCATCACCCTGTTCGGGGTGGCGGTCCGCAATGGCCTGCTGCTGGTGGACAACTACAACCGCCGCCACGCGGAAGGAATGGAGCTCAAGGAGGTGATCCGCGCCGGCAGCCTTCAGCGCCTCAACGCGATCCTGATGACGGCCCTCACGTCGGCTCTGGGCACGCTGCCCCTAGCCCTGGCCTTCGGGGCGGGCAACGAGATCCTCCAACCGCTGGCGATTGTGGTGCTGGGTGGCTTGATCACCTCCACCATCCTCACCTTGCTGGTGCTGCCGGCCCTCTACGCCCGTTTTGGTGGCTGGTTGCTTCCCCGTCTCAAACCAGCTGTGCGCGAGGCTTGATCCCATGATCCGAGGTCCTGCCTCGAGTGCCATGGCGAACCCCCAGCGGCGGGGGCTGGTCGCCGGCCTGCTGGCCGCCGTGTTCTTCGGGCTCAGTGCGCCGTTGATCAGCGTGATCAGCTGCGAAGCCTCGCCGTTGATGATCGCGGCCCTGCTCTACGCCGGAGCCGCCCTGGCTCTGCTGGTGGTGCGGGCCGCCGGGGGCCGCCAGCAGGCAGAGTCGCCGGTTCAGCGACGCGATCTGGCCCCCCTGATGGGGCTCACGGTGGTGGGGGGCATCGTCGGGCCCCTGTGCCTGGTGCAGGGGCTCACCTTGCTGTCCGCCGGGTCGGCCTCGCTGCTGCTGAATCTGGAGGCGGTGTTCACGATGCTGATCGCGGTGCTGATCGGCCGGGAGCACCTCAGCCGCAACGGCTTGATCGCCGCGGCCCTGATCGTGGCAGGTGCCGTGTTTCTTTCGGTGGGATCGCTGGGCGGGACGACGGTCCAGGGGGGACTGTTGATCGGGTCGGCCTGCCTGGCCTGGGGCATCGACAACAACCTCAGCCAGCGGCTGAGCCTGCGCAATCCGCTCCAGATCTCCCTGCTCAAGGCCTTCGGAGCCTCGGTGCCGATGTTGCTGCTGGCCATGGGCCTCGGCCAGCGGTTCCCCACCGGGCCCGGGCTGCTGGCCGCCCTGGCGATAGGGGCCGTGGGCTACGGGCTCTCGATCTGGCTCGATCTGCTGGCCCTCCGCGAGCTGGGTGCCGCCCGAGAAGCGGTGGTGTTCGCCACCGCGCCGTTCGTGGGGGTGGTGTTCTCAGTGCTGGTGTTGCGCGAAGCCTTCACCATCCCCCAGGCGCTCGCTTCGCTCCTGATGATGGTTGGGGTGGGCGTGCTGCTCCGGGACGATCACACCCACCGGCACCACCACACAGCCCTGCTGCATGCGCACCGGCATCACCACGACCCGGCCGGCGGCGATCCCCATCACGCCCATGACCACCGTGTGGAGGATCTACCGCTGCAGGGGCCCCGGGGGGCCTACTGGCATGCCCACGACCATCTGCATGAATCGATCGATCATGACCATCCCCACGTGAGCGATGCCCACCACCGCCATCGCCACGGGTAGGCAGCGGGAGGAGGCAGGCGCTACGTCCTGATCAAGCCGCTCGGTAGCGACGCAACAACGACGAGTTGACGATCACCGACAGCGAACTCAGGGCCATTGCCGCACCGGCGATCATCGGGTTCAGCCATCCGAGGGCAGCAATCGGGATGCCGATCCCGTTGTAGATGAAGGCCCAGAAGAGGTTCTGGCGGATCTTGCGCATGGTGGCCCGCGACAGGCCGATGGCGGTCACGACCAGCCGCACGTCGTTGCCCATCAAGATGATGTCACCGGCTTCCTTGGCCACATCCGAACCGGAGCCGATGGCGATGCCGATGTTGGCGGTGGCCAGGGCTGGGGCGTCATTGACGCCATCGCCCACCATGGCCACGTTCTGCCCATCCAACTGCAGGGACTTGATCGTTCCGGCCTTATCAGCAGGCCGCACCTCTGCGATCACCTCGGTGATCCCCACCTGGGCGGCAATCGCTTCTGCGGTGGTGCGGTTGTCGCCGCTGAGCATGATCACCCGCACGCCACGGCGCAGCAGCAGGGCCACGACCTGCTCGGCCTCGGGTCTGACCGTATCGGCCACGGCGATCACCCCAAGGATCTGATCGGCGCGCCCCAGCAGCATGGCCGTTTTCCCCTGGGCCTCGAGCCCAGCGAGCTGGCCCTCTACAGGTTCGGGAAGCCGGGGCAGGAAGCGGCTCGCCAGGGAACGGTTGCCGAACCAGACGACGTCCCCGCCCTCTATGGCGGTGATGCCCTCACCCACCTGGGCCGCAAACTGCTCCAACGGCAACAGCTCCAGATGGCGCTCTGCAACGGCCTCGGCAATCGCCGCCGCCAATGGGTGTTCGGAGCCATGCTCCAGGGAACCTGCGAGCTGAAGCACCTCCGGCTCTGAATGGCTTGCCAGGGGCTCCAGATCGGTGAGCATCGGCTTGCCCAAGGTGAGCGTACCGGTCTTATCGAAGACCACGGTGGTTAGCTTCTCGGCCCGCTCCAGCACCTCGCCGCTGCGGATCAGGATGCCCTGCTCAGCGCCCTTGCCCACCCCCACCATCAGGGCCGCGGGGGTGGCGATGCCCAGGGCACAGGGGCAGGAGATCACCAGCACGGCAATGAAGGCCAGCAGACCACTGCTGAACTGGCCCGCCAGGGTCCAGAGGGCGAAGGCCGCGAAGGCGATCAACACCACGGCCGGCACGAACCAGCCGGTGACCTGATCGGCCAGGCGTTGCACGCTGGCGGTGCTGGCCTGGGCCTCTTCCACGATGCGCACGATCTGGGCCAGCGAGGTGTCGGATCCCACCCGGCTGGCCTGAAAACGGAGCAGCCCTGATCCATTCACCGTGCCACCGATCAGTTCGGCGCCGGCCTGTTTGGCCACCGGCAGGGATTCACCGGTGAGCAAGGATTCGTCCACCGAGGAGCTGCCATCCAGCACCACACCATCGGCGGGGATCTTCTCGCCCGGCCGCACCAGCACCGTCTCGCCTGTGTCGATGGCATCGGCGGGCACGGTCATCTCCACCCCTTCGCGGATCACCGTGGCCGTGGCGGGCTGAAGATCGAGCAACTTGCGCACGGCGGCTGAGGAGCGTTTCTTGATGATCTCCTCCATGTATTTGCCCATCAGCACGAAGGCAATCACCACCGCCGAGACTTCGAAGTAGACGTCCCGTTCACTGACGCCAACCGGCAGCCAGGTGGGCGCAAAGACCACCACCACGCTGTAGAAGTAGGCGACGGAGGTGCCAAGGGCGATCAGCACGTCCATGTTGAGGGCGCGGCGTTTGAGAGCAGCCCAGGCGCCGGTATAGAACGACCAACCACCGATGAACTGCACCGGGGTGGCGAGCAAGAACAGCCACTTCCCCCAGCTCATCCAGGGCAGGAAGGACACAGGAGCCCAGGACACCAGACTCACCCCAGCGGCCAGTAGGATGAAGGCCCCGGCCCGGAACAGCGCCAGCGCCAGCACCCCGCCGATCACGAAGCCCACGCGACGGCGCATCACGCGCAATTCGCGGTCGGGATTCTGGAAGGTCTGCAGGCAACTCTGGCTGCAGAAGTAGTAGTCGCGGCCGCCGCGCTGGGTGCTGAGGGCTGTGGCCCTGGGAACCACCATGCCGCAGATCGGATCCTTGGCCATGCCTTTGCCGCCGCCGGTGGGCGGCGGGCCGTGGCTACCGGGGGGCATGTGGTGATGGTCGTGTTCCTTGCAGCTCGTCGAAGCGTTCATCCTTCCTGCTCCTGATCCATGGGGCTTGCTAAAGGTGGTTTAAACAGGTTTTCGCTCAAAGACGGAACAGCGCGTCGTACTTGAAGTACTCCGGCTTGCGCAATCCCTCCACCGCCAGCATCCTGCGCAGTTCGATGATCTCGGCGCGCTGGGCCACGATCACGCCGCGAGCAAAGCGCCGGATTGTGGTGTTTGTGCTCTTGGCCAGGGCGTCGTGGGCCATCATCAGTGCCCCGGCGTGGTGCTCAAGCATGCCCTCGAGGAACCACACCACCCTGTTCTCCTTGGTGGGGAGCTCGCCCATCATCCGCATGCCATCGATCTGGGCCTGGCTCATGCGCGTGAGGCCGGAGAGGCTGTTCGGATCACCGCCGCTCGCCAGTGCCACCGGGTAGACGGGTGCCTGGGGGTACCAGGCCTTGCGCCACAGGCCCATCGCCCGGATTTCGTTGGCCTGATCGCGCCAGATCGTATTGCCCAGAGCACCGACACCAGGGGAACCGATGCCGAACACAAATTCGCTCATTCGCAGCGCGCCGGTGTGGTGCTGCACCATCCCGTCAATGAAGCGCAGGTCGTAGGTGGCACCGGCCGGGCCCACGTCGTGGGCGTGGCCGGCATGGGCCGGGGCGGATCCGGCCGGAGCAGACATCCCAGGCATGTTCATCATCCCTGGCATGCCCTGGTGCCCTTCGTGATTCATGCCACCGGGCATCTGGGCCAGGGCAGGAGCCGCAACGGAGAGGGCAGAGGCCAGACCGATCAGGGTGGCGGTGAAGCGGAATGGGTACATGTCGGCAAGGTGAGACCTCCCAACGGTATGGTCTCCCCTTGACAGGAGAGTCAAGGGCCAAGGGCGCAGCAAATCTGCGCCGGTCGATGCCGGTCATCACGGGCTTGACTCTCCACCTGAGTGGAGGCACTACGGTTGAGACATTCCCGCATCGCAGACCATGGACTCGACATCTTTCCGCGGTCATTCGCGGTTCTTTGGGCTGCTGCTGGGGGTCGGCGCTGTTGCTGCCGTTGTCTCAGCGGGAGGGTCGCTCCCGGCACGCGCCAGTGCTCCAGCCCTGATGCCGGTCACCTCCTACCGATCCGCGAGCTGCGGGTGCTGCAAGGGCTGGGTGCAGCACATGCGCGCCAATGGCTTCGCAGTGCGCGATGTCGTGGTGGCCGATGTCGGCGTCGTCAAGCGACGCCTGGGGGTCCCCGCCCGCCTGGCCTCGTGCCACACCGCCGAAGTGGCTGCATTTGCCCTTGAGGGTCACGTTCCTGCCGCCGATGTGAAACGGCTGCTGCAGAAACGCCCACCTGTGGCGGGTCTCGCCCTTCCGGGGATGCCCCTGGGCTCCCCAGGCATGGAATCGGCCTACGGCAAGGAGGCGTTCACGGTGATGGCCTTCACGCGGACCGGAGCCATCAGCAGTTTCTCCCAGCACGGCAAATGAGGACCCAACCATGACCACTCCCCTTCGGCGACGCCAGGTGCTCGGACTTGGGCTCGCCGGCCTCGGCACGGCCGTGGTCGGCCCACTTCTCTGGGATCGGGTGCAGCACTCCGCCGCCCGTGCGCAGCCCGCCGGTGCGGCGCGGCTGGGCTCCGTTGGCGGCGTGGCCGATCTGGAGCTGGTGGCCAGCGCCACGCCGGGGAGGCTTCCCGGTGGCCCCGCCACGTTGCTCACCTACAACGGCCGCTCGCCCGGCCCGCTGCTGGAGGTGAATGCCGGCGATCAGGTGCGGCTCCTGCTGCGCAACGACCTCCAGGAGCCCACCAACCTGCATTTCCACGGGCTGCACATCCCGCCTACCGGATCAGGCGACAACGTCTTCCTGACCGTGCCGCCCGGTGGCTCCTTTTCCTATGAGTTCACGCTCGCCAAAGACCACCCGGCCGGCCTCTTCTACGTGCACCCCCATCACCACGGCCACTCGGCCGATCAGGTGTTCGGTGGTCTCGGGGGCGCCCTGGTGGTGCGCGGCGATCTGGATCGGATTCCAGAGGTGGCGGCCGCCAGCGAAAGCGTGCTGGTGCTCAAGGACTTCGCCAGCGCCGACGGTACGGCTGAGGCCGGCATGGGGATGGGGATGGAGCGCATGCTCGGCCGGGAAGGTCCACTGCTGACGGTGAACGGGGAGCTCAATCCCGGCCTGGCGATCCCCAGCGGCGGTCTGCTGCGGCTCCGTTTGCTCAATGCTTCCAATGCCCGCATCTACCGCCTCGCCCTGGAAGGGCACCGGATGGTGCTGATCGCCACCGATGGCGGCGCCATCGCGACCCCTAAGGCCCTCGACGAACTGCTGCTGGCCCCTGGCGAGCGGGCCGATGTGCTGGTGCAGGGCAACCAGACTCCAGGCAGCTACCGGCTGCTCAACCTGCCCTACCAGCGCAGTGGCCACATGGGGATGGGCCAGGTGGCGGACGCTCCTCAAACCCTGGCCACCCTCAACTACGCCGGATCAGTGGCGCCGCTGCCACTCCCAAAAACCCTGATTCCCGTGGCGGCCCTGCCGCAGCCGGAGCGCACGCGCCGCTTCTCCCTGGCCCATGCCATGGGGATGGGAATGGGCGGTATGCAACACGGCATGGGGGGCATGGGCGGCAGGGGAATGGGTGGGGGTGACATGGGCTTCGTGATCAATGGCCAGCCCTTCGATCCCGATCGCATCGACACCCGTGTTGCCCTCGGGAGCACGGAAGACTGGTTGATCGTCAATGACGACGTGATGGATCACCCCTTCCATTTGCACATCAATCCCTTCCAGGTGATCAGCCGTGATGGCCGCCCCGAAGCCCAGCGCCGCTGGAAGGACACGGTGCTGGTAAAGGCGGGCGAGGAGGTGCGGATCCGCGTCACGTTCAAAGATTTCACGGGGCGCACCGTCTACCACTGCCACAACCTCGACCACGAGGATCTGGGGCTGATGGGGGTACTGCAGATCGACTAGTGGATGGTCTGACTCAGCTCAAGATGATCACGCCCATAGCCGCCAAAGACACAAGACTCGAATTGATCCGTGAATGCGCCACGTCCTGACCCTGTTGCTGTCCTGCTGCTGGCTGGCCGCTCCGGCGCTGGCCGCGGATATGGAGGCGTGCCGGAACCTGTTGGAGCAACGCGATGCCCTGGCCGAGCAGGCCATGAAGGCCGAAATCGCCCTGGTTCGAACCATCCGCGAACGAATCTGCCTGGTCCTCAGCCAGCAGGCCGATGGGGCCAATGCCAACGACCGCAACGTGCGCACCATCGACTACCAGGCCCTGCTCGACTGCCGCCACAAGTCGGAAGTACAGCTGCTGCGCAACCAGCAGGTTCTCTACGTCAACCGCCAGCAGTTAAGGTTCTACCTGGCGGCTGGAGCCAAGCTGGCCCGGCAAGCCGATGGGCTGATGCAGCAGATGCATAACCAGGAGTGTCCCAAGCTGCGTTGACGAGCAACCTGTGGCTGCACGGTGCCGCCAGATCCTTGACCCTGAAGTGACTACAGGCTGTTAGATGGGGCCTGGAGGACAGGGCCATGGCGGAACCTTGCTGCAACAGCGGAACCAGCGGGCAGAACGCTGGAGCCACCATGGAGCCGCAGCCGGAGCTGGCTAGCGCCAGAGAAGCGCTGTTTCGGATCAGCACAATGGATTGCGCCACCGAGGAAACCGAGATCCGCCATGCCCTCTCAGGTCTCGACGGCATCCGCAGCCTGAGGTTCGTGCTGGCCGATCGCGTTCTGGCGATCGATGCCGAAGCAGCAGCGCTCAACTCCGCCCTTGCCGCAATCCGCCGGCTGGGGTTCACCCCGGAGCCGATCAGCTCCGATCACCGGCCTTCCGCTGCCCAGACCCGCGCCGAACGGCGCCTTGAACGGCTCCGCCTGGCGGGCTCCCTGGCATTGGCGCTCACGGCGGAGCTGCTGCATCTGGTCGTTCCCGCCTACCCGGGCCATGAGCTGGTGGAGATCGGGATCGCCATCGCCGCGATCGCCCTGGCGGGCTTCTCCGTGTTTCGCAAGGGCCTGGCCGCCCTGCACCAGGGCCGGCTCAACATCAATGCGTTGATGAGCGTGGCGGTCACGGGCGCCTTCCTGATCGGCCGCTTCCCGGAAGCCGCCATGGTGATGGCGCTCTATGCCGTGGCCGAGGCGATCGAGGCACGGGCAGTGGAGCGGGCCCGCCAGGCGATCACGAGCCTGATGGCTCTTGCTCCCGATGAGGCGGAGATCCGCCAGAACGATGGCCGCTGGCAGCGCGTGGCCGCCAGTGCTGTGGCCATCGGTGATGTGGCAAGGGTCCGCCCGGGGGAACGACTGCCGCTTGATGGCACGGTGCTTTCTGGCGTAAGTGCGATCGATCAGGCGCCGATTACCGGCGAAAGCCTGCCGGTCGACAAAGGTCCGGGTGATGAGGTGTTTGCGGGCACGATCAACCAGGGCGGCGCCCTCGAGATCCAGGTGACGGCACCTGCCTCGCTGAGCACCCTGGCGCGCATCATCCAGGCCGTGGAGGAAGCCCAGGCCTCCCGTGCTCCGATCCAGCGCTTCGTGGATCGCTTTGCAGCCCGCTACACCCCGGCGGTGTTCGTGGTGGCCCTGGCCGTTGCCCTGCTGGCGCCACCCTTGCTGGGGTTCACACCCATGCAGGCGATCTACAAGGCGCTGGTGCTGCTGGTGATCGCCTGCCCCTGCGCCCTGGTGATCGCCACTCCGGTCACGGTGGTGAGCGGCCTGGCCACCGCCGCCCGCCGCGGCATCATCATCAAAGGCGGTCTCTACATCGAGGAGGCCCGCAAGATCAAGGTGCTGGCCCTCGACAAGACCGGCACGATCACCCTGGGCCAGCCCCAGCTGGTGGCCTTTTCCCCTCAGCGAGAAGGGCCAGACGCTGGCGTTCTCAAACAGTGGGCCAGCAGCCTGGCGGAGCGCTCCGACCATCCCGTGTCGCGGGCGATGGCCGCTGGCCTTGATGGCGAGCGGCTGGCCGTGGAGGCCTTCGAGGCCCTCCCCGGAAGGGGGGTGCGGGGCGTGATCGCGGGTCGGCCGTTGATGCTGGCCAACCACCGCTGGATCGAGGAGCTGGGGCTTTGCTCCAGCGACCTGGAAGCATCGATGGAGGTTCACGAGAGCCAGGGTCGCTCGCTCAGCCTGCTGGCGGATGACAGCGGCGTGCTCGCCCTGATCGCCGTCGCCGACACCGTTCGGCCCAGCTCCTCGGCCGCCATGGAGGCCCTGCGGGCCCTCGGCGTCACCCCGGTGATGCTCACGGGTGACAACGCAGCCACCGCCGGTGCGATCGCGGCCCTGGCCGGCATCGAGGAGGTGAAAAGCAACCTGCTGCCCCAGGAGAAGCTCGAGGCGGTGGCCGATCTGCAGGCCCGCTATGGATTCGCGGCCATGGCCGGCGATGGCATCAATGATGCGCCGGCTCTGGCCCAGGCGGACATCGGTTTCGCGATGGGGGCAGCCGGCACCCACATCGCCATCGAAGCGGCCGATGTGGTGATCATGAACGACGATCTGATGCGCATACCGGAAACGATCGCCCTCTCTCGCCGCACCTTCCGAATCCTGCGCCAGAACATCGCGCTGGCGCTGGGAATCAAGGCCCTGTTTCTGGTGCTCACCGTGGCCGGAAATGCCACGATGTGGATGGCGGTCTTCGCGGACATGGGCACCAGCTTGATCGTGATCGCCAATGGTCTGCGACTGCTTCGCACTCCCACGCTTGACAAGGTCAAGGGCTGAGCGTGGTCGGGAACGATCAGATCTGAGCCTTGTCGATGCGAGCCGAACGGTTCAACTCCATGAGGATGCCGCAGGTCTTCACCTGATCAGGTTGCGGACAAAACCCTCTGAGGTTCCGCAACTGATGCTGTAGCTGGCGCAGTTCATCGACCCGTGCATCAACCTCGGCCATCTTCTCGTCCAGCAAGGCGTTCACAGTCCGGCAGCTCCCGGCTGGGGCGTCCCGCGCCTCGATCAGGATGCGCACCTCCTCCAGGCTCATGTCAAGGCTGCGGCAGTAGCGGATGAAGCGCAACTGCTCCACATGCTGCGGCGAATAGAGGCGGTAGTTGCCATCCGTGCGCTGCGGCACTGGCAGCAAGTGCTCGCGTTCGTAATAGCGGATGGTTTCAATCTTGACCCCGGTGGACCGTGCCAACTCGCCGATCTGCATGGATTCATCCCCTTGGGTTGGCAAGTCGGGCGGACAAGCCTCCCTGGCGCAACGCTAGGCCCTTGACCCTGAAGCCACTTCAGGCTTTTCAATGGCCGTATCTCAGCCGTTCTCTCCCCCTGTGAGCAGCGCTACGCGAACCAAACCGCTGTCCAGCCGTCGATCGAGCCAGGAGCCAGGCCGGCCCTGGGTGCGCCTCACCATGGCCGTGCTCGCCACGATCGGCATGATCGATACCGGCTCGATCACCGCCAAGCGCTGGGGTTGGATCGGCAGCCTCTCCTGTCCGGGCGGTAGCGATGGCTGCGACAAGGTGCTCGGCAGCGCCTGGGGCACGCTGCTGGGCCAGCCACTTTCTCTCTTTGGGTTCCTGGCCTACGCCACGGTGCTCCTGCTGGCCCTGCTGCCGTTGCTGCGAGGAGGTCTGCGCGCCCCAGCCTCGGAGGGCAATCGCTGGGCTCTGTTCCTCGTCAGCTGCGGCATGGCCGTCTTCAGCCTGGTGCTGATGGGGCTCCTGGTCTTCGAGATCAAGGCCTTCTGCACCTTCTGTGTGGTGTCGGCCGCCCTCAGCCTCGCGCTGTTCCTGTTGAGCCTTGTTGGAGGTGGCTGGATCGACCGCAGCCAACTGATCTTTCGCGGAGTGATGACAGTCCTCCTTGTTGGTCTGCTGGGGCTGGGCTGGGCAGCATCGGCGGACCAGCCTGTCGCTCAAAGCGGACGGGCGGCTCCAGCTGTCATCAGCGCCAGTTCGCCGGCCAAGATTGCCCTGGCGGAGCATCTGAGCAGCGTCGGCGCCCGGGTGTTCACGGCGTACTGGTGCCCCCACTGCCATGACCAGAAGGAGGCCTTCGGCAAGGAGGCTGCCGCCAAGCTCCAGGTGATCGAATGCGCCGAAGACGGCGCCAACAGCCAGGCGCAGCTGTGCAAGCAGCAGGGGGTTCAGGGCTATCCCAGCTGGCAGATCAAGGGCGTCGTGGATTCGGGCGTCAAGCCACTGAACACCCTCGCTGATCTCAGTGGCTACACCGGTCCGCGTGACTTCTGAGCAGGCCGTGATCCCTTCCCCAGGGCGGGGTCAAGCCAGCCATGCCCCAGCAGGATCGCAGCCACCCTCGCCTTAGCCTCCAGCTCCGCTGGCGTCGCTTCATGCCTGATGCACCGATCGGCACCGCCTCTCGCATCGACACGCAGGCCGTGGAGGTACCCGCCGGCCTGGGCACCCTGCGCACCTTTCTGCGGGTGCTCGGCCCCGGCTATCTGGTGGCCGTGGGTTACATGGATCCCGGCAACTGGGCCACGGATCTGGCGGCCGGTTCCCAGTTCGGGTACCGCCTGCTGTGGGTGATCGGGCTCTCCAGCCTGATGGCGATGGTGCTCCAGTCACTCTGCTGCCGGCTGGGCATCGCCACGCGGCTGGATCTGGCCCAGGCCTGCAGCCAGCTCCTACCGCGGTTCTGCCGGATTCCCCTGTGGCTGCTGGCCGAGGTGGCGATCATTGCCTGTGACCTGGCCGAGCTGGTGGGTAGCGCCATTGCCCTGCAGCTGCTTTTCGGTCTTCCCTTGCCCTGGGGGGTGGGCCTGACCGCCGCCGACACCCTGTTGCTGCTGGCGCTGCAGCGCTTCGGGATCCGCCGACTGGAGGCCCTTGTGATCGCCCTGGTCGCCCTGGTCGGGGGTTGCTTCGCGGTGGAGATGTTCCTGCTGCAGCCCAACTGGGGCCAGGTGGGCCAGGGCTTTCTTCCCCAGGCCGCCAGCCTCAGGGACGGCCAGCAGTTGTTTCTGGCCGCCGGCATTCTCGGGGCCACGGTGATGCCCCACAACCTCTATCTGCACTCCTCGCTGGTGCAAACCCGGCGGTGGATCGGCGGGGTGAGGGCTCAGCGCAGGGCCCTGGCTTTCAGCACCTGGGACACCCTGATCGCCCTCAGCCTGGCCTTTCTGATCAATGTCTCGATCCTGGTGCTGGCCGCCGGCAGCTTCTACGGGCGGCTACCGCAGCCGGTCACGGACCTCAGCGAGGCCTACCGGTTGCTGACGCCGATGCTGGGCACGTCGCTCGCCAGCGTGCTGTTCGGGGTAGCCCTGCTGGCGGCGGGCCAGAGCTCCACCCTCACCGCCACCATGGCCGGCCAGATCGTGATGGAGGGGTTCCTGCAGATCCGGCTGCCGGACTGGAAACGGCGGCTGCTCACCCGAGGCCTGGCCCTGATCCCGGCGATGGCCACGGTGATCCTGTTCGGCGAGCGGGCCACCACGAATCTGCTGGTGCTGAGCCAGGTGGTGCTGTCGCTGCAGTTGCCCTTCGCGGTGATCCCGCTGGTGTGGTTCTGCGGGCGGCGCGGTCTGATGGGCGAGCTCAGAGCGCCGCTCTGGCTTCAGGCAGCAGGCTGGCTGTGCGCCAGCGTGATTGTGATGATCAACCTCTCCTTGCTCAGCGCGGTGCTGCGGGGCGGCTGAACTGTTGACAGCCGCCTCTGCGTGGACCCATGACGAGCAAAAACCACTGGGAGTCGATCTACGCATCCAAGGCCCCTGAGTCGTTGAGCTGGTATCAAGCCCATGCCGATGACTCACTCCGGCTGCTTCAGGCTGCCGGCCTACCACTGGATGCGGCGATCATCGATGTGGGCGGGGGTGCCTCCACGCTTGTGGATGACCTCCTGAACCTTGGCTATCAACGGATCACGGTTCTGGACCTTTCCAGCGCAGCACTGGCCGTGACCAGAGAGCGGCTTGGCGCACGCGCCGCTGCGGTGCAGTGGCTGGAGGCCGACATCCTCACGGCCACCCTGCCCGACCATGCCTATGACGTCTGGCATGACCGGGCGGTGTTTCATTTCCTCACCAGCCCCGCCGATCAGCAGGCCTATGTCCGGGCCGTGCTGCAGGCGCTCAAGCCTGGTGGCACTCTGCTCCTGGCAACCTTTGCCGAAGACGGCCCCACCACTTGCAGTGGCTTGCCTGTGGTGCGTTACAGCCCTGAGAGGCTCCAGGAAACTTTGGGGACAGCATTCCGTTTGCTCGATCATGGGTGGTTGCGCCATCGCACACCAGGCGGCGCGGAGCAACACTTTCTGTCCTGTCGGTTCCAACGGACTTCCCCATCGTTTGCATAGGAGCCTGTCCGGTTGCTGTGGTGATCCTGATGACCTCCCAGACGCGAGAACAGCACCGCGGCTGGTTGGCGGGCCTGATTGCTGCCGCCCTGTTCGGCTCCAGCGCTCCGCTGATCGGCAGCTTGAGCCACGGGCCGTCCCCCGTGCTCGTGGCGGGTCTGCTGTACGCCGGTGCGGCATTGGTGCTGTTGCCCCTGGCAGTGGCCGAGGCCCCGACCAGCCGCCACGCTCCGATCCAGCGGCAGGATTTCCCCCTGTTAGGGCTGATCACCCTGTTGGGCGGCATCGCCGGACCGATCGCCCTGGTCAAGGGCCTGGCGCTGCTCACCCCGGGGGCCTCGGCGCTGCTGCTCAACCTGGAGGCGGTGTTCACGGTGCTGATTGCCGTGGGGGTGGGTAAGGAGCACCTCGGTCGTGACGGCTGGGCGGCGGCCGCCCTGACGCTCACCGGAGCCCTGGTGCTCTCGGCGGGTCCGCTAGGCGGCAGCCAATGGAAGGGCGTGCTGTGGATCGCCCTGGCCTGCCTGTGCTGGGGCATCGACAACAACCTCTCCCAGCGCCTCAGCCTGCGCAACCCCCTGCAGATCTCCGCCGCCAAGGCCCTCGGGGCTGCCCTGCCGATGCTGGCCGTGGCCCAGCTGCAGGGGCACCCGGTCCCGTTCGTCTGGATGAGTGCCGCCCTGCTCGGCATCGGCAGCCTCGGCTATGGCGTGTCGATCTGGCTCGACATGGTGGCGCTGGCCTCCCTTGGCGCCGCCAGGGAAGCCGTGGTCTTCTCCACCGCTCCCTTCCTTGGCGCTCTGGTGGCGGTGGGTCTGCTGGGTTCACCGCTCAGTCCATCGCTGCTGCTGGCGGCGGCCGCCATGGCGCTCAGCACAGGCTTGCTGCTGCGATCCAGCCATGGCCACTGGCACCGCCATGCCGAACTCGATCACCAGCACCGTCACTTCCACGCCCCTGTAGACAGCGATGCGCACCACCTTCATTCCCACCGTTCGGAGGATCTCGCGGACCTCGAGCCTGGCCAGCCCTTCTGGCACAGCCATCGCCACCGCCATGACCCGCTGGCCCACGAGCACCCCCACGTCAGCGACGTGCACCACCGCCATCAGCACTGAGTCGTCCGCTCTGCCTACTCCTCAGATCCGGATCAATGGCCAGCTCCCCGCTGGTGATCCCCAGCCGCTGGTCAGTGCGCTCCCAGCGGGTCGGGCGAAAGCGCAGCACCTGACGGCCGTTGCTCAGCCAGCCCTCCTTTGGCGTCAGGGGGACACGAGGTGATGGCCGACTCATGCCTCTGTGAGTCTGGCCTCGATCAACCGGCAGCACTCCTGCACATCGCTCGCGCTCCCTACCCCCTTGCTGAGCGAGCAGAAGAACTCACGCCACAGCGGCGGCACCGCCAGCAGGATCAGCGGCCTGCCCGCATTGAGCGCATGGGCGGCTTCTGATGCTGTGCCTGGGCCGCCGCCCCCGCAGATCACCACCACATCGGCGCTGAGCACGTTGATCACGTTGCGGGCCTTTCCCATGCCGGTGAACAGGGCCAGATCCAGCTCCGTCGTGCTTTGCCTGTCGTCACCTTTCCCTTCATCGGGCAACACCCCCACCACCAAGTGCCCCTCCACCCGCACTGCGCCGCGGCTGGCCGCCGCCATCACCCCCGCCGGTCGGCCACCGGTGAGCAGCACCCATCCCCTGGTGCTGATGCACTCCCCCAGCTCCTCGGCCAGGGCCACAGCTTCAGCGGAAGCACCCTCACCAGCACCCATCACACCCACCACCGCACGCCGGTTGCTCATGCCACCTCCGGGCACCAGCCCCGCTGGCGCGTCATGTCGTCGGTCCAACCCTGGCAGCGGCGGGTGAGGTGCTCCCCATGAGTCAGCAGGCCCTGGTGCAGCTGGCAGGTGAGCAGGGTGATGCAGCTCACCCCGGCATGGTGGCGAAACCAGTGGCATGTCATGCAGACCTTGCCGCTGCGGCTGGCCACCAGCACCACCCCATCGAGGTAGGGCCAATGCTCGTAGCCGCCATCGTCTGCCGCTGAGCTGGGCGCCCTCCGGGTGCCGCGGGAGCGGGGTGGGGAAGCAGCCACGGCGACACCATCACAGAGAACACCTGTACTAGCAGAGGTCATCTAGTTCTGGCCAGCTCGGGCGCGACCTCAGCTGAATCCTCAGGTGACAACGACGCGCTGAAAGCGGGCTTATCGATCCGGCGCCATAACCAGCACCCGATTCCTTGAAGCCCCCGGCCAGGACTACACGTGATCTTGGCCAAGCAAGCACCCCACCTCTGACACCGGCCGCAGGTGGACGGTCACCGCCGCACCGGATCGACGACAGCCGTGGACGAACGCGGATGGGTCAGTACCGCTGGGGCCAGTTAGCGCTGCCTTTGGGTTAATGGCGAGGGACCCCTCGCTGGTGGACAGCCGTAGAGGCGGTGGCAGGGGGGGGGCGCTGCCGCCAAGAGGCATGCCGCCTGCGCAACCCTTGCCGCTGCAAGCAGGTGGCCACCGGGGGGGTCGCCAACCCCATCAGTTCACCGGCTTGGCTTTGCACAATCCCCAGCCAGGTAAAGCACTGGGAGAACACCGAAAACGTCATTCCATAGCACTTGTGAGTACCTTGGCGTTCGCTCCAAAATGCAGTGAGACTACCCACTGGGAGCTGAGAAGCTCGCCCAGGCTAAACCGCTGGTAGGCATTGCTGATGAATTGTGTGCACCTCCTGCGCTCTTGCTTGGCTGTTGGTATCTGCTGCAATCGGCGGATGCCGCCTTAGTTGAGAATCGACGAATACCCGGGCTTCAGATCATTATCCGTGGTCTACCTTGTGCCGTGCAAGCCAGCGGTTGAGCGATGGCGGCCACCGTGCGAAGCGAGGGAGGCGTGAAGATCCTGTAGTCGGCATGGGCGCCACGCTTCCAGGGCTGGTGCTTGGCGGAATCCACAAGGGTCTCGATGGCGTGAGCGTTGTGAAGCGTTTGCATTGCGAAGCGCTGCAGATCCTCACGGCGTCGGGTAACGGCACTGATGCGATGGCGCATCTGCACTTCCTGGGGCGTTTCCGCCTCGTCGTTTCTGACGCTCAGAAGCACGGCACAGCCCGGGAGCATGGAGAGTGAACCCCCGAACGTGAATGGAGCCAGCAGGATTCCGAGCCCGCCGAGGGCAACACCGGAGACGTTCATCAGGTTGATCTGCTGCTGGCGCACCTGGCGGGTGTGCACCTGGGCCCCATGCAGTTCGTGGCACTGACTGCTTTCCAGCTGCAGCGCTTCCATACCCGCAAGGAGCCTCTGGGCACTGTTGTCGATGGTCAGCATGTGATTATGCAAGGCTTGTGCCGAGCTGGCGTCGAACTCCAGCAGGTCCCAGATCTTCCAGCACCTGTAGTTGGGATGTGGGTAGAAGTAGACCTGGCAGAGGATGATGTCATTCTCCTGGTAGCCATCCAGCTGGCGTACGAGGGCGTTGTCGGGCCAATAGGCGGTGTCGTAGATCTCTCCGTTGGCGATTCTGATCAGCAGACGGGTGTGGGTGGGGTTCTGGCACCGCCGGATGATGGTCCCGCAGATCATCTGCACGCTTTGGCGGGCGCGGTCAAGGGCATCGCTGGGGCAGGCCCTGGTGAGTGAGGTGGACGAGAGGGTCATGGGGGCGGAGGGTGGGGACGAATTCTCTTTGTTCCGGGATGACTGGTCTGATGCAGCATCCCTACAGCAAAGGAGAGGTGGTGGATCGACTCAGCTCCTCTGCATCTCGGCCAGTCGTGTCAGAACGACCCGGCCGGGATAGGGACCATCCGCGCCAAAGAACCCGATCACGTAACGGAGGAGTTCATCGGGATCCGTGAGCAACGCGCGCAGGGCCTGCCGCTCTCGTTCAGCAGCATGGATCCATGTCTGAGCCTCTTTGATCCAGAGGGAGTTCTCCTGCAATTTCGCTGCCTGTCGCTTCTGATGCTCGAGGGATTCAAGCAACATGTCCTCGATTGCACAGGCATAGGTGTTGAACTTGCGGGGAGCCTCAGGCCCTAAGCGCGACAACACTTCAAGAGATTGCGGGGAGATGCAGGGGAGATCGTTGGTCATGGTGATGGCTAGGTTTCAGGGCCTCAGCTGGGGGTTGCCGGGTGCCAGCAAGGGGAGAGAAGCCCGCTTGCCTGTCCTGTCTCACTCTTGTTTGGCGGACTGTGGGCTGATTCAGCTCCTGCGCAGCGACCAGTTCCACTTGCAGGTCGTGAGCAAGACGGAACCATCCTCCGCTGCTGTACTTCCCACCAGCTGAAGACCATTGAGCTCCCGCTCGTAGCGGGCATAGGGGGAACGACGTAACTGCCGGCTCATGAGCGTCCATCGCTGCATACCGTAGTGATGGTCCTGGTCGCCGTAGGCCACGGCGATGCGGATGCTGGAGGCCGAAATAGCGCGTTGCTGGCAGCGGCGCTGGGCATGGCCAACGTCGCGAATGGTGCCGATCAAATGGATCGCTGGTAGAGCAATCAGGTTGGGATCGACAGCGGCAATGGCATCAAGTTGGCGGTGGTGGCCCATGACCGAAGGGGGCGTCGAACACTTTTCAGTAGTTCCCGGTGAGGACCAACGATTCAGACCGCCTGGGCCGGAAACGCTTGGAGCCCTTTGATCGGCCGCCAGTCGCCCACAAGCTGCCATGCCGCCCAGTAACAAGGGTGGCGCCATACGAAGTTGGTGTGGTTGCGAAATTCCCTCTGCACCTGACGGAGCGCGTCTGAGCGGCCAAGACCTTGCTTCAGCAGGGAGTAAAACCGCACCATGAACTCGCCTGTGGCGTCATCAGGCACATGCCACAAGCTCAGCAGAGTGGAGCGGGCTCCTGCCACAATCAGGGCCCGCTGCAGGCCGTACATGCCTTCGCCGGTGTAGATGTCCCCGCGGCCTGTATCACAGGCTGAAAGGGTGACCAGTTCGGTTCCCTGCAAGCTGAGATGCGTTGCTTCCAGGGCGGTGAGATACCCATCGTCATCTGGATCGGCGTCGGGTTGGTTGGCACCGGCGAGCACCAGGCCGCTGCGCAACATTGGATCCTCTCCGCGGAAGTTAGCAAGCAGATCGCCACCTAGTGGGGAAGCGATTAGCTGCTCAGGAGGTTCGTCCAGCTTCTCATCGGGAAGAAAAAACCCGTGGGTCGCCACATGCAGCACGAGCGGATGGGAAGCGCACTGAAGAGCTCTGGTGGTGGCATCAGCCTGCGTGAACAGATCGGCATCCAGCAGGTAGGCCACCTGGCGTCCCTCCTGATCGGACCCTGGTAGGGGTTCCCATCTCCGGGAGATACCGAGCTCCCTGGATCGCCTTCTCACCGAAGCACCAGCATCCTCCCGATGATCCTTATTGCTCTCCGGCTCAAGGTCATACTGAGGATTTGCCAGCACAAGGGAACGCCCCAGGGTGGGGGCCGCCTGCTCAGGTGTTAGCAGATCGCGGCCGGTGGACAGGATGCTGATATCAATCCAATCACCAAACAGATGATCAGGCTGCCCTGGCATCGGCAGCGCATGGATGGGAAGGCGATGAAGCTCACCATCCAGCGAAAGGAAGCAGCGGGTTGCGGTTCCAAGTGCGCTTAGGAGTGGTGGCAGTAAGGCCTTGCTGAGCTCCATCCAGCACTCCGCGGCATCGGCGAGGCCTTCAGTGGTGGCCTCCAGCGCCTGCGCAATCCGCGTTTCCAACAGGTGAGCTCGCCCCAGGTCCACCTGCACCACGATGCCGGTACTAGCTAAAACGAGTGCCATATAGCGCGGTTCGCCCCATGATTCTTCACCTGTGGGCAAGAATCGCTGGAACTCGACCAGAAATGTCTCGGGCGGCAAAGCGTCGGCGACCTCCGCAATCTCAACCGACTTAAGATTCGCTATCGGAATTACCCGGAAGAGTTCACGTTCCAGATCAGCACTCTCAAGCTGCAGTTTCCTGCGTTGGTCCTGAGAAACCGTGGCAGAGGCCAACGTCTTCACTAGGAAAGTGAGACGTACTGCAATCTCTTGATGGGGACCAGGCAACAGGTGAAGACGCATCTGCTGTTGCTCAATCTCCTGAATCAGGCCCTGGAAGTTCAACCGGGCCCATAGAGCCAGTTCTGTAGATGGTGGATGGAGCGAGCCAAGGATATAGGCCATCCACGTACCGAAGTCCTGCGACTCAAGCAGCGCAATCTGATGGGCAGCAGGAAGAAATGGCGCCTCTCTTCTCATCCAGGTTGCCTGTATGCGTAGTCCCCTAGTGAGGTGGATATCAGCCGCCAAGAACTTCCCCTGTTGAATGTATAGCCATGCCAGACTTCTGAGACTTATGGCAGCAGTAGGGTGCTCAGGGCCTAAGGCTCCTTCATTGATCGCCAGCGCTCTTTGGTGCAATGGCTCTGCTGCACTGTACTGCCCTTGAGCCACGTAGAGCTTGGCTAGATTGTTGAGGGCCGCTCCAGTAGAAGGGTGCTCAGGACCCAAAGCCTGTTCACAGATCGCCAGTGCTCTTTGAAACAATGGCTCTGCTGCACTGTACTGCCCTTGAGCTTTGTATAATTCGGCCAAATTGTTGAGGCACGTGGCAGTAGAAGGGTGCTCAGGACCCAAGGCCTGCTCACAGATCGCCAGTGCTCTTTGGTACAATGTGTCCGCTGCGCTGTACTGCGCTTGAATTTCGTAGAGCAAGGCCAAATTGTTGAGGACCGCTCCAGTAGAAGGGTGCTCAGGGCCTAAGGTATATTCATCGATCGCCAGCGCCCTCAAGTATAACGGCTCGGCTGCACTGTACTGTCCTTGAGCTACGTATAATCCGGCTAAGTGGTCAAGGCTAGTACCAGTACGAGGGTGCTCAGGACCTAAGGTCTTTTCATAGATCGCCAGCGCTCTTAAGTAAAATGGCTCCGCTGCACTGTACTGCCCTTGAGCTTGGTGGAGCCAGGCCAGATTGCTGAGGCTTGCGGCAGTAGATGGATGATCAGGACCTAAGGTCTGTTCACAGATCGCCAGCGCTCTTAGATACAACGACTGCGCTGCACTGTACTGCCCTTGAGCTTCGTAGAGCAAGGCCAGATTGTTGAGGATCTCTCCAGTAGAAGGGTGCTCAGGGCCTAAGACCCCTTCATTGATCGCCAGCGCTCTTTTCAACAACGGATCCGCTGCCCTGTAATGCCCTTGAGCTTCGTAAAGCTTGGCTAGATTGTTGAGGCTCATGGCAGTAGAAGGGTGCTCAGGGCCCAAGGTGTATTCATCGATCGTCAGCGCTCTTTGGTACAACGGCTCCGCTACACTGAACTGCCCTTGAGCTTTGTATAATCCGGCCAAGTTGTTGAGGCTCGCTCCAGTAGAAGGGTGCTCAGGGCCTAAGACCCCTTCATTGATCGCCAGCGCTCTTTTCAACAACGGCTCCGCTGCCCTGTAATGCCCTTGAGCTTCGTAAAGCTTGGCCAAATTGTTGAGGCTCATGGCAGTAGAAGGGTGCTCAGTGCCTAAGGCCCCTTCATTGATCGCCAGCGCTCTTTGAAACAATGGCTCTGCTGCACTGCACTGCCCTTGAGCTAAGTATAATCCGGCTAAGTTGTTAAGGCTTGCACCAGTAAAAGGGTGTTCAAGTCCTAGGGCTTGCTCACGGATCGCCAGTGCTCTTTGAAACAATGGCTCTGCTGCCCTGTACTGCCCTTGAGCTTTGTATAATTCGGCCAAATTGTTGAGGCTCATGGCAGTAGAAGGGTGCTCAGTGCCTAAGGCCCCTTCATTGATCGCCAGCGCTCTTTGAAACAATGGCTCTGCTGCACTGCACTGCCCTTGAGCTTCGTAAAGCTTGGCTAGATTGTTGAGGCTCGTGGCAGTAGAAGGGTGCTCAGGGCCTAAGGCTCCTTCATTAATCGCCAGCACTCTTTGAAAGAACGGCTCCGCTGCCGCGTACAGCCCTTGAGCCCAATAAACCACGGCTAGATTGTTGAGGCATGTGGCAGTAGAAGGGTGCTCAGGTCCTAAGCTGTGTTCATAGATAGCCAGCGCTCTTTGAAACAACGGCTCCGCTGCCTCGTACTGTCCTTGAGCTTCGTAAAGCTTGGCTAGATTGTTGAGGCTCGTGGCAGTAGAAGGGTGCTCAGGGCCTAAGGCCCCTTCATTGATCGCCAGCGCTCTTTGAAACAATGGCTCTGCTGCCGCGTACAGCCCTTGAGCTTCGTAGAGCAAGGCCAGATTGTTGAGGCTTGCTCCAGCAGAAGTGTGCTCTGGACCTAAGGCCTGCTCATAGATAGCGAGTGCTCTTTGAAACAACGGCTCCGCTGCCTCGTACTGCCCTTGTACCCGGTAGACCTCGGCAAGATTGTTAAGGCACGTGGCAGTAGAAGGGTGCTCAGGACCTAAGGCCTGCTCATTGATTGCTAAGGCGCGACAGATCTCCCTTTCAGCCTCCTCATAGCGGCCATGTTCACACTGGTATTCAGCAAGAAGGCTTGTGGCTGTAGCCGTATGGGGATGAAACTCTCCATTCACACACTCACTCAAGGTGACGAGTCTGATCAGTTCTTCAAGAGAAGGTCTCTGTCTCTCATTCAGATTCTTGATTGAATTCACTTTTGACCAAAGTGCTTCAAGCTCCTGAGAATATCCAGTTACATCCTGTTCGCCAGAAATGTCAACTACTTGTCCCTCTGATTTTGCTGCTGGATTGTCAACCATGCTTTAGCCGCAGGCGAGTCGCAATCTCCTCAGCAAGGCGAATAGTGGCATCGCGTCCCATCCCAATGCCTTCTGTAGTGAACAACTCTTGCACACTATCCCCACGACAGAGCCATGCTTCGCATTGATCAATAACTTCTGATTCAGTCACCACCAGCATTACTTTTGCGTAGGCACCTCCCGAGGTTCCGTAGGGCCGCAGCTTTAAGGTGCAGCTCTCGCCAGCGTTCAAGGGCTCCAGCGACCAGCCAATCGCGCCTTCAATCGGCTCCTTGCTTGTAGCCAGTTGCTGCCACACCGGCACCCCATCGCGTTCGATCAGGATCTCCGCCAGGGGGCGATCGGCCCAGATCGTGGGGGTGCGGCTCACTACTACGGCCACATGGTTGCCTTCCGCATCCAGATCCACCCGTGGATTGACCAGGAACACCTCCGCCCGATCCGCGGACCGTGCACCAGCCACTAGCAGAGGGATCGGGGCGGGAGCCTCCTGCAGTTGGTGCTTCAGCCATTCTTGAATCTGAGCCTGCAGTTCCTGCAGTGCCGGTCCGATTGCCATTGCCAGGGGGGAAGCTTTACTTCCTGCCGACACGGCCACCCGTGGCAATGCACTGGGGGGAAGCATCGTTGCCCAGCGTAGGAATTGCTCGAACCCTCCTCTAAAAGCCGTCATCGGAATCTCGACAGTGGCTGCACTCAGGGCCTGCCCCTCCCTCGAGATGTGCGCCACGAGCGTCGGGCCGTCCATTACACCCGCTACCCGAACAACGCCGTTGTCTTCCTCTACCTGCATCACAAGCAGGATCTGGGGTGCTGTTGCTTCCTGGCACCAGGGGCTGAGATCCACCGCGATCGTTTCGGACATCTCCGTGCTGCAGAGAAGTTGCGTTGCCAGTCCGTTCACGGCCAGCAGCCTTCCCGGCGTCTCCGGCTCCAGCTCCGGGCCGATGGTGATTGCAGTCTGGCGGCGAAGGATTTCTCCTTTCAGGCCCTCCAAGGCCAGGGCCCGCAGGTATCGATCCCAGGCGGCCTCGTCGGTGTCGGCAGGATCAAAGCAATTGGCGGCACGGCTGATCTGCACTTCGGTGAGCACCACCTCATCGACCAACAGCGGTCTGCCGCTCAAGTGCATCTCAGCCGGATTCAACCTGATGGTCATGGCATCCCTCCCGATTCCTCTCGAGCAGTGCTGGTGGTGCCGGTATGGATGTTGTGCATGGCGATGCGGAGCCAGCGGCGCAGGGGGGGATCCTCTCCTTGTTGTTCCGACATCAGGAGGTGATTCACCAGCCGATCAGCCGCGGCATCAAGCTTCTCGGGACTACCGAAGGCCATCGTGAAGGCTGGTAGCGGTGCGAGGCGCTTCAGAGCTCTGGTGGCAATCTGCCTGGCCCGATCCTGGACACTGAGCCGACGGCTCACCCGCGCTTGTGCGGCTCCGCAGCAGGCAGCGATCTCCCGCGTACTTCTTCCTTCCAGCCAGCCTCGCCAGAAACACCACTGTTCATCCTCCACGGCAAGGCCCGCCAGCATCAGCTGCACGTAGGCCAATCCCTCGGCTTCCAATGCCTCGGCGGCAAGGCCCCCAACGGCGGAGTCCTGTTCCTGATCCATCAGACGCTCCAGGTGGGCGGCTCCTGGGTCGGCCAGTTGCTCCTCTGCACGATCAGTGCCCTGCATCGAAACAAGCTTTCGCTCATGGCTCTGCCAGCGGCCTGCTTGGAGCCTGCGCACCGCCGTCTCCATCGTGTGCAAGTCATCTTCCGTGTCTGCCCAGTGCCGCTCAGGGTCCAACTCCTGAAAGAAAGCCGCATCAGGCTCCCAGCCCCGCTGTCGTCCCGTTCGCTGCCGGTAGGTCAGCTTCGCTTTCCTGTAAGCCAGTAGGTAGCGACGATGCAGCGCCTCCGCTGCCTCAGGTGTGAGGGAGGTGGTCTGACCAGGCAACACCATGGCTTCATGTACCTGTCTATGGCTGCAGTCGCCCAGCAGGGCCCACTTCCCGATCAGCAGCACCCCCATCTCCAGGAGATAGGCCTTGTAGTCGTTACGGCCAATCAGGCGTTGCCTGGCCCAGTGAGGCAAGCCGGCCCGCTCAGGGTCAAAGCTGCGGATGACCTCCACTGTGAACGGAACTCTGAACTCGGCAGGTGGCGGGACGTGACAGAAAGGGACGCTCCCACCCCGATCATCCAGGGCGAAGGCAGCAAGCGCCGCAAGCTGCACGCCGTAGGCGTGGTGAAAATCGCGATAATGAGTACGGATGCACTGCTCAAGCGACCTGCTGACCCGACAACGCAGGCAGAGCAACGCTCCCGGAGTTTCCTTGCGTGCCTCCGCCAGCAGTTGGCGATCGCCGGAAGCCGTGGCTTCCTCGAGATCCTCAAGCCCGCAACGCCGTAAGGCCAGCTCGGTAGTTTCCTGCTTTAGGGAGATGATCTCGCCGCTAGCGGCCAAGCTGCGCAGAACTGTGTAGTGCTCAGCAGGCAAGTGAAGTCTTGGATGCTTTGGCCAGCATTCTGACAGCTCTCCCGAGAAACGGGCTGATGGACTGAATCAGGCTGGCGGCTATGGAACCAGAAGAGGGAGCAGGGGGCCCTCCACTCCCCTACCACCTGTTTTAGTCACCCAACCATGGCCCGCATTCTCACAAACTCACCGTTTGCAACCACCGGTATCCCCATCTCCATCACCGGCCAGTGGAAGCAGCAGCCCAACGGCAGTTACGACATCCAGAAGAACTCAGCCATTCAGCTCTCGAGCGGCCTTTGCCTGATTACTGAGACCAACTGGACGGGTATCCGCCTGAACGTGCCCTGCCTCTTCCTGGCTGAAAAACTCAACTCCGGTGCCCACAGGCTCGGTGAGCTTGTGATCGGTACCCACTACGCCAAGCTTTCCAAAGGCATCATCCTCAACAGCAACGAGGGAACCAGCTATGACATTGATACGACGCTCAATAACTACATGAGCAGCTGGAAGCTACTCAATGATGCAGAAAAGGCCACCTTTCTCAGCGGTACCCAGGCTGCTGTCAGTGGTGCTGTCTGCGGATGGCAATCCACCGCCTTTTTCCTCGATTGCATTACGCCCGGGGGACCATTGCTCCCCGTGTTCTCAGGTCTGCTGGCACTGACGTCCGGTGCTGTGTGCGTGAACGGATTGCAGAACATGAGCGAAGCCGCCAAGATCGCAGCCAAGGAGGCCGTCAGGATGCAGCGCTATTCGGCCGATCTCAATTGGCTGGTTGATCAGATTGGTGGCAACAGCAACACCATTCTCTTTACTCCTCAGATCCACACCTATTGCACATGGATTGCAGGAACCTGTACCGGCATCGAACACATTGCCCGACAAACGGTTGGCAACATTGGGATTTTGTTTAACAACACACCGGGTCTCCAGTTGGCGTCGTGAACTCTCCCTGGCAGGACACCTTTGCTTACCTTTCAGACAGGGGTGCCGACAATGGCATCACGGCGGATGAGCTGATCGCCAGCACACCCACGTTCATCCAACACGATCCCCACGCTGTGATGTCCTTCTGGCAGCAGAAGGACATCAGCCACATCCTGCCCACCAGCAGACATCCTGAACTGGCGGGTGACTTCAACAACTGGATTCCGGAGGACCCAGGGCCCAACAACGCCCGGCAGGATCAGATCATGAGCTGGTACGACCATGCTCAAGCCCAGCTGGACAACTTCCTGGATGCCTACTGGCTGTCCTGAAGATCCACACTGGTCGTTGGCCATGGAACCGCCACGGGTGAAAAGCTCGATGCGGGTCACCCTGTGTCTGGCTCATCCCCGTGGACCAGCCGCTTGGCAGGGTGTGGAAGTAGGTGCCGGCTGGGTCTTTCCCCAGCGCCTGCAGGAAGCGAAAGGGCTCGGAGGGTGCTGGCTCAGCTGTCTACGCCCGGCAGCGCATCAGGCGCTCGATGTCTCGTCTTCGCCTTCGTTACCTGACTGCAGAGGGAGACGATCAAGATCAGCTGGTCAGGAAGAAAACGCTGCTACGACAACATCCTGGAGGAGAGGCTGTGGCGAACAGTCAAGTATGAGGAGGTCTACCTGCGTGCCTACAGCGATGGCTGGGAGGCGGGAATCAGCCTGGCTCGCTTCCTTTGGAGGTACTACCATGTAAGGCCTCACAGCTCCCTGGGAGGCAGCACTCCCCACGAGGTCTGTAATGAGAAACATGTTTCTCCTGCCCGGAGTTGCCTATGTGAGGGCCAAATCTGTCCAAGAAAAGGCACCCACCTAAATGGTTCACAGGGATGAACCCTATTTGAGACGTCGGAGAATTGGGGAACGCTGCATTTCAACTAATCGTGGATCGACACAGATTAGCTGGAAAGTTCTCGAGGAGATGCCCGGAATTTCGAGAATCCCAATCAACCTAAAGCTGGGGCATTAGGATTCAATAGCCCTTTTTTCGTCGCTGAAACCTCCAGCCACAGCGTCTGCCACCTTCACTGTTGCCACGCCCAACCACGTACCAATCCTCGAGTCCCTTCAGTGGTTGTGGTCCAGCTCCTTCCTTCCAGCTCTCATTAGCTTTACGACGGATGGTTGCTTCGTCATAACAACCCAGGTGATGTTTCAACTCCCTTGTGGTGAATACTTTCGGCTCAAGATCAGACGGTTTCACCTGATGCTGGTTGTTCGGTGAGGGGATGATTCGAGCGCTGCTGATTTTCTGGTGAATGCCTCCCGTTGTCGGCAGCCCGAGCTGAGCCTGCAGAAAGGTATGCTCCATCAGATTGAATCGAATGGTTTCATCCAGCTTGAGCCGGGACTCGTTCAACTTCCCCCAAGTGAGAACTTCGCTCAACACATCACGCGCATCCGGAGAGATCCGCTCCTGAATCTTCAAGTTGTTAATCGTCCCGATATCACTGAGTGCACCAAGGGCATCGAATGCGCCCAAGATCTGGCCCATATCCATCCGTGGGAGATTGGGAGTACTGATTTGAGGGACACTCATTAGTGTCTCTTTGCTGACTTCTACAACACGCTGCAGTGCAGTGGTGTGTGACCGCATGAACTCCATCAACCCTCGGGATGGAATGACAGGCTCGCCAAGACGTGAAAATGCCTTCTGCTCAGTTTCTGCAAAGGATTGCAGCGGAAGCGATCCACTGAACTGTGCTGCTAGCTCCTTGGTTCGCACGCACTCAGCCGAGATAGTCCTCCAGATCTCGGCTTCTGTCGCGATGGTCTCACCGATCCCTGCGTGGCAGTGCGAAGCCGGTGAGGGCTCAGGGTGAATCCTGGCCTTACCGCCGACAGCAACGTCCGATTGGGAATTCCTGTCAGCCTGCGGGCTGGCTTGACTGGAACTCCTGGCTTTCACGGGCTGGCCTGGAGGAACCACGACGGTTCTGGGATCGACGGGCTTTGGGGGCAGTCCCTTTGTCACGTGCTTCATTGCCGGCTTGAATTCGCTGTGCCGTGGCGAGGCTCATTTGAGACGGATGATAGCAAGAATCTGCCCGTCTGGGCCCTCGTATGTCCACCAGGGGTGGTGGTACTGATCAAATCCGACCTCTTCCATCCGCTACTGGTGGAGAGCGAGGGGGGGGGGGAGTAGCCGGATTCGTGCTCTCCGAATCTTGGTGTACAAATGGGCCCACGAGCCACCGCCAGTAGGCACTTTGTAGGCATGACATCGCCGGGACCCACTGCCCGGCATGGCCCTCCAGCGGACTTAAAATCCGCAGGCCGCAAGGCTGTGGGGGTTCAAGTCCCCCTGCCCCCATCGGTGAGAGAGGCCCGAAGGGAAGGTTTCCGGTGGAACACCGGCCTCTGGATTTTGGCAAGGGCTGTCATGGGTGTCACTTCGCTAGGCATTGAGATGTGCTGAAACGGCTTCAATCAGCGTTGAGCAAACTCCCAGCGGCTCTGACAACTGGAGCAAGTGGCTCAATACAAAAGATTAGCCGGTTGTTTTGGGGGATGGAATGCGATAGGCGCTAGAATCACTTGATTGGGATCTCGAAGCGCGTGCAACTGCTGAGTTCGCCCTGAAGCAGCAAAATCAGGTGACAAGGTTGCGGCATGCAATGGAACGCCCTCGCGACAAGTAAGCTTTTGCCAAGTCATACCACTAGAGACAATCGTGAGTAGAGAACCGACATCAAGGCATATTCCGATTGAGCACGATAAACCAACCGAAGGCTTTGGGACTGAACCGGGAAACACACACGCAGTATGGCATAATCACAGAAACCCACTGCTTTTATGCAGACAGTCATGGGAAACCCGATCAGCTCAGAAGTAGTCGCCGGTGGATTTGCTCTTGCTGGGGCTCTTCTCGGAGGATTAATCAGCTATGCAACCACCAGGGCTGAGCAGCGATGGGCACGCGCAGAGCGCAACATCGCCAAGCTCTGCGACCAAGTCTCAGCCTATTACCAGCTTGAGCAACTTTACAAGGAAGAATTGGCTCGTCTCGATCCAGAGAGGCGAAGCGCAAAAACGATTATGGAGGACATGCGCACTAGAGTTACTCAATCTGGTGATTTCGAGCGACCAAACATCACTTCACTCGCCGCTAGAACGATTCGACGCGAGTGGACATAGATGGCCTGCAGCAACAAGGCCAGCAGGAGTTGCTCCGGCGGAATTGAGGGGGGCCCTGCCTCGGGATAGAGCTTGCTGAAGGTGGGATTGAGGCGATCCAGCGCCTGATCCCCCAGTCGCCGCACCTGCCGCAGATGATGGGCGTTGGGGATCCGCTCCTCCGTGGAGACATAGGAGAACAGAGGGCCGGTTCTCTCCTGGTGGCCGCGCATCCGCTCAGTGCCGTTGGGCCATTCTCCCGCGGCTGGATGGGATTTTCAGCAGCCTCCTCGTGCGGCAGCGGGGATAGGCCTGCGGGGAGAGAGCCTGCTGCGCAGCTGCGAAACCAGGACACCGGCCCAGACTTGCCAGGGCGGGGCTTCAAGCGATGGGAACCTAATCAGGAAGGGGTTGATAAGGTCCGTTGACGTTCTGGACGAAGCATCGTGGGACAGTCAGAGCCCTGGGTCCTTCGCTCCCGCTGGTTCCGTTGTCTTCTGCATTTGCTGGCCGCTCTGCTGGCGACGCAGCTGCTGGTGGCGGCCCCCCTGGCCCGCGCGGGTGACGCCCCGACTCCTGCCTCCGCTTCCGCCCAGAAGGCCACTCCCCCACCGGCCTACATCGAACTGGATGGCCGCCGGGTGCTGGAGATCCGGGCCGGTGTCGGCGCCCAGAGCCCTGCGCAGATGGCGCGGCGTGGCAGCCAACGGCTGGCCGAGCTGGCCGCCAACTACTCGATCGAGCCCACCCAGATCGTCGTACAGGAGGACCCGCCTTACACCACCATCGGTCTGATGAAGGGCGGCGTGTTTGAGCCCAGGATCTCGGTGGATGACCGCAACGCGGCCCGCTTTCAGCTCAGTCGTCAGCAGCTGGCCCAGCGCTACCTGGAGCAGATTCGCGCGGCGATCGTGCGCTACCGCCAAACCCACCGGCGCTCAGACTGGCTGCGGGGCACCGCTCTGGCCCTGCTCGCCCTTGGCCTTTACATCCTCTGGCTGAGGGGCCAGATGGCCTTGAACCGCCGCCTGGGGCGCTGGATCAACGACCCCGCCAACCACCGGATCCGGGGACTGCAGGTGGGCGGCAACCAGTGGCTCACCGCTGATCAGGAGCGCAGCCTCCTCGATCCCTTGCGCCGGATCGTGCACGGGGCCGTTCTGCTGCTGGTCAGTTATCTCTCCATCCCCCTGTTTCTCGGGCTGTTCCCCCCCACCCAGGCCATCTCCGAAACCCTGCGGGGCCAGATCACTGGCCTGGTGGTGGGCGGTGCACAGGCCGTGACCAAGGCCATCCCCGACCTGATCTCCGTGATGGTGATCCTCGGCCTCTCGGTGCTGCTGATGCGGGCCAGCAATGCCTGGTTCCGGGCGGTGGAGCTGGGCAAGCTGCGTCTGCGCTGGTTCTATCCCGAATGGGCCCGGCCCACAGCCCGGCTGGTGGGGATCGGCATCCTGCTGCTCGGTGTGGTGCTGGCCTACCCCTACATCCCAGGAGCCAACAGCAAGGCCTTCCAGGGGGCTGGCCTGTTCGTGGGGGTGCTGGCAGCCCTGGGCTCGAGTGCCGTGGCCGCCAACCTGATCGGCGGGCTGATGCTCACCTACACCCGGGCCTACCAGGAAGGCGACCGGGTCAACATCAACGGCACCGTCGGCATCGTTCACGACTCCGCCCTGTTGGTGACCCGCCTGCGCACGCCCCACAATGAGGTGGTGAGCATCCCCAACGCCACTGTGCTGGGGGCCTCGATCGTCAATTACAGCCTGGCCCGCCGGGAGATCGCTGAGCCGGTGGTGATCGCCACCACCGTCACCATTGGCTACGACGTGCCCTGGCGCCAGGTTCACCGGCTGATGCTGGAGGCGGCCAGCGCCACCTCAGGCATCAGCCGGGAGATGCCCCCATTCGTGCTCCAGACCTCACTGAACGACTTCCACATCAGCTATGAACTCAACGCCTACGTAGAAGATGTGGACACGTACCGCAGCACCCTTTCGGATCTGCTGGGGGCCGTCCAGGATCAGTTCGCCGAGGCCGGGGTCGAGATCCTTTCGCCGGGGTACCACGCCATGCGCGATGGCAACGGCCTCACTGTGCCCCCCTGGCCGCCTGGGAGCTTCGGCACACCGACCCGCACTCCGCCTGCCGCCGGTTGACGGCTCGAGCCAGCTGCAGCTGGCCTCTGCGCCAGCGGAGGAAGGGAATCAAAAGCAGCACGACGACCAGCAGGTAGGCCAGAACGCCGAGCTTCAGACCGGCCATCCCGGCGCCGTAGGTGGAGGCGGACAGCAGGGCCAGGCCTTTGTGTATCGCGAGTACCTCGAAGGCTGTGATGCTGCGGCCTATCTGGATCGAGAGAAGCCAGCAGACCTTCCCGCCTTGGAGACTGGAAAGCACCTGGTGGAATTCAGCGACCATGGGATTGGCGAGCTGCTCTGAGGGGAGGCACCAAAAGCACCGGAGCATCACAGCGACGACCCGCGAGCCTGACGATCATTAACCCTGACCCGTGGTCAGGAGCTCCCTCATGGTCAGGACGTCGTTTGAGGTATGCGGAGGTTGGTTCGTGGAAGCGCGGCCAGCAACTTCTGCGGGACGGCCACACCTACCTCGACGGTGATGGTGATGGTGATGGCGAGGCTTGCGAACCTCAAAGTCGGATCTGGTGCGAGCCGCCGGTTATGTGAGCACCAAGAAGGACGGCAATGAACGGCTGAACTTCACGGCCTTTTATGCGGCGCTGCTGGAGGCAAAGGGGGTCAGTCTCGGGGAGGGGACTGGCACCAGCAAAGGCAAGGCCGGCCGCTCCTTGAGCTATGTGGCCACTGTGCAGGGCAACGGCAACCTGCTGATCGGCAAGGCCTACACCGCCATGCTCGAACTCCAGCCCGGCAATGAATTCGAGATCAAGCTGGGTCGCAAGCAGATCCGCCTGGTGCCTGTCGGTGGGTCTGACGACGAGGAGTGAACGCGTTGAACCCGTTGGTTGCATGGATGCAGGGTCCATCCCCTGGCCGTGTCTCTCAGCTCGATCGCTCTGCTGACCCCTTGCGCTCATGCTTCTCCTGGTTTCCCTTCCTGAGGATGCCGGCCACAAGGAATCTGCAACGATCCCTCAGGAAGGTGACACCCCCGAAGCAGGTGGCGAACAGGTTCTCGCCTGGTAGTCACAGGCGTAGATCGTCGGCTTTTGCCAGCTGAGCGGGATCTCCAACAGATCCCGGGGTCCACTGATCCCTTGGGCCAGAAAGATCAGCGTGGCCAGCACGTTGGCACTGACATGCAACCGGCGCCAACGCAGGTGCTTGTGGATCTCAGGACGGCAGGCCACAGAGACCAGCATCAGGCCCGTGAGCCCGATGCCGCCCCAGAAGTGCGACTGCCAGAAGGCCAGGCCGAACGGATTGTCGCTGAGACCGCGTTTGCCACTGCCCGACCCCACCGCCTGCTGAGGGAGCGCGAAGATCTGATCCGGGTGCTCAGTGAGGACCCTGACCACTTCAGCATGGCTAGGGGCTGCTGATGACGACCAGCGTTACGAGTGAAACGTCTTGGCCTGAAGCGCGCTTCCTATCCAGTTCCAGCAGCTTCCACAGTGGCCAATGAAATCCTTTCTTGATTGTGGACTCTTGCATTCCATTCCAGTCGTGAATAGTGTGGCTTTCGTAAAAGCGAAGCACGTTGGCCAAGAGACTTCTTTGGACTTTGGCGACGCCTTCAGAGCTGCTTCGGTGCACGCATGACTGATGAAAACGCGCTGATTGCAAGGGCATTGCAAATCTGGGCATCAATATGCCGGCACTCTTGGACGTGTTCGCACGATCGGAGACTGCGAACTATATTAGGATTGCAAAGACTTAAAACCAGTGCAATGAGCCTAGCCAAGATGTCAGCGAAAACGCCAATGAACCGCTTACACTTTGATGAAAAGCTTAGACATTGGCTAAGAGAGAAAGAGGATCGAATCGGTGACACCAAATACGGAGGTACGGCTTGGCTCTGGGTTGTATCCCGGTCAGGCGAACTCTGTCACTTGAATGCTGGAACGAAGCAATCTGGAGTCAAGCAGTACATCGCTTTGCTTGATGTGATGGGTGAGGCATTGGAGTGGGTGCCTGTACAAAGCGCAAAAGGTTCGCTGAAAAAGTTGGCCTTTGGCCCCGACTTGGAAGTTATTCCCGGGTTCTACCTTTACCTCAAGAAACCTCGGGTAGCCGCTGCTGTTATGCCCTGAGGGCGCGATTATCTGGCTCCTACAGGCCCGCCAAACCCCACCCCGATGATCCACCGGCACCCCATCAACCTTCACTGAGCTCGGGGATGGGTGCAGCAACCGGCAAGGGCTGACGCGAGGACCCGAGGGTCCTCCTGCCTGACTTGCAGCAGCCGCTGGGTGGGGATGGTGTTCTACGTCGTTGCTGCCATGGAGCCGACGTCTCCACGCCAACCTGCATCCACCGACGCTCAACTGGCCGCCACGATCGAGGCCTGGCAAGTTGCCTGTGCCCAAGGCTGGTAAGAGCCTGAGCCGGAGTGCCTCCAGGCTGAACCCCGCTTCCTGCCACCGACCAGGGCCTGGTGGGTTCGGCCTGGGATAGCTGGTCCTCCAACCCCTATCTGGTCCGCCAGCAGGTGGAGGAGCAGCCGGGCTTCTATCCCTTTGAGGAGCCCTGAGGCGGCAGTTTCATGCCCGCTGCGCCAGATACCGCAGGCCGTCACGCGGTGGGCAGGGTGTTCGTTGGCTGCGCCTTTCGGTCTGCGGCCGGGTCTTTCAAGGGCTGACGCGAGGGTCTGCGCCCCTTTGTCAAACCCGGACCAGGGTGGCGGGAGCGGTGTTCTTTGGCGCCTCAGGCATGAAAAACCGCTCGTTCAAGATCACCTGCTGGGGGTGGCTCTACCGCCACACGCGTCACCTGCGCTGGTTGGTGGCATTGACCTGGACCCGCAATCCTTTCCTCGCCGGCTCGCCATCGAGCTGGAACTGCGCCGCTGCGAAGGCAACTGGAAGCTGCCCTAGCGACCTCTGGCGGAACCCCTTGATGAGGGGCCTGCTGGAGACCCGCGCCTGCGGGGCCCACTAGCGCCAGTCTTGTAGCGCCAATCTTGGCTTGACAATAACAATTCTCGAGAGCTTACATGCCCATTGCCAAAATGAGCCTGACCAATAGAGAGACGGTGACAGAATTAACGTGGAAAGATGATTAGTAACTGCAATTGGCAACTGAGTATTTATTATTGCTGGCATTCACCCTACCTGCTTCATAGTCACATTTCATGATGGCGTTCTTCCTTCGCGGGATGTTGATTGCACTAGGATTGTTTCGAAATACCTGAGTCATGAGATCCGCGAACGTACCAGTTTTCAACGAAATGAAGCTCTTCCCGCCACGTCTGCTTTCCACCATCATTTCTTTCGAGTTGAATCGGACAAAGGCAATCGTTCCCTTGCTGGGATCAATCTGGACTGCCCAAAAGATGCCGTACAGCAGCGCATTGACATCAATGATGGGTACATTAACTCTGTTGCGATTGTAGATCTCCTGTTTCCAGTTTCTAAGGTCATCCCATGTGTTACTGGCGTCACAGTGGCCGTTGAGCTTCTCGGGTGAGCTGCGGTTGTCACATCCGTAGTGTCCATGGATAACAGCAGCGATGTTCATGTCTGCTGCAACTTGCTCAAACTCTGGTGACATTGTGCCATCTAACCTGTGGGAAAAGAGGATTACCGGTAGGTCTAGGCGTCCTTCACTGGATAGCTTATCTCGAATTCTTTTGAGGTACCTCGTAGAGGTCGTCGAGTAAAGCTCGTTGTGCAGCTGGACCAAGAGAACACCCGGTTTCGGATTTGGTGTACTCCAGAAATTCAAGTTGAATGAGAAGTTATATGTTGGCTTATTGAGCTCAATCGCGTAGTAATAGGCATCCTCATTCATGCAGTACCAAGCATCACCGTATCCGAAGGAGCCGCAACTCGTCAGCATATTGTTATACCTGCCATCCTTAAGGGAAGTAGCGGCTCTCCAGATAATGTCATCCTGAGAAGGTTTTTCTTCATTGTCAATCTGACTAAGGAATAGATCGTAGACACGCCAGCCTAAAAATCTAGGGGCAACAAAGTTATGCCCCTCAATCTCCGGCAAGCTCATTGGCTTGGCCCGGTCGTCGGAAGCAAGGGAGCCCATATGGTACAAACCTCGTGGACTGTCGAAACTCACCCAGTCATCAGCGAAGTTATCGTTATCATGATTGCCAAGGCCATCAAATACCTTGATGCCGAGTTTCTCGATTGGGAGATGGAATACTTCGCCGTATTTTCGGGCTTTGTCGGGTTTGTCGTGGGACAGATCACCAGCAACAACGAGGACCTTGCTACAGTCCGTGCAATGATTCAACATACGGGCTGCGCGCAAGCCGGTTTCAGTGGCTAGGGCATCATCACCAAAACTGTACTGTGGATCCGCACCGACGAAGAAGGTGATCGGTTCGGCCTTGGCGGTTGCATGAAGCAGGCCGAGCGCCATGGCGAGGAGAACAACGGACTTCCTCAGTTCCAAATCTTCTCCTTTTTAATACTTTCTCATTTTAGCAGATTATTGATTCTGTACTCTCAGCTACACGTTCCCTTGATTCTTGCTGGAGCAAGTCGAGGAACTGCCGGGCTTTGACTCCTACGAGCTCAACTGAGGATCAAGCCAACGCGTTGGTTACAGCTGCGGTTCCATGGCCGCTGCGCCCGATATCGCAGGCCGTCACGCGGTAGGCAGGGTGTTCGTTGGCTGCACCTCTGGATCTGCAGCCAGGTCCGCCAAGGGTTTTGCATGGACAAGCGGCTCCCTTGACGGACCCGGCCACGGGATGCGAAAGCCTCCCAGCCCACAGGAGCCAGACTCCAGGCAGCGATTGCTGACCTCGGCGAATGACTGGTTGGATGGACTACAGCCTCGTCAGCCTGGCCGGGGCCGTCTGTGCCTTTCTGAACACCCTGGCCTCCAGCGGGTCTGCGGTGAGCCTGCCGATGCTGATCTCCCTGGGCATGGATCCGGAGATGGCCAACGCCACCAACCGCCTGCCGGTGATCGTGGGCTGCACCACGGCCGTTGCCACCTTCGCGCAAGCCGGTGCCCTGCCCTGGCGGATGGCCCTGCGGGTGGCCGGCCCGGCGACGCTCGGCAGTGTGGCTGGTGCCTTGCTGGCCGATGCGATACCGGCGCGGAATCTGGGGCTGGCGATCACGGCTGCCGTACTGGTGGCCCTGATCCTCCTGTTCACCAAACTGAAGGCCGCCCTGAACCAGCCGCCCCAGGAATCGGCCCGGTTCAGTCTCAAGGAAGCGCTGATCTTCTTCGGCATCGGCACCTGGGTGGGGTTCATCGTGCTCGACGGCGCCACTTACCTTCTCCTGGCTCTCGTGCTTGTGGTGCGCCTCCCCCTCACGGCGGCCAACGCCGTCAAGAACCTGGTACTGATTCCAACCACCCTGGTGTCTCTGCTGGTGTTTGCCCGCGATGGCCATGTGGCCTGGCTGCCCGGCGGCGCCATGGCATTCGGCAGCATCGGCGGCGGCATGCTGGCTGCTCGCCTCGCCCTGTTGCCGGCCGCCCGGGTCTGGGTGTTTCGCCTGTTGGTGGTGGTGATCGCAGGGGAACTGATCCAGATCAGCCAGCACTTCCTGCACCGCCCTGCCTGAAGCCTGGTCGTCTAGCTCTGCAGCGCGCCCAGGTTGATGCTCCCGCCCGTGGCGCGGGTTGGTATCGAGCAGCTCAAGGGGCAAGCCATGCTGGGCTGGTCCAGGTGGGTGTTTGGCTTCTGAGCAACCGGCACAACACAAGGACGATTGAGGTGAAGTGGCACTGCAGAGGCCATTGTCCGTGACGTTGTTGAGTGAGCGAGAAGCACCGCTCACCGATGGGCCAGTGGCTGGACGGCCATGTTGCCGGCAGTCATCGTGGCGCCATCAGCCATCCCGGAGTTCCTCTCCTTGTTGGCCTTGATCCCTTGCGGGGCGTTGACGTTCAAGCAGTTGCTGCTCAAGGGTGGCGATGTGCTCGCGCAGAGCCCGTTCCCGCTCCTCCACGTCTGTTGCCGTGAAGCGGGGCGTGATGAATTGGGGGCAGTTCCAGTCGAAGGCCACCACCTTGAGGCGAAACAGGCGCTCCACTGCACCGGCCTCAGCATCCTGCGCCCGCAACCACGTCGCCTGGTTTGGCGCTGGATGCACGTGAAGTGGAACCACTTCAGCCTCAGCATCGATTTTGAGCCGTCGCCTGGCGCCGTAATCCATCAGGAACAGGGCCACTCGCGGATCGGCTCGCACATGACCGGTGGAGAGCAGTTGCCTGTTGCCGGCGTAATCGGCAAATCCCAGGGTGCGCTCATCAATCACCCGCAGGAAGCCCACCGGCCCACCTCGGTGCTGGATGTAGGGAGCACCCGATTCGGTGAGGCTGGCGAGATAGAAACTGTCGCGGGCACGGATGAAGGCGACCTCCCGTGCCCCCAGCCGATCTGGTTGCGGTGCCATCGGGCCAGCCTGGCTCTGCCCGTAGGCCTGAAGCTGCGCCGCTGCCACCGCTGGAGTGAGATGGCGATGCAGGTAGTGCTCGGTCATGGCTACAGGCTCAGCTCCGCATCAAGGCCAGCGATCGGGGCATAGCCCGGCAGCGCCTGAATCCGCCGGATCCAGGCCAGGACATTGGGATAGGGCGTGAGATCGATCCCCCCCTCTCCTGCCAAAGCTATGTAGGGGAACACGGCGATGTCCGCGATCGTCGGCCGTTCCAGCTCCAGCCACTGGCGATCGCTCAGGTGCCGGTCGAGTTGTCCGAGGATGAAGCTGGACTTCTCCTGGGCGTGCTCGATCGAAAGGCTTTTCACCCCGAAGCGGTGAAACAGCCGGGCGTTTTCGGGGCCTTGCCGTACCTCACCGGCGGCCGTGGAGAGCCAGCGCACCACCTTGGCCTGCTCGTAAGGGTCGACGGGAAGCCACTGACCATCCCCTTGTCGGGCTGCCAGGTAGTAAAGGATCGCCTGGGCATCGGAAAGGACGCTGGCCCCCTCTTCCAGAACGGGTACCTGGCCGAAGGGGTTGAGCGCCAGGAAGGGGGGTTGCTTGTGTTCTCCCTTCATCAGATCGACACGCACCCACTCGTAGGGCACGCCAAGAAGGTCGAGCAGGAGGCGCACCTTGGCGCTGTTGCCGGAGAGTTCATGGCCGTGGAGACGAAGCATGGTGAAGCGAGCAGTGGGGTGGAGGCGCGCGCAGAAGCAGGGGAGAGGCAAGGCCCCGAAACAGAACCGAAACCCGGCCCGCCGGAAGTAGACCGACCTGTCTGAACACCAGAAAGTTAGCAGACTGTTCTGTCTATCGCCTACGGTTGGCTCAGATCGTGACCGCCATGGCTGAGAGGGCCGCCAGCACCAAGCCAGCACCAGGCAGAACCCGTACGGCCAGGGCCTCGGCCAAGCGCGAAGACCTGTTGAACACGGCACAGGAGCTGTTTGCCCGCCAGGGCTACCGGGCCGTGGGGATCGACACGCTGCTCGCCGAAGCTGGCGTGGCCAAAATGACCCTTTACAAGCAGTTCGGCTCGAAGGAAGAGCTGATCGCCGCCGTGCTCGAGCGCCTGGCCGGCCAGATCACCAGCAGCCTCACCACCCGCCTCACGCAGGCAAAGGGGGGAAGCCATGGCCGGGTTCTGGCGGTGTTCGACTGGCTGGCCGATTGGGTGCGTTCCCCCACCTTCCACGGCTGCCTGTTCATCAAAGCGGCCAGCGAATACCCCGACGCAGGTGATCGTCCACGCCAGGCCGCGGAAGCCTTCAAGGCCAGCTGCCGGGAGCTGCTGACAGGGCAGTGCCGCGACCTGGGCGTCGCTGATCCAGAGCGCCTCGCCTCACACCTTCACCTCTTACTGGAGGGTGCCCTGGTGCTGTGCTTCCTGGAGCGCGATTCCAGAGCTGCCATCCACGCCCGGGAAGCTGCCGCGGTTCTCCTCAACGCCGCCTGAGAGCAAGCCTGCCCTTCAAGCCTGGAACACCGGGGTGGTGGATCCGACCAGCCCGTACGCCCCCAGCAACACCCCAGAGTGGCTGGCAGGGAAGGAGTTTCGGGGAGCGATGCTGGTGGCAAAAGAAGTCCTGAACCTGCGGAGCTTGGCGGTGGCCCGGGCAGAGGGGATTCGGCCACAGCCCGGGGTTCCTGGTGCTGGTGACAGGGCTGAACATCGCCCAGATGTCGGCCCGGGCCCATGCGGCGCCTGGGCCATCGCGGCGTGCCCTGGAGGCCCTGCTGCCGCCCCTGCAGCGGCTGTTCGCTGGCTCGGCTGGGGAGGGAACAGTGTGCTGATGAGCGTCCTGACCACGGCAGCGGCAAGCCTGCTCGCTGTGGCGATGATGGCCCCTTTGGCGCCCGCCATGGCGAACCAGGCCAGCCCCGCGGGGTCCACGCAGCCGCTCCCGTCCTGGCGGGACGGTGCCACCCGATCGCGGATCCTGGCCTTCGTCGCCAGCGTCAGCCAGCCGGGGGGAGAGAGCTATCTGCCACCCGAGGAGCGCATCGCCGTCTTCGACAACGACGGCACGCTTTGGCCTGAGCAGCCGATGTACGTGCAGCTGGCCTTCGCGATCGAGCGGGCCCGCGCCCTGGTGGCCCAACAGCCCGGGCTCGCCACCAACCCGGTCATCGCCGCCGCAACCGCTACCGGCAACGGGGAGGCCGTGCTCCCCATGGGCATCAAGGGCCTGCTGGAACTCGTGGGGATCACCCATGCCGGCATGAGCACGGAGGCGTTCCGCGATCAGGTGCGCGCGTGGCTGGACAGCGCCTGCCACCCGACCCTGCAGCGGCCTTACACCGACCTCACCTACCAGCCGATGCAGGAGCTGCTGCAGCACCTGCGTGCCAATGGATTCCGCACCTACATCGTGTCGGCCGGCGGCGTGGAGTTCATGCGGGTGTTCGCCGAGCAGGCCTACGGCATCCCTCCGGAGCAGGTGATCGGCTCCAGCGTCGTCACCACCTATGCCCGCGAGGGCGGTTTGCCGGTGATCCAGCGCCACAGCAAGATGCAGACCATCGCCGATCGGGCCATGAAGCCGGTCCTGATCGAGCAGCTGATCGGCCGCAGGCCGGTCGCCGCTTTCGGCAACTCCGACGGCGATCTGGAGATGCTCGAGTGGGTCACGAGCCAGCCCGGGCAACGGCTGGGAGTGATCGTTCACCACGACGACGCCGAGCGGGAGGTGGCCTACGACCGGGAGTCGGCCTTCGGCCGTCTCGATCGGGCCTTGAACGAGGCGCCCCGGCGGGGCTGGACGGTGGTGAGCATGCGCAACGACTGGGCCAGCGTGTTCGCGGCCCCACCAGCGGCAAGCGGATCAGGAGGGGGAGTGGTCGAGCGCTGTGCCGTGCCCCCCGCGAGCCAACCCGCGGCGGCTGGAGAGCGTGGCACTGGGAAGCTCCCCGAACAGCCGGCGGTAATCCCGGGCGAAATGCCCCGCATTGAGGAAGCCCCACGAGGCCGCCAACCCTGAGATCGTTGCGCTGCCCGGCTGGGCCTCCAGCAGCCCGCGGCGCACACCATGCAGCCGCTGCAGCTTGAAGTAAGCCATCGGGCCCATGCCCAGGTGCTCCCGGAACCCCTGGATCAGGGTGCGTCGCCCCACATACATCTCACGGCAGAGCGCCTCCAGGCTGATCGGCTCGAGCGGATGCTCCTCCGTCCAGCGCTGCACCTGCTTGACAAGTTCGATCCGCGCCGGCGGGCGGTCGGGCCAGCCCTGCTGCCTGAGGCCCTGCTCCAGAGCGTCAACGAGCAGTGGGAGGAGACCCTCTGCACTTCCTTCAGGTTCTGACGGTGCTGGCACAGAGGGTGTCTTCGAATGGAGGGGCAGCAGATTGAGCAACCAGCGCTGGAGCGGCGTGCGGCTGGCGGCGTCAATGGGCAGCACATTGAAGCGGAAGGGCGCCGATCCCAGATCGAGGCTCCCCTTGCCGCTGCTCCAACGCGTCAGCATGCCGGGGTTGACCATCACCACGGCCAGATCCATCCGCTCAGGCGTGGAGAGATGGACATCCGCCTGGGGATCGAGTCCGAACAACGCATCGGCACCGACGGCGGTGCCGTGGGCCCGCAGGGGTGTCGCGTTGCGGTCGGACACCAGGTTCAGTGCCATCAGCCGTTGGTCGCGTGGCTTGCCGCCAGCCACGTGCAGACAACGGTTGACCTGAAGCCGCAGCAACCGCAGCGGCCCGAGCTGGCGGGTGACCAGGCGGCCGCTGAGGTTGCCGTTGGAGAGCTGAAGCAGGCGCAGATCCAGGCCCGCCGCTCGCAGCTGGGTTTCGAGCTCCTCGACAGCCTCGAACCGGTGGAGCGGAGCCATCGAAGCTTGCACTTTTTGAGTGGCCCCACCCTGCCATGGGCAGCAGGTTGTAGCTGAGTTCATCAGCGTGCCGGGGCTGCATCCTTCTCCAGCCCCGGGCCCGCCTCCTCAACACCAGCCTCCACCTGCCATGCCCAACGGACAACCCAACATCCTGATCCTCTGGGGCGATGACATCGGCCAGAGCAACCTGAGTTGCTACAGCGATGGGCTGATGGGCTATCAGACCCCCAACATCGACCGTGTCGCCAAGGAGGGCGGGCGCTTCATCCATTACTACGCCGAGCAGAGCTGCACCGCCGGGCGGGCCGCCTTCATCTCCGGCCAGAGCGTGTTCCGCACCGGTCTGAGCAAGGTGGGGCTGCCGGGCGCCGAGCTGGGCTACCGCGCCGAAGACCCCACCATCGCCGAACTGCTCCAACCGCTGGGCTACCGCACCGGCCAGTTCGGCAAGAACCACTTCGGCGACCGCGACGAGCATCTGCCGACGATGCACGGCTTCGACGAGTTCTTCGGCAACCTTTACCACCTCAATGCTGAGGAGGAACCGGAGCTGCGCGATTATCCCAAGCCGGAAGACTTCCCCGATTTCCAGAAGAACTTCGGCCCCCGCGGCGTGCTGCACTGCTGGGCCAACGGTGATGGCACCCAGCGGATCGAGAACACCGGCCCGCTCACCAAGAAGCGGATGGAGAACTGCGACGAGGAGTTCATGGCCGAAGCCAAGCGCTTCATCCGTGATGCCGTGGCCTCAGGAGAGCCCTTCTTCGTGTGGTTCAACACCACCCACATGCACTTCCGCACCCACGCACGGCCCCAGGATCTGGGCCAGTCGGGGCGGTGGCAGTCGGAGTACCACGACGTGATGATCTATCACGACAACTGCATCGGCGAGATGCTCGACCTGCTCGATGAGCTGGGCATCACCGATGACACGATCGTGATGTACAGCACCGACAACGGGCCCCACATGAACAGCTGGCCCGATGCCGGCATGACCCCGTTCCGCAACGAGAAGAACTCCAACTGGGAAGGGGCCTACCGGGTACCGGCCCTGGTGCGCTGGCCCGGGAAGATCGCGCCCGGCACGCTCTACACCGGCATCGTCAGCCATCTCGACTGGCTGCCCACCCTGCTGGCGGCGGCCGGCGAACCCCAGATCAAGGAGAAGCTCCTGGAGGGCCACACGGTGGGCTCCAAGACCTTCAAGATCCACCTGGATGGCTACAACATGCTCGACTACTGGACGGGCCAGAGCGATAAGAGCCCCCGGGTTGAATTCTTCTACTTCTCCGACGACGGCGACCTCACCGGCCTGCGCTACGACAACTGGAAGTTCGTGTTCATGGAGCAGCGCGCCACCGGCACGCTGCAGGTCTGGGCCGAGCCCTTCACGCCGCTGCGGGTGCCGAAGATCTTCAACCTGCTCACCGATCCCTATGAGCGGGCCGACATCACCTCCAACACCTATTGGGACTGGATGCTCGACCACGCCTTCGCCCTGGTGCCGGCCCAGGTGATCGCGGGGCGGTTCCTGGCCACCTTCCAGGAGTATCCGCCCCGGCAGAAGGCGGCGAGCTTCTCGCTGGAGGAGGTGATCGCGAAGATGACCTCCGCAGCGAGCGGCGGCCACTGAGCAACGCAGCGTTCCGCGGAGTCGCCATGGCCTCGAACCGTTCCCCTGCCCCGGCTCTCCGGCCGGGGCGACCGCCGGCGCGGGACATGGCCTGGATCCCCGCGGGCACGTTCCTGATGGGCTCCAACCACCACTACCCGGAGGAGGCTCCGGCCCACCGGGTGGCGCTGGAGGGCTTCTGGATCGACCGTGCTCCGGTCACCAACGCCCAGTTCCTCAAGTTCGTGAAGGCCACCGGCCACCGCACCCTGGCCGAGCGGCCGGCCGATCCGGCCCTCTATCCCGAGGCGCCACCAGAGCGGCTGGCGCCCGCTTCGATCGTGTTCGTGCCCCCGCCCGGGCCGGTGGGAACGGACGATCCCTACCGCTGGTGGCAGTACATCCCCGGCGCCGACTGGCGCCACCCGGAGGGCCCCGGCAGCTCAATCAGGAACCGCCCGCTGCATCCGGTGGTGCATGTGGCCCATGAGGATGCGGCCGCTTATGCCGCCTGGTGCGGCAAACAGTTGCCGAGCGAAGCCGAATGGGAGCGGGCCGCCTGGGGCGGCCGTGAAGGCTGCGAGTTCGCCTGGGGGGATGCGCTGCACCCGGAGGGCCGCCCGGTGGCGAACACTTTCCAGGGCGACTTCCCCCACCACAACAGCCTGCTCGACGGCTATGCCGGCACCTCACCGGTGGGCGCCTTTCCTGCCAACGGCTTCGGGCTGCTCGATTGCATCGGCAACGTGTGGGAGTGGACCGATAGCTGGTACGGCCCCCACCCGCACCAAGCCGATGGGGCGTTACCGGCTGAGGCCAGCAGCGGCTGCTGCGCCGAAGCGGCTGCCGCCCGGGAGGCCAGCATCGACCCCGCCAGCCAGCACGGAACGATGCCCCGCAAGGTGGTGAAGGGCGGCTCGTTTCTGTGCGCCCCCAGCTATTGCCGTCGCTACCGGCCGGCGGCGCGCATGGCCCAGGGCATCGACACCTCCACCGGCCACATGGGCTTTCGCTGCATCGTGCGGCCCTGAAGCCATGGCGCCGCCATCCCTTTCTGTCAGCTGATTTCCACCCCTTGGCTGACGCCTGCCGCAAGGTGATCACTCCTCCGATGACACTGCCCAAACGATCCACCTGGCTGACCCGTCAGCAGCTCCGCCGCGAGTCACCGTTCTTCCTGCTGCTGGATCGCTCCTTCAGATTCAGGCTGTTGATGGCAGCAACCCTATCCTTTGTGTTGCTGTCCGTCGTCAATCGTTTCGACAACTGCCATGGAGCCGAACCCAGCGAGAACTGCCTGACCAGCAATTTCCTGGACGTCATCAGCATTGACAATGTGGAGTCGTTCAGCATCGTCACAGCGGGTCTTGTTTACATCCTGGAGGCGGGTCGTCGCAAGGAGAGAGAACATCACGAGCAACTCTCGCTGTTGTTGGCGCAGCAAGAGGCTGGCATCAGATTCAGCCTGGCACGCATCCGCGCCCTTGAAGATCTGTGCTCTGATGGCATCTGGCAGGACGATTTCGATCTGCAGGCCACCAATCTGGAGGGGATCAAGATTCCGTTCAGCCGTTGGCGAGGCGGCAACTTCAGCGCAACGGTGTTGCGCAAGGCGAATCTCCAGGGTTCGGATCTGCAAGGGGCCAACTTCACGGAGGCCGATCTCAGCGAGGCCAATCTGGCCGGGGCGGACCTCAGCCAGGCCAACTTCACCCGCGCCATCCTCACCAAGGCCGATCTCCGCGGCGCCATCCTCACCGGCGCTGTGTTCCAGGAGGCTGATCTCACTGGAACCAGCTTGGATCCGAGCGGTTGAACCTCAGTCACTTGCCTCTGAATCGCTCAGTTTCCATCCAGCTGGCTCGATTTCTCTCCATCCAGCCAGCTCCATCTGTTTCTCCTGCCATCTGATGCCATGGGCCAGCCCTCCCTGTTGATCGTCAGCGCCGCCCTGTTCACGATCATGTTCGCTCTGGGAGTGGGTCTGACTGGAGAGGCGATCGTTCGCCTGAGCCGAAGACCCGCCCTGGTGATCCGGGTCTTGATCGGCTCCTGTGTGCTGGTGCCCCTGGTCGCCCTGCTGCTGATGAAGCTGCCGCTGAGCTTGGCCCTGACCCAACCGGCCCGCATCGGCATCGCCCTGATGGCGGCCTCCCCAAGCGCTCCGCTCACCCTGCGCAAGGCGGGCAAGGTCGGCGGCGACCGTGAGCTGGCCGCTGTGCTCCAGGCCTGTGTGGCCGTGGCGGCGATCGTGTCGATTCCGCTGGTCGCCGACCTGTACCAGTCCTCCTTCGGGGTATCCGGCTGGGACATCACGGCGAGGACGGTAGCCCTGCAGGTGGGCAAGACCCAGGTGCTGCCCCTGCTGGCGGGTCTGACGCTGAGGCGCTGGCGGCCTGGCTTGGCAGAGCGGCTGTCCGGTCCTCTCGACAAGCTGGCCAATGGCCTGTTGCTGCTGCTGATCGTGCTGGTGCTGGTCAAGTCGTTGCCCCTGCTGGTCGCCTTCGTGGGCGCCAACCTGCTGGCTCTGCCCTTCATGGCGGTGATGGTGCTGGCGTCCCTGACCATCGGCTACGGGATCGCTGGCCCTGAGCCCCGGGAACGCGTCACGATCGCCCTGGTCACCTCCATGCGGAACCCGGGCCTGGCCCTGCTGTTCGCGACGACCTACGGCAGCGACATTCCCGGCCTCAAACTCGCGGTGCTGGCCTACCTCGTGGTCACCGTGCTGCTGTCGATTCCCTTTCTGCGCTGGCAACGCCAGAGGCAGTCGGTGCCCTTCGCCGCCCTGTAGATGCCCTGGCTTGAATCCTCCGAGGCCCTGCTGCAGGGTCTGGCGACTGTCGTTCGCCTCAGCCTGGAAGCCCTGTCGGTGCTCTGTGTGGTGGCCGGCATGATCGCCACCTTTCGCCTGGCCCTGCCGTTCCTGCCCGTGCTGGCCCATCGCGGGCGCCGCCCCCCCAGCGCGGTTCGCCTCTGTTTCGGCAGCTGGCTATCGATGGCGCTGGAGTTTCAGCTCGGTGCCGACATCGTCGCCACCACCACAGCTCCCACGGACAGCAACCTGATCCAACTGGCGACGGTGGCCGTGATCCGCACCTTCCTCAATGTGTTCCTCGCCAGGGAACTGGAGGCTGAACGGCGGCTGGAGCAAGACCAGCCGCTCCCGCCTGGATCCTGAGCACACCATCCTCGCCATCTGACACCCCATGAACCTCACCAATGAACTGGCCAAGGAACGCAACCGGGAGGCGGCGGAGCGCACGCTGATGGCCTGGATCCGCACCTGCCTGTCGCTGATCAGCTTCGGCTTCGGTCTCGACAAGATCATCGGAGCGATCGAGGCCAGCCGCTTTGAGGGCAGCTCCCATGCCCATCTCAGCGTGCGCTTGATCTCGATCGGGTTTGTGGTCACGGGGATCGTGGCCATGGCAGCGGCCACGCGTCAGCACCGCAGGGTGGTGCGGCGCTTGAAGTATGACGATTTCATTTACATCGAAAAGGCCTCGATCGCCACGGCGACGGCCCTGGCCCTCACCCTGATCGGCCTGGTGGCTCTGGTGCTGCTGATCGCCGGCGGATTGGGTGGCCGATGAGCGCAACCCGCCGCAACGGCCACAGGTGCCGCCCCTTCGAATCGCGCCTCCCGTCGATACCGGCCCGGCCCCTTGTGGGATGCTCGGCGTGTTCAAAGCCTTCTGACACCGGCCTCGAACAAGTGATGTCACTCCCTTCCCTTCAGCCGATGGTCTGGTGCCTGCCTCGCTCTCACGCTGGTCGTTCAGCGCTTCCGCTCCAGCGGATCAGCGCTGTGTGGCTGATCGCTGCTCTGGGTGGCGCCCTCGAGGCCTCTGTGGCGAACGCTGCTGAGCCGGCTACGGCGGCCTCCAGCTTGATGGGGCCGATCCTGAGGGCATCCGTTCAGGCCGACCCAGCACAAGGTGAAGAAGCTCAGGGTGAGACGGGTCTGAGTGAGACGGCCCAGCTTGAACGAGGCTCCGTTGACCCGGCGGCCAGCGAAGGCGCACCATCGCCGTGGGCCGGCAGTGTGGAGCTCTATGGATTCGCGCCGCTGCGCACCACCGGGTCCACCACCGTCAAAGGCTTCGACACCGAACTGGATCTCAACCTCGGCCAGGTGCTGAAGTCGCTCACCGGTGTGGCCTCCATCCGCGGCAGTGTGGAGTACGGCCGCATCGGCCTCCTCACCGACATCAGCTATGTCTCCGTCGCCGGGGAAGAAGGCAGGCTGCAGGACATCACAACACGCTCGATCGAAGGCCCGCTCGGCCGCCGCAGCCTCACCCTCACCCCTGACAGCCAACGCAGCGTCGCTGCCAGCATCAGCAACATTCAAGGCCTCTACGACCTGGCCCTGCGTTATCGCTTCGGCGATCGGGAATCAGCCGTGGCCCGCGCCGGCAGCTTCGCTGTCATCCCCTACGCGGGCGTGCGGTTCGTGAACATGCAGTACAACCTGGCCGTGCAGAGCAGCGGTCCCGGCCGAACCCTCACCTTCAGAGGGCCGCGCCTGGAGGGATCCAGGACGCTTGAGGGATTGAACCTTCAACCACAACAGTCGTTCGGGAGCACTGTGGCTCAGCCCCTGCTGGGCACCCAGGCCATGCTGTTTCTCTCCCCGCGCCTCAGGCTGTTCGCCCGCGCCGACATCGGCGGATTCGGGCTGAACAACGCCGATGATTACTCCTGGAACACGCAGCTGGGGGTGGGCTATGCCATCGGCAACTCCACCCAGCTCAACATCTCCTGGCGCTATCTGCACCTGGGGGGACGTAATGGAGAGGATCCCGAAAATGCCTTCAACATCAATCAGAATGGCGTCGAAGCCGGTGTGAAGTTCTTCTTCTGATCGAGCAGCTGCTGGGAGAGGAGGCCACTCTGCAGCTGCCTGCTCAGCTGCAGGCATGAACAACCTGGTGGGGAAACACAACCAGGGGCGTACGCCCCTGGAGATCCTCCAGCAGTGGAGAACGGCCTGCCTACCCACCAGCTCTCAGAAAACTGGAGGCGGGCATGGTCTGAGTGTGCTGAGCCGGTACGCGCAGCTGAGTCACTGGGCATCACACCCCTTGCTACCACTGATGGTCAGGAAAGCTGCAAGGTCAGCCGACCGCCGTAGCTGCTCGTCCAAAACCTCACCACATCAGGTGATGCATCCCAGAGTCAACGTTCCTAGGGTGGAATTACTTCGAGATAGGGGCCCAATGGCCACCTGTGACCTACCGACCACCTCTGCCACTGCTCCGAACGAAGACGCCCTGCATCAACTCAAGACGCTATTGCAACAAGATCAAAGCTTTGCCAATGCGCTGTCTGGGACGACAACCACAGAGGAAGCGGCCCATCTAGCCTTTGAGCACGGGATTTCTGTCACTCCTGAGGCCATCTGGCGTCAGCGTGGCACCCTGTTAGAGGGAGGAATTCCGACTTGGCGTGGCTGATTGAGCCCCCTGTGTCTTTCGACATGGGCTGGGGGCACGCTGATCAGTCCTCTTGGACTGAAGGAAGACGTTGACCTCAGCTCATGTCGTCACCTTCGATCGAATCGAGTTCTGTCGGCAGAGTGATATCAGCGTGGGCGAACCCCTCGGGCTGGTGGGTGTAAGGAATACCATCCTCATAACCCCAGCCCAGCCTGTGAGTACGCCAAGGAAATCTGTGATCTCATCTGGCGTGAGGTTGGCAGCGACTTCCCCGTCAGGACTATCGACCTAATCGGGCAATGCCAGAATCAGTCAACTTGACCAGGGTCTTTGATCGCCTAGAGATGATGAAGCCGCCCGAAGGCTTTCCCCTGGTTGCTCAAGACGCAATCAAGATGCTGATCTACGGCACAAGTGGTGCTCCGGTCATTGCGCTCAGCCCACGAGGGCATGCATGCTGCCACAGTACACAACCGCTGTGATCAGGTTCGCTTGGCCACGGTTGTTGTCTTGATCATCAACATCGTCAGCCCGTCAGTGAAAACTCAGTACTATTCCGCCTCCAGCCTGGATGGCTTCATCGCCGCCAAGGACAACTCCTTGGACTGGCTGCTTCAGTTCGGAGAAGCCGAAGGCACAGGCTACGAAGATTTCCTTGCTGAGGTGGGTGCGATCGCCATGGGTTCATCCACCTATGAGTGGCTGTTGGATCATCACATCAAAGCGGGAACACCAGAAGAAAAGCCCTGGCCTTATCAACAGCCCACGTGGGTCTTCTCGAGCCGCAGGCTGCCCACCGTGCGGGATGCCGATCTGCGCTTCGTATCTGGCACTGTCACTCACGTCCACGAACAGATGGTGGCCACAGCTGCGGGGAAGAACATCTGGGTTGCCGGAGGCGGCGAGTTGGCCGCGCAGTTCTTCGATGCTGGCCTGCTTGATGAACTGATCATTCAGGTGGCCTCGGTGACCTTGGGGCAGGGCTCGCCGCTCCTACCGCGGCAGATCGCCTTCCCACCCCTGAGGCTCACCTCGGCGCGTGCCTTGGGCGAGGCCTTTGCTGAGCTCCACTATGAGGTGCCGCGGCAACTCCAGGTGTCCAGCCCTGCCTAGATGATGAAGATGCGGTGTTATCTGGTGACATTGCAAAGGGGAATGGCTTTGTGATTGAGCTCACGAGAAGAAGCCCTTGGGCCAGAACGATCAGGGTGGCCAGCACGTTGGCACTGACATGCAACCGGCGCCAGCCCAGGTGGTTGTGGATCTCAGCACGGCAGGCCACAGAGAACAGCGTCAGGCCCGCGAGCCCCATGCCCAGCAAGGGCAACGGTCAGGGCCGATTGAAGCAGCCAGAGGCAGTCGAGGGCCTGCATGGCTCAGGGCTTCAGGGGTGCCCAGGCCATTGTGGCGTTGAAGGCCTCGCACCAGATCAGCAGCGACCCCTGCTGGCTGAGGTCGATGGAGGAGGGGATCACATAGCTCTGGGCGCCGGAGGCGGATTTAAGCGGGGCGAGGATTGTGTAGCTGCCGGCTTTGAGCGGAAAGCTGGGGGCCTTGGTGCTTGCCAATGGGGTTGCTGATGGGCTGAAGACCACTTTCAGGTCGGGGGCTGTCTCCTTGGTCTTGAAGTCGCTGCTTATCACAAGCAACTGCTTGCCGGCTTTCTTGATGATGGTGAAGCTGCCATTAACAGGAGCTTCGGCCATGCGGAAGCTCTGCATGGCCATGGGAGTTGCCTGGGCGATCACCATCGAGGCAGGGCCCTGCATGGTTTCGGCTTGCCCAGGAGCCGCAGAGCTGCCGATGGGAACTGAAGGATCTGGATTGGCGGCGCGTTCTGCCACTCAGCCTGTACGTGCTGCTCAAAGGGCTGGATGCCACAGTTCTCAAAGCCCTGCAGACCTATGGCACCACCCACCCGGTGCATGGGGAAAACCCGATCAGCTTCTGCAACGTGTTTTTCGTGGCTCAGCTGGTGAACTGAACCCAACGGACCGGTGGTTGCTGATCATCGATGCTGGCCTTGGTCTGTTCATCGGCCCGATCGCTTACTCCTTCACCCTCGAATCCCTGTCGGTGATCAGCCTGACCCTGTTGTTCGCCCTCGTGTTGCCAGTCTCAACCCGTCTGGCTCAGTCTGAGCCTGATCGCCATCGGCCTGATGCTGCCAGGGGCGGCCATGCTGAAGGCGGCGGAACAGGGTGATCAACTGAAGCGCGTCTGTGCTGTTGGGAGAACCAGTCGGCTTGGCCACAGTGTCAGGAATGGTAGTCCTGGTGGCCGGGATCATCACCAGCCACCGCTCCAGTCGGTCCAATCACGTCGTTCAACAGTAGCTGTCCATTCATTCCGAGCCTGTGGCCTGCATGAAGGACAGACACGACACATTCCACAGCAGTATCGTTCGGGAGGGTTCACACTCCCGAACAACCATTCAGGCAGCCCGATGCAATGGCGATCACGATGAGGCGATGACGTTGATCACTGAATCACTTCTGCAATTCGATTGGACCTGGCCGCCAGGTTTTGTTGAACCAGGGCTCCAACGGACCATAGAGGCGCAGAAGCGTGAACCAGCCCTTGCCAGGAATCGTCTGCACCCAGTTCTTCTCGAATCCAACAGGGGGCTTTGGGCCAAACCAGACATCGACAGAACCGTCGGCATTGGTTTTGATGCCCTTGTCCTGGCTGCTGACGCTCGGTGCTTTCTGGTCTGTCTGCAGCATGGAACGGGTCTGTGTGTCGTACACGATCACAGACCAGAAATCGGCCACGGGAGTGTTGGGCGGCAGGCGCAACCGATAGGTTTTGCCGCCATCGAAGCGTTCGCCCTTGGAATCCAACGCGGCCCAGGGATACTGGGAGCCCTTGCCGACAATCTTTTCTTCCATGGCCGGAGTCACACCGGTGGCGAAGTAGTAATAGAAAATCGCACCATCAAGGTTGGCCACACCTGGGGAAACTTCGAACCTGTATCCACCGAAGAAGGGCAACCGCCAGGAACTGTTGGGATAGAAATAGGCTTCCGGCTCGCGAATCTTGAGAGCCAGGGTTCGTGCCGTCACGGCACCGATGTTGGCGGCGTCGGCGAGGATGGCTTTCCAGCGCTCGTTGGGGTTGAAGGGCTTGCCTTTGACAATGCCGATCGAGGCGAACAGTCCCAACGTGGTGGGGTCAGCGCCGGTGGGAGGTTCCTCCTGAATCACCTGGTTGAGCAGGGCCCAGAAGGAGTAGTCGCCAGGGGCGACGAAATTGGCTGGCACGCCTGAGGCATTGGCAAACTGGACCGCCGGAGGGTTGGCAGCATCGGAGAGTTGGTAGATCTTCAGGTTCGCTTTCACCGACTCCACCCCTGGCTTGGTGGAACCATCCACCAGAAAGGAGCGGAAGAACAGCCAGTTGCCGAAGGTTTTGGGTTTGACCACGACATAGCCTTGCGGGATGGCGCCCTGATACCCCGGTGGCAGGAACAGGTACTTGCCGCCCGCGCCCTTGTCGGCCCCCGTGATGCCGATGTCGGCCACCCAGCGATACCAGAAGTCATTGACAGCACCCAGCACCTTGGGTGGAACCTCGACCACCAGGGGACCCTGCTTGGTGTCGAGCCAGATAAAGCTGTACACCGTGTTGTCGTTGGCCGTGAGTTCTATTGTTCTGGGATCCACCAGGTTCTCCCAGATCACGTTGGTGGTGTTCTCGGGGCCAAACTTGCGCAACGATTCACGCATACCGGCCTGATTCACAATCGGAATGGCCAGCAGGTAGGCCTGTAAAGCGCGGGAGCGATCCAGGTTGTCGTAGATCTTCTCGATGGTGTCTGGCTGCGGGAAACCATCGATGAGGTTCAACGGGCCGATCGACGTCTCCAACCGGTCAGGAGTGGCCACTCCAGGTGGTATTGGCGTGGTCATCTGGAAGGTCTGAGCCGATGCAGTGGTGGCCGCATTCGCAACAAGAGCGGCAACGGCAAGTCCCAGAAAGTGTTGGCTTGATGACCTCATCTCGACGACTCCGTGCACTGGGAAAGGGAATGCCAGAAGCCTATCTCAACATCTTCTGGCAAAGGATGCGGCCAAACGGCGGCCATCACCAAACCGCAAGAACTGTGAGGATCCAGGCAGCCACCCTGCTACAGCTGCCTGGATGAATGGTCTTGCCATACCGTTTCATACTGGCATAGCTGCGTAAACTCAGATTTCTTGCCATCAAAAGAGTCGTAGAGGGCTCGATGTCTGTGAAGGCCATACTCATCAAAACGCTTCTCATAGGTACGAACCCATTGGATCAGGTTGTCCAAGTTCTCATCTTGCTCCTTTCGGGAACGAAACTTCTCCGGCTCCCAAGGTCTCGAGCGGCAGTTGGCCACACATACATCCACCCCAGGATTCAGGAAGATCAGTTCATCGCAGTAGACCAATACAGGCTCAATAATGTCCGCGTAGCAGCCTTCGATGATCCAGCTGGAATGCTGTAAGATCCAACACCTTACATCTTCGATACTATCTTGAAGTGGCCGTCTTTCAGTGCCGCCGAGGAACGCCACCTCATCCAGCGATAGTCGAGCGGCTGGTCGCTTCGCAAGCATCAGCCTCGACAAGGTACTCTTCCCTGCTCCAGCGTTTCCCAGAAGGATCACTTTCATGGCGCTAACGCTCCATCGGGAGAACGATTGCCTTCACCTGGCCGCTGTGATCTCGGGCGTCGGCAAAGAGTGATGTGGAGGCGGGCCGGGTGAGTGGGATTGTTTAACAGCCGTCTCCACTTCAACAGCAGGACTGGCATGCAGTTGAAGCCCGAGTGTCGAACCAACCTTCAAGACAGTTCCACGTTCGGGATTACCGCTAGAGGAGAGCGCCGTATAGAAACTTTCGCGACCCAGTCCAGCTTCCCTTGCAATCTGTGTCATGCCTTTGGCACGAGCACTATCACCTAGAGATGCTTTGCAATAGGCAGTCATGTCTTCACGAATGCTGAGATGATTGGCCAGATTCCAGGCAGTGGCTGCGGTCTTCATCTGGGGCAAAACCTCCCAGGGGCAGCATGGCCTCCAGGCCAAGGGCCCGGTGCTCCGCGCGGCTGAAAACGGTGTTCAGGTTAAGCCGGAGCTTGGTGAGCAACGCGGCGCCGCGGAGGTTGGCACCGCAGGCGTGGGCGCTCAGCGCCGACAGCTGTCGTTGACCGTTGCGACAGGCTTGGGTCCCATCGGTGCGGTCCCGGGAAACTCAGCCGCGCGCATAACAGACACCACCGCGCCGAGCAGCCCCATGGTTGCCGCCAGTCAATAGGCCAACTGTTGCCCCCCCAGAAAGGCGTCCAGGAGCTGACAACTCAGGCGCGCGCCATCGAGAGGAACCCGTTGGCCACACTGAGGTGCTCGGGTGGAATGGTGTTGAGGGTGGCGCTGTTGTTGGGCGGATGAAAGAGCCCGCCGCCCACGCCCAGCAGCACCAGGGGCCACACGATGGCGGTGGTGGAGGCGTCAGGACCTAGCCAGGACAGGCCGACCAGGCCGGTGCTGATGCTGATGCTGAGCATCCCGGCGGTGTTGAGAGTTCGCGCCCCCAACCGGTCGCTCAGGCTGCTGACCGTGAGACTCGTGGCGGGGAGCACCAACGATCTTGTCTTCCCTGAAGACCCTCTGCATGATTCTGTGCAGATCGGTTGTCCTGGGCCATGGCAGTGACTACCGGAATGCCGAATCATCGATGTCCGACTTTAACTGTTTGGTGGAGAACTTCTTCTAGGCTTTCGTTGAGCAGGGCTGGTCTCAGACTGGCAAGCCGAAAGTTCCTGCAGTGCTGGTGATGGCTCTGGCTGGCGCATCGGTGAAGAACAGGAATAAGCAGTGATCGACTGAATGATCTAGTTCTGAATCCAGAATTCCTGTTCAGCGTTCTGTTGAGCACCTGAGGAACAGGTTGGAGTGAATCCTCACCTGACCAAGGCCAGCCAGGATATCCGCCACATGCTTGGGTTGCTTGTTATCAACTATCGCAGGAGAGGGAATATCGACGTCGGAGATCGTATCAGGCAATCGATAACGACTTGGCTGGCCAGGGAGACCATTCCGATGAGCTGGCTGATGAAGATTCCTCAGCTGCATGATCAGCAGCCTGGGCTTGCAGAAGGAGCCCAAGGCGATTGAAGCCAGCAGCTTCACACTGTTTCTTCGCCACTCCTGGACTGTCTAACCGCACAGCCCAACAGTTGCAAGTAACCATTGCCACGTTGCCAGCACATACAAACAGCCCGTTGCAGCGGCGTGTTAGCTTGCGCTCTTTGGTAATCGCCTATTAGAACACCATCTGTCACCACACAGATATAGTTTTCCGTGATCACCATAGCGCGTCTAAGTCCACATGTTTAGCAAATGGATTCTGCCTTCGCTCTTTAGCCAACCATGTCTCACGATTCTTCATTCGTGCGATCACCTCTGGTTAAAACCATTCTGCTTATCTGCCTCAGCCTACTGAGCCTGTTCATTATGGTTGCAACCACTGGCATGATTGCTCTTTGCAGTTTCTTTATTGCCAATCCTGAGCTCTATCCCGGTGATATCAGCGATCGTGCGGCAACCTATCTTGGTTTTATGGCTGTCGCAAGTTGTTTATTGAAGTGGATCTTCGTTTGGCTGTTGGTTCGCTATCGCTGGATGGCTCGCTCAACAGGGAAGTGGTTCATCTACTGCAGCTGGGCGATCGCCTCTTTGAATGGGGTGCTGTTGCTCATTCCTTTAGTCGCCTGGAAGAGCGCATTCTAGCTTATGTAACGTGGTTAACTATAGCACTGGAGCGATCGCTGAGACACCAAAGCTGTGGGGCTTAAGACTTAGGCGATCACCCTCACCGATACCGTTGAAGGTCCAGGCCCTTCAACTTCCACACCCCTCGATAACCCTATTGCGAAAGCTGGGTTGAACGCCTCCACTCAGCAGCGGGTCTAAGTCAAAGGATTCAGCCGCTCTTGGGTGCAACTCATTCGTGCTCCCGTGTGCTGAAGTGGATTGTTGGCATGCCTTCCCAGAGTGGCAGAGAGTTGAGGCAATGGCTCATGGACTTTGCTTCACTTGACTTCTGTCAAGCGTGGCAGCTTCCATTTTCCTTTCAAGACTGGATCCTTAGGACCATACAAACGCGCCACGAAGAAAAAGGGACCAGCTGGCGCAGGCAGCCAATTCGAGACTTTGTCCGTTCCTGGATTCTCGCTCTGGATATAGATCTCCAGGGATCCGTCGGTTCCCAGCTTCAGGCCTGATGTGCGATCACCGATCGAATAGCGTTGAATGGGATTCTCCACAAGCAGGCGTTCCGGCAGCTTGTACAGCGTCACCGACCAGAACTCCGTCACCGGTGGCAGCTGGCCCGGTTCGAATCGCAGCACCCATCGCTTGCGCCCATCAAGCACTTGGCCGTCGGGCCCGGTCTGCTGGGTGGCATAGAAGGCCTCTTCACTGCTGTTGCCATAAATCCCCAGCATCGCTCCCATCGAGCGGAACGTGAGGTAATCCGACCCCAGTTGCTGTCTGCTGCCGAAGAATCCCTGGGAGCTGGTCTGTTGTTGGGCCTTGGCTTTGAGCTCCTGGCTGGCCTCGGCCACCCCTACCTCCAGGGCGGTGCGGAGCTTCGGATCCAGCTTGGCCGGATCAAAGGGCAGCCCGGGGCCGATGCCGATGCGGGCGAACCGGGCACGCATCGCCCGCTCCGATGGCACGGCGGGCATGAACGGCAACAGGGCGTTGAGGTAGGTGATGAAGCCGATCCCCTCGGCCTTGGAGGCGTCCCAGGCGGGCCAGGCCACCGCTGGGGCTGGCCGTGGCGCAGGTTGGCCTGTGAATCGCGACAGGGGCGTGAGCACGTATTGGCCCTGGATCGCCTTCAGGGCTGGGATGTCATCGGGCCCAATCAACTGGGTGCGGGTGAGGGTGCCGACGAAGTCGGTTTCCGCCCGGAACACCTGGGTGATGCCCTTCGGCACCGTGCCCCTCCAGCGGGGTCCCGCGAACAGATAGGTGCCGGCCCCGCGGCCGGTGGAACGCACGCCGGTGTAGGCGAAGTTGTGGGTGTAGAGATCGAACCACTGGTTGACGTAGTAGCGGGGTGCCGGCACCGCAGGCAGCGACAGCACGATCGGCTCGGTCCGCAGATCCAGCCAGGCCCAGGAGTAGGGCGTGTCGTTGTTGGGGGTGACGATGTCCTTGTCGGCCGGGGTGGCGGAGCGGCTGTAGTGGCGGAAGCGGTCGAAGCCACCCACGTAGCCCGGGAACGCCTTGTTCTGGGTTTGGTTCCAGAGGGTCTGATAGCCCTGCAGGGGGGCATAGGCGTAGAGCCAGGCCTCCTTGGCGATGGCGCGGGCTTCGGCGGGGCTGAGCGCTGTGGCCTGGCCCCGGGAGCTGGGGACTGGTGCCGCAACCGGTGTCGCCGCCAGGGCCCCAGGGGGAGTCAGCGGCAGAGCGGCGATCAGGGAGGCGATCAAGGCGACCGCAGATCGGCTGGGGGTCGGGACCATCGGGTTGGTGGGGAACGCTGGGGGTACGGAGGGCGGCTGTCAGGCGAAGGGTGGCCTTCAAGGCTTGAGCGCTTCGATGTCGTTCAGCTGCCAGGCCTTGCTGAAGTAGGCCTCGGTGGGGCCGTAGAAGCGGAAGTAGGCGAACCAGCCCTTGCCCGGGGTGGTCTTGATCCAGTTGGCGGCGCCGGCCGGCCGCACCGGGCCAAAGGTCACATCCACCGAGCCATCGGCATTGGTGACCAGATCCGGCTTGCGGGAGCTGAGGTCAGCGGCACCCTGGTCGGTGATCAGCGGGCCACGGCTGAGGTTGTCGTAAAGGGTGATCGACCAGAACTGCTTCACCGGCGCGCCAGCCGGCACGCGCATCCGGTAGGTGCGGCCGCCATCAAGCCAACGTCCTCCCTTGTCTTTGGAGGCCTCCAGGTACACCTGGCCAAAGCCCACGATCCGCCCCTGCATGCCTGCTGACATGCCGATCGCCTCGTAGAACCAGGAACTGCGCTCGTCGATCTGCACGCGCCGTTTGTCCGGGGTTTCCTGATCAAGGTCGAACAACACGGCGTACTCCCATTGCTTGCCGGGGTACACCGTTGCTCCGGGGATTCGCTTGTCGTAGGCGATGGTGCGGGCCATCAGATCGCCCACCTGGGCGGCCTCCGTGAGCACCTTGGCCTGGCGGGCATCCGGTTGGAAGGGCTGGCCAGGGGTGATCCCCAGAGGAGCGAGCATCCCGAACAGCATGCGGTCGCGGGGGGCCACCGGCTCGTTGGCATAGAGCTCGCTCAGCAGGCGCCAGTAGTTCAGGTCGGCGGGCTGGGCCGACTGCCAGGGGCGACCAGCCACCGGCACATAGGCGTTCGTGGGCGGGTTATCCCGCTGGCTCCAGCCGTAGAGCCGGTGGCGGCGCACGGTGGCTTCGGCCACGGCCTTGTCGGGATCAAGGCCTCGGGTGGCGAACCAGATCTGATTGCTTGGGGAGCGGACGATGAGGTAGCCCGGGGCCACCGGCTCGGGACTGCCGGGGGGAAGGATCAGAAACTTGCCACCGGAACCCTTGTCGGGTCCCGTCTGGCCCATGTCGGTGATCGGCTGTTGCCAGATGTCCAGCACCCCGCCGGCGGTGAGCCCGGCGGGCACCTCGATCACCAATGGAATGGTCCCTGCTTGGCCAGGTCCCAGAAGCTGAAGGCGTAGAGGGTGGTGATGTTGGGGGTGAGCATCCCCGCCTTGTCCTTCAGGGTCTGGTAGAGCACCACATCGCCGTTGCGGGCGCCGAAGGTTTTGGCCTGGGCGTCGTAGAGCGCCTTGAAACCGACGGCCGGCAGGGCCCAGAGATAGGCCTGGGTGGCCCGCTGGAAGTCGAGCTCGTCGTAGAGCCTGGCAGCGGTGGCCTTGCTGGGGTAGCCGTTCTCCAGTTGAAGAGCCCCAAACCTTGTCTGTCGGACATCAGCTGCTGCAGGCTGCTTGGCTTGCACGCCACTGAAGAAGCTGATACTGGCCAGGGAGGCGATCAGCGACTTCCGAAAGAGGTTGAGCTTCACGGAGTTGAGTCAGTGATCAACTTTAACTGCTCGTTCAGCTACGGCCCAGCCAACACTCTAGATCAGAAGCGGGCAGGAGCAAAATGCGCTGACAAGGCATCTCTGGTTCCGGCCGCTGGATCTTGATGTTAGGCATCTCGCGCATGATGAACTACACCGGCTCGAAGCCCGATGCTGCGGGAGAGACGACCGAAACAAAGACAAGTGGGTCTTGCCCGGTGTTAAGAACACCGTGGACTTCTCGGCGATGGGCTACCAGCACATCTCCCTGGGCGATGACAATCGACTCCCCCTTAGAACCAAGGCGGTACTCGCCGCAATCTGAAAGGATGGTCCAGGTATCTTGGCCATCAGGATGCACATGAGCCGAGATATGCTGGCCAGGCTTGATATGCCAAGCAACGACCGCTGCGTCAGCCGACTCGGTGATGACTGAGCGAATGGGCTCACCGTCTGCTGGTTGAAGAAAATCTGTGACCTTAAACAAGCGCTTCGGGCTCATTATGGACTCGATAGAACAGGGTTTGGTGGGTTTTAGCAAGAACGGCGGGCCAGCCGTTGTTAAGCTGCACCGGCGAGAGATCGTGAAAAAATCACCTTCGAGTCCCCTTCAGCATAGAAATCGGGGATACGTCCTCGCACTTCATACCCGCGCTTCAGGTAAAAGTTTCGAGCTCGCGCCAACGCTTCCTGGTCACTAGTCTCAATAACAATCACGCGCGCACCCAATGCTGCCGCATCTCGCTCGATGTTAGAAAGAATGGCTTGGCCGACACCGCCGCCATGATGACCGGGTCTTACGCCAATCCACCACACGTTCCACACCCCCTCGGAATAGGCGTCTGGAGCATAGTACGACCACCCAATGACTGGGCCGTCTTGAAACTCGCGACAAGCCACAGCAGTATGCCCCTCGGGCAGCTCCCCAGCAGCAAGGGAATCCAGAACTCCACCCAAAAGGGCTTCCGCATCCTCGGCAGTGAATAGTCCGGTGCTCACGGCTAGTCCAAGCAATACCTCTCTCTCATGCGCTTGAATGGGGCCGATGATCACTTGATTGTCTCTGTTGTGGTCTTGCCGCCTAACGCTGATTGGGCGTACCCAGTGAAAGACGTGCTGCGCCTACCCAGTGAAGCCTAAGCGAGGTAGGGATTGAAGCCAGAGCAACACAAACCCAGGGCAGGCCAATGATCTCAGGCTCATCCTGCCAGGGGCCAAGGTTTTCGGCGGACCCGTCTAAGACAGTTCGACGCGTTACAGAAGGTCGGCAGGACTGCTGACACCCAGGGGCCCGCGGTTCAGCACATGCGTGTAGATCATGGTTGTCTGCACATCCTTATGCCCCAGCAATTCCTGGATCGTGCGGATGTCCTGGCCCCACTCCACCGGAGCGTTGGGATTCGTCCTCCCCAGCGCGTGGGGATGCGGCACCCGGCCAGCACAAGCCCCTCCAGCACCCAATGTGGGTGAGGAAGGCCTTCACCTCGGCGCTGGCCAGGGTATTCACTCATGCCCACCGACTTCCTACGCCTACGCCTTCGTCGACTGACCAACCGGATGGCAAGGATGATCCCGCAGACATTTACCGTCCTAATCGCCCATGCTGCATACATAAGCAAATCAGAAGCTTCAGTATTTTTTTTATCAGGACATTCCGTTCACATGATGCTGAGATTCAGCACCATATGACAAGTCTTGCTGATGTTCCCTGTTGCGTGTTCAGCCCCTGATCCAAATCATCGATCACGAGCCTCACGTTCTTGAGGTGCTGGCCCCGTTGCTGGAGCAGGTGGGTTGGCGCGTTCTCCACGCCGATGATGGACATCACGGCCAGGCCATGGCCTTGCAGCACCAGCCCCATCTGATCGTGCTCGACCTGCTGCTGCCCAAGCTGGATGGCCTCTCGGTGCTGCAGCGCCTGCGGCGCGATCGGCGCACCGCGCGGGTGCCGGTGATGGTGCTTACGTCGCTGGCCAGCAAGGAAGACAGGCTCAAGGCCTTCAACTGCGGAGCCGACGACTACGTCCTCAAGCCCTTTGAGGTGGAGGAGGTGTTCGTGCGCATCCGATCCCTGCTGCGCCACCAGCTGGAAACGCCGCTGGCCTTGGTCACCCCGGAGATCCTGTCCTACGGGCCGCTCAGGCTCTGTCCTGAACAGCTGGAGGCGCTCTGGTTCGATCAGGTTGTTTGCCTTACCCGCAAGGAGTTTGAGCTGCTGCATTGCCTGTTGCAGCGCCACGGCCAGGCTGTGTCGTGGGGGGTGATGCTCAAGGAGGTGTGGGGCTACTCCCCTGGCGATGACATCGAGTGCATCCGCACCCATATCCGCCACCTCAGAACCAAGATCGAGCCGGATCCCCGCCGACCCCAATTTCTCAAGACGATCTATGGCGTGGGCTACTGCCTGGATCTTCCCCATCAACAGCGCCAAGCGATCGCCTGAGGCTCAGGGCGCTCCACTGCCGAAGGAGCGAGGTTCAGAGAAAGCTGCCGTTGTGTGTGGGCGCGGCCTCAGGCGTGTAGGGGCTGAAGCGCATGTGGCTTCTGTTCAGCACGCCAGGCTGCACAACAGGGGCCTCGGCAGGGGCGGCAGCGGGCTTCTGCTGGTGGAGCACTTCCTCCAACAGGAAGGCACAGAGGTTGGACATGGAACGCCCTTCCTCTTCCGAACGGTTCAGGAGTGTTTGAAACACCTGATAGCTGATGGTGATGGAGATGCGGCGTGGTTGACGTTGCATGATCCGAAGTCGCTCGCTTGTGGTAAGGGTTGGATTCGTTGCTTCTTGGCTGGAATGAGGAGGGATGGAAGTCATGGAAAGTTGCTGGTATTTCCGCGTGTGATGCGCTAAGCAACACTTGAGGTGATCACTACTGCCGACATAGCGGTGTGCAGGTGATTCAACAAACCCATCGAATCAATCTGATCAGAATCCGACTACTTCAGAGACTGCCTCAAACGCCGGGTCCGTCTGAACGGCGTCTTTGCCATCATCCTAGCGGGAGTTAGCAGACCTGGCTCCTGGCGCTGGACAGCGCACTGGGCAGCGCGCGAGACGAGTGCCCCCATCACGCAGGTCAGAACTGTCTGGATGAGTGGAGAGCGCCTTGGCCATCGCATGACCGGAGGATCCACCTGCCAAAGGCAGAATCACCTGGGCTTGCCCATTTCCCCTGCACTCGTCCAGATCCTTTGCAGTCCCATGGATCTGGGCAGATTCACGGACATCGGCTCAGTGGAAAGCCGCGAGCGATGCGCCACAGACATCTCGCTTAATCTTCAATGGAATCCACGGCGACGAAGCAAGCACGTTGAGCTAAGGATACACAGCGGAACTTTCAAGGACAAATCTATACAGCCGAGCCAGCTTTCATCGTTGGATGTTGATGGCGCCGTGGATATGAGGCACATCTACAGCAGCCAACAACCTGCATGTTTCCCATAGTGAAGGGAGAGATGCATTGACATGACAAGCCAAATCAATTGCTCCGGCAGCAATCCGCCCGCTCCATGATCACTTGCATCGCTCCTCTAACCCCAACCCTCGCGGACCTGCTCATGAACAAGCTCCAGTTCAAAGGTGAATGGCATGAGCTAAAAGGAAAGCTCCGGCAGAAGTTTGCCGAACTCACCGACGACGACGTGGATTACGCCGAGGGCCAAGAGGAGGAGTTGCTTGGTCATCTCCAGAAGAAGCTTGGCAAGACCCAGGAAGAACTTGCCCAACTGGTAAACACACCCTGAAGGCCGCATCATGCTGAACTATGCCATCACTTTCCTAGTCATTGCAATCATCGCCGCCGTTCTCGGCTTCGGTGGTATCGCCGGATCAGCTGCAGGCATCGCCCAGATCCTGTTCCTTGTCTTCCTCGTGCTTGCCCTGCTCTCCTTCTTCACCGGCCGGCGCAACGTGCTGTGAATACCCGCGAGAACAACGCGGTTCAGATCACATCCACCTGATCGCATCACCTGCTTTTCCCATCGTCATCGTCACCATGAATCACCAAGCTCGTTCACTGCGCCAACTGGTTGCCGCCTGCCTTGGGCTGGCCTTCAGCCTTTTGGTGTTGATCGCCACGCCTGCCATGAGCGCTCCCACCCATGCCTCAGATGTCTTCGTCAGCAGCGCCTCCGCCTTGCCGCTGGCCGCCACCACCGGCCGCATCAAAGCGGGTGCCAAGGAATTCGAGGGCAAGACCCAGGAATCCATCGGCAACGTCACTGGCAACAAGGGTGATCGTCTGGCCGGCAAGGCGAAACAGGCCGAAGCCAAGGTTCGCAATACTGTCGAAGACATCAAGGACAAGGCCGCAAGGGGCTGACCCAGGATCAGCGCGTCGGCCTGGCATCACGCCGCATCACGCCTTTGAGGGCCAGGCCGACCTGCTGAAACCGGAGGCTGTTGGTCACGTGCCCGGTGGGCAAGGCGATCATCGCTGCGCCTTTCGGGTCTGTGGCCAGACCCGTCAAGGGCTTGCGCGGGTGGCCACTGTCTGCGTCTCAGCCGTGGCGATCGGGCTGCGAACAGCGAGCACGCGGCGCAGGCGCTCACGGAACCACTGCAGGGGTTGGTGAACATCAGCGTCGTCGAGCAGTCCGCGCTGGCGCAGGCAGTCTTGATAGCTGCGCAGCACGTCGCTGCGACGGGCCACCTCCTGGGCGACCGTGTCGGCGAAGTCGGGCCTGGAGGCCAGCAGGGCGCGGAAGCTGCCGCTGGGAACCACGAACAGCATCGTGTCCTGGGACGTCACCATCGACGTGGGATAGGGCACCTGGAGCAGCAGCGGCAGTTCACCGAAGAACTCCCCTGCGGTGAAGGTGAACAGCTTGCGGCTCACCCGGTCCGTTTCATGGATCGCATCCACCGCGCCACTCAGCACCAGGTGGAAGGAGCGGCCCTCGTCACCCTGGTGGACCAGCACCGTGCCGGCGGGCAGCGAGCGGCGGGCGCCGCTGCCCACGAGTTCCCGCAGGCGTCGATCATCCATGCTGCTGAAGCAGGGATGGTCGGGCAGGGACGCCCGCAAGGGGCTCCAGTCCGGGCCTGCTCCGTCCTCTTCCACCGCGCGCCTGGAGGACAGCAGCTGGACCTGCTGACGGGCTCCGGCCAGTTCGATGTGCCGTTCGCGCAGCCCCTGCTCGATCGCGTAGTTGAGCGAACTGCGCAGGCTGAGGCCGGCTTGGATCGCCGAGGTCCAGGCCCAGAGCTCGAACGCCATCCCCTGGCCCTGGAGGCCGTGCAGCAGCACCTTCGGCGGCGGATCGGTCAACACCGTGGGCTCGGCGAGGGCGGCATCCAGCAGCACCTCGGTCACGGCCAGCGGGTCGCTGCCATGGGCCACGGTGACCGCCACATCCACTCGCCCGTCGGGGCTCTGATAACTGAGGTTCTTCACCGGCGCGTTGGTGATGGACGAATTGGGCACCACGATCTCGGCGCCCTGGAAGGTGCGGATCACGGTGGAGCGGATCGAGATCTCGCGGATGAAGCCGGTGGTGTCGCCGAATTCAATCTGGTCGCCCACCTTCAGCTTCCCCTCCATCAGCAGGGTGAGGCCACTGGTGAGATTGCGGGTGAGCTCCTGCAGGCCGAAGCCGATCCCCACCCCCAGAGCGCCGAACACCACAGCAAGGGCGCCGATGTCGAGCCCCATCCCCTGGGCCACCACCACATACCCCAGGGCGGCCAGCCCCAGAGAAACCAGCGTGGCCACCGCCTCGCGACGGCCCTCCGGCAGGGAAAACCAGAGCAGCACGCGACCGGCCAGCAGCCGCTTCAGCTCCCGCGCCGCCAGGCTCACGGCCAGCAGCAACAGCAGCACCTGCAGAATCCAGAGCAGGGAGAAGCTCTGGCGCCCCAGCGGCAGCAACGGCGATGTGAACAGCTTCTCCAGGCGTTCGAACGTCACCGCTTGTTTCCCGCCGACCTGACCATTCAGCCAGGCCAAGCGGATGGCTGCGGCTCACACAAGAGCCTTTCCGTGAGGCGAGAGCCGTTCCGTGCTGCGAGAGCCATGCCATGGCTCGTGCTCTCGCCCGTGAGATCGGCGGTGACGCTCACTCACTCACGGCCTTGGCGCGCATCGCCGCCTCCAGGCTTTTGATCTCCTGCGGAGACAGCTTGGGCCGATCCAGCTTGATGGTGAGCTTGTCGAGGGTTCCGGTGAAGCGGAACGGCGGCTGGTAGTCGGCGTCGTTGACGCCGGTGAGGGTGTCGGAGCCCACGTCAAAGCTTTCATCCCACTGCAGGATCATCGGCAGGGTTTTGGGCATGGTTCTGGTGGCCACCACCTTGCCGTCCACCTTGAGGGTGCCGGTACCAGGGCGACCGACGCCGCTGAAGTCGTTGAAGGCCAGCGTGCCGGCCCCCTTGCCGTCGTAGACGAAATCGAATTCAACCTTGTGCTTGCCGGGGGAGAGGGGCTCGGCGCCCTCCCACTTCAGCCGCTCCAGATCCACCATGTTCCACACCCACACCGGCTTGCCGTTCCTGAGGTAGAAGCCGTAGCCGCCGAAGCGGCCGCCGGAGGTGAGCAGCATGCCTTCGGCGCCGCCGGCCGGCACCTCGATGTCAGCCGTCACGGTGTAGGAGGTGTTGAGCAGCACAGGCGAATCCCCCTGGGGCAGCCCCACCATTGGATGGGTGTACACGAACTCGTTGCGCCCAGCGGTGATGTTCGGCCGTGGCGCCACGATGCGCCCCGCCACCGAAGCATCGAGCGGGAACACCTGATACTTGCGAGCCTCGCTGATGAAGGCCTCCTTCATCTCCTTCACCTTGCCGGGGTTCTGGGCCGCCAGGTCGGTGGTCTGGCTGAAATCGTTGTTGAGGTTGTAGAGCTCCAGCGTCTGGTTGTTAAGCGGATCCGGGTTGGCCGGGCCGAAGGCGTCCCAGGGAGCGCGGTTCACCTTGGTGCTCAGCAGCCAGCCCTTGTCATACAGCGCCCACTGGCCGAACATCTCGAAATATTGCCGCTCGTGCCTGGAGGGCGCCTTGGCATTCTTTGCGTCGAAGGTGTAAACGAAGCTGGTACCCTCGATCGGCTTCTGGGGGATGCCATCCACCACCTCGGGCGCCTTCAACCCAGCCGCCTCAAGGATCGTGGGCACCACGTCGATCACATGCACGAACTGCTCGCGCAGGGCCCCTTTGTCCTTGATGCGCGCCGGCCACGACACCACCATGTTCTGGTTCACCCCACCGAGACGGGAAGCGTTCTGCTTGAACCAGCTGAACGGGGTGTCAAACGCCCAGCTCCAGCCTGCTGACATGTGGTTGTAGGTGAGATCGGTGCCCCACACGTCGTAGAACTTCATCTGCACATCAACGGGCAGCTTGTTGAGGCCGTTGAAGAAGGCCACCTCGTTGGGGGTGCCGAGCGGCCCGCCTTCGGCACTGGTGCCGTTATCGCCGTTGAAGTAGATGATCAGCGTGTTGTCGAGCTTGCCGAGATCGTCGAACTGCTGGATCACGCGGCCGATTTCGTAGTCGCTGTAGGCGGCGTAGGCGGCGAACACCTCCACCTGGCGGATGAACAGCTTCTGGGCGTCTGGGCTCAGCTGGTCCCAGGGGGTGATCACATCGGCCGGCCAGGGATCGAGCTTGGCGTCCTTGGGGATCACGCCAAGTTTCTTCTGGTTCGCGAAGATGCGCTCCCTCAGTTTCTCGTAGCCATCATCAAACAGATGCATGGCGTGAATTCTGTCGACCCACTCCTTGGTGGGGTGGTGAGGCGCATGGGTGGCGCCGGGGGCGTACTTGATGAACAGCGGCTTGCTGGGATTGATCTGGTGCATCCGCGCCATGTAGTCGATGGCGTCATCGGCCATCTCTGTCACCAGGTTCCAGCTGCCGGGCTCCGCGCCCTCGAAGGGATAGATCTGGGTGGTATTGCGGAACAGGTTGGGCTGCCACTGGTTGGCGTCCCCACCCACGAAGCCGTAGAAGTATTCGAAGCCCATTCCGGTGGGCCATTGATCAAACGGCCCGCTCTGGCTGGCCTGGAAGGCGGGCACGTTGTGGTCCTTGCCGAACCAGGCGGTGGAATAGCCGTTGTCCTTGAGCAGGCGGCCGATCGTGGCCTTGTCGCGCTCGATGAGGCTGTTGTAGCCGGGGAAGCCGGTGGACTGCTCCGAGATCACCCCAAACCCTGCCGAGTGGTGGTTGCGGCCGGTGATCAGGGCGGCGCGGGTGGGGGAGCACAGGGCCGTGGAGAACATGCGGTTGTACCGCAGGCCCGCCTTGGCGATGCGATCCATCGCCGGGGTGGGGATCACCCCGCCGAAGGTGCTGGGCACTCCGAATCCAGCGTCGTCCGTGAGGATCAGCAGCACGTTCGGGGCGCTCTGGGGCGGCGTGATCCGCGGCGCCCACCAGGGCTTCGATTGCTGGGCGCCGTCCTTGATCACGCCGCCGAAGGGCGGAGCCGGCGCCGGAAGCTGCGTGCCGGAGATGGTGGTGGTGGCATTGGGGGCTCCCGGCGTGCCGGTGATGCGCTGGGCCAGGGCGGGCACGCCACCCAGTTGCCAACCGGCCAGCAACAGAGCCGCTGCCACCAGAAACAGCCGGCGCGCCGCACCGGCCAGGCCATCCGCTCTGAGGAAACGGCCCAGGCGACGGAACTTCTGCAGCAGCACAGCGAACAGGCCCTTATCCATGGGAGACGGGAAGCGGCGGGGAAACAAGACGGAAGCCGATATGGGAGGTGCCGGTGTCAGGGCTTTCGGCCTCCCTGGCCGCCGGGCGGAAACGGCTGCAGAAGTTGGGGGCGCAGAGGAACGAGCCGCCCTTGATCACATGCTTGGCCACACCAGGCTCGCGCGGATCGAGGCTGGCGGCTTCATCGACCACACGGGGGTCGATGAAGCCGTCGACGGCAGCATGGTCTGGTTGGTACCAGTCGCTGGTCCATTCCCAGACGTTGCCGATCATGTCGTACAGGCCGTAGCCATTCGCGGGGAAGCTGGCCACCGGAGCAGTACCCAGATAGCCATCCTCGCCGGAATTGGAGAGGGGAAACTCCCCCTGCCAGGTGTTGGCCTGGCCAGGACGCCAGGTGTTCCCCCAGCTGAAGACACGATCCTTGAGGCCGCCGCGAGCAGCGAACTCCCACTGAGCTTCCGATGGAAGCGCCGCACCAGCCCAGGCGGCATAAGCCTCCGCATCTGCCACCGACACCTGCACGACGGGGTGATCGCCAAGGGTGTCGATGGAACTGCCGGGGCCCTGGGGATGGCGCCAGTCGGCGCCCGGAACCCACTCCCAGCCACTCCATTCCTGAAGCTGGGCGTGCATGGAAGGCGGCTTGAACACCACCGAACCAGGGGCGCGCTCCGCTGCAGATAGAGCCGGGAACTGCTCCGCGGGCAGCGGACCTTCGGCCTGCGTGCGGTAGCCGGTGGCGGCCACAAAGGCGGCGAAGTCGTGGTTGCTCACTTCAGTGCGGCCCAGGCAGAAGGGGCGGACCTGCACCGCGGCCTCGGATTCCTCTGGCAGGAGCCCGGCGGCCCCGATCAGGAAGCGGCCGCCGGCGATGGGCTGCATCCCGGCCGGGCAGCTGATGGCGGCCTGGGCGGGCAACGCCCGCAACAGGAGCAGGGCCAGGCTGAGCACCAGCACAACCACGACCAGCAAACCCTCCGAAAACGAGGCATCGGCACGGAGATAGGACAACGAGAGGTTCGCTTCAGTGGCCATGCGCTCAGGGAGCATTGTTCCGTAGCGAGGGATCAAATCAGGGTGTGAATGATCACATTGTTCACATGGATTCCACCCTGAGGCGCCGCACCGATCTGAGCATGGACGCCAAACGGCAATCCTGCCGCAGAAACGCAGTCATCCCTCAGGCTGTGTAGCTCACTGCCTTTGCTCTGATACAAGGAAGGCCATGCCAATCATGACCATGAATCGCCTGTTGATGATCACGTGCGTGGCCATGGGCTGCATAGCAGCCCCACAAGCAGCAGAGGCGCAGGCACAGCCCAATCCCGACCAGAACGCCGCACTCAATGCGGCCGCCAGGATGACGGAAGGGCAGCGCACTTACTTCCAGAAGAACGGAGCCTTCCGGGCCACCGTTTCCTCTATCCAGCAGGATTTCGGCATCACGCTTCCCGCCAGCTTCGACTATGCCGTGCGCACCACCACGGAAGCCGCCTATAGCTATGTGATACCCGCCCAGGGTTCAACAGTGGGACAGCTGAATGCCTATGTGGGAGCAGCTTTTCTCACACCCAATCAGAATCCCATGATCACCACGATCATCTGCAGAAACCTTCAACCAGGCCAGATCCGTCCGGCGGATCCACAGCTCGTGCTGGGCACCTTAATGCCGAATCCCAGCGGCAGGCTTGTGCAATGCGGCGACGGCTCCATTGAAGTGCAGGCTTCGGTGGTCAACGAGTAACGCCAAACGTGCTGGCCTGCGGTGAGCGGACATTCGGTGTGCAGACATGCGGTGAGGATGCAATCAACACCGCAAGGGCCAGCCTCATAAGACTTACGGCTTGGGGATCATCATGTCTGCGTCAACAGGAGGATGGGCGGCGCTACGGGAATGGCGCAGAACGGACGACGGCGACACACCAAAGGTGCGTTTGAAGCTGGCTGCAAAGGAGGAGAGGTGAATGAAGCCATAGCGGCGGGCAATGGTGGCCACCGTGTCTGCCGACTGGTTGTGGAGCAGCTCGCGGTGCACGGCATGCAACCGCCGCTGCTTCACCCATTGCATGGGGCTGCAGCCAAATCTCTCTTGAAACAGATACTGGAGATTGCGCACGGAATAGCAACTACGGCGGCTGAGTTCGGTGGGCGTGATCGCGGTGTGCAGATGGGCTTCGATCCACTCCAGCAGTTCTGCAAAGATCTGATCTCCGCTGGCGTGGGGGAGAGGTTGCTCAGTCCCTTGGGCGGCGGCTGGACACAGGATGGCGGCAACCAATCGGTACACCAGATCTTCCAGCTGCGCCGCCTTGATGCCACCCACCGACTGAAGCAATGGGGCCTCCACCAGGCGCAAGGCCAGGTGCAGGTGGTTGAGGAGATCCGCCTGCGGGGAGATGCCGCTGCCATCCACCAGCAGCGTGTTCTGGAACTGAGGCACAAAGCTGCTGGTGTTGCCAAGCTGTCCCACCAGGGCAGAGGCGGTCTCAGCCAGTCGCCGGCGGTCCAGGCAGATCATCACCTCCTCGAAGGTGTCGGTGCTGGCGGTGAAGGCGGCTCCAGGCAGGTAAGCCGCCATCGGCCCACCCTGGAGCGAGAGCCGCTGCCCATCCGTGCGCACCTGAGCATTGCCAGACAACGGCAGGATCAGGGTGGAGAAGGCACAGTCGCCGAAGCCGATTTCAATCGGTGCGTGGCGGCTGCAGGAGACCGTTGCCTCTCCCAGCTGCATCACTCCACTGCGGTGGTAGAAGCCTGAGCACTGTGGACCTTCCAGGAAGCCCAGAAGTGGCATGGTCTGCGCCACACGTTCCAGCAGGGCGGCCGGGTCGTCGAGGGCCACAGCCTGCGACTCCAGCACCGTCAGAGGTGTGTGAATGCCGGAGTGCCCGCTTTGCACAGCGCACGTCAGGAGCAACCAGCAGGGATCGTACAAGGAGCAACAGGTGATGCCTCTGGCCAAGCGTTGAGGCGGATGAAGGCTCAGCTGGCGTGAAGGTCAGCGCCCCGCTTGCCCATGGCCCTCCCGCACGAAGTGCCGGGGCTGCCAACTGCAGAGTGAGACGAGGCGTGCGGTGGAGGTGGTGGGGACCGAGCCAGCGGCTGGCACCAAATGGCGGCAAAGCTCACGTTCAAGGCGAGCTGGCGGAACTGAAGACTTCCAGAATCCAGCGTGGCGGCATCGGTGCGGACCAAAGAAATGCAGGGCGTTGGCCTCAACGCCGAACGGCGTGCTGAAGTTCGTTGTTCTGTCGTCCATGAAGGTTGTCTCCACCGATGTGCTGTCACCCTGGCTGAGATCAGTACGTGGTCGTGCGCCTTGGCGGCCACTGGCCACTCTCTACGCAGCGTTGCGCGTTTGCTGGTCTGCAGTGATGCGGCCATCCTGAATCTGGATGATGCGTTCACTGTTCTGGGCCACGGAGGCGTCGTGCGTCACCAGCACGATCGTGAGGCCGCCGGCATGCAGCCCTGAGATCAATTCGATCACCTCCCCGCCCGTGCGTGAATCGAGTGCGCCGGTTGGTTCATCGGCCAGAAGCACCTGCGGCTGGTTCACAAGCGCGCGGGCGATCGCCACTCGCTGCTGCTGGCCGCCGGAGAGTTGATTGGGCCGGTTGGCCAGGCGATCAGCCAGCCCCACGCGCTCCAGCAGTGTTTCCGCACGCTCACGTCGCTCCAGGGGTGAATACCCTGCATAGACCATCGGCAGCATCACATTCTGCAGGGCGCTGAGGCGAGGAAGAAGATTGAATTGCTGGAACACGAAGCCGATCTGCAGGTTGCGGAGATCCGTGCGGTCGTTGTCGCTGAGTTTGCTGATCGCACGAGCGTCGAAGTAGTACTCCCCCGTGCTCGGTTGCTCCAGGCAACCGAGGATGTTCATCAGTGTCGACTTGCCTGAACCGGAGGTGCCCACAATCGCTGTGTAGTCACCGCGCAGCACTGTGAGGTTGATGTCGTGAAGGATCGTCAGCTCCTCCTCACCCAGTTGATAGGCCTTGGAGATGCTTCGAAGTTGCAGCATGGCTCAATCGCTCCGCAGGGCTGTGATCGGATCCAGCTGGGCCGCCTTGTTGGCGGGATAGGCCCCAAAGAACACACCAATCACCAGGCAGAAGGCCAGCGACCATCCCACCGCATCCAGGGCAATGCCACTGCTCCAGCCAAACGCCGCATTGATGGCCAGTGAGGCCACCACACCCAGCAGAACACCCAGCACTCCGCCCACCAACGACAACACGGTCGACTCGATCAGGAATTGACGCAGGATGTCGCTGCAGCGCGCCCCGATGGCGCGGCGAATGCCGATCTCCCTGGTGCGTTCGGTGACGGACACCAGCATGATGTTCATGATGCCGATGCCACCCACCAGCAGGGAGATGGCTGCTGATCCACCCAGCAATCCGGTGAACACATTGGCCACGGCGTTTGAGGCATTCACCAGGTCTGCCTGGTTACGGATGGAGAAGTCGTCCACCAGAGGCGGCACGATCCGGTGCCGAAGACGCAGCAGGTTGGTGATCTGATACTCAGCATCCGCCATGCTTTCCGCCGATCGCGCCGATACGGCAATGCTGTCTACGGATACTCCAGCCGTGGTATTGACCCCCACGATGCGCGAGGCCATCGTGGTGAGTGGGATCAGCACCTGATCATCCTGATCGCGGAAGCCGGTGCTGCCCTTGAATTCCAGCGTTCCGATCACCGTGAATGTTTCCCCACGGATGCGGATCATGCTGTTGGGGGCAGAGGCCGCCGTCAGGCCAAGGCTGTCCACCACCGTCTGGCCAAGCACAGCCACCCTGGCCGATTGATCAAGTTCAGCCGTGTTGAAGAAGCGACCGGTGAGCGGCAGAAAATCACGGACGACAACATAATCAGGCGTACTGCCCAGGATGGTGGTGTTTGTGTTGCGCTCAGCCAGCACCACCTGACTGCGTTGGGAAAGGTTGGGGGCAACAGCGACAACGGCCCCGCACGATTCAGCGATCGCCCTGGCATCGTCCCAGATCAAGGTGGTGGCGGAGCCTGCCCCAGGGGAAACCGGCCCTCGGCCCGTGGCCACACCGCTCTGTACAAAGATCAGGTTCGAGCCCAGTGATTTCAACTGGGCTTCTGTTTGCTGCTGGGCGCCACGGCCGATCGTCACCATGCTGATCACGGCACCGATGCCGATGATCACCCCCAGCATCGTGAGGGCGGAGCGCATCCGATTGGCCAGCAGCGAAGACCAGGCCATGGCGAGGCTCTCGCCCAGATCGCCGCGCTGCCGGCCCTGCCGCCGTTGCCGACCAGTGGATGCCATCAGCGCGGCAACCTTCCCGGGCCACGCGGCTGCTGCAGTGGCGACACGCTCGACACCGGGCGACTGTTGGGCTGGCGTTGGCCCGGCGCCGACACATACACCCGATCGCCTTCCTTGAGGCCCTTGAGCACCTCCGTTCTGGCGCCCAACGTGGCGCCCACGGTCACCGGACGGAACACAGGCTGCTTGTCGCCCCCCAACACCATCACCCCAGAGCCACCGCTCTCGCTCACGATCGACGGGGTAGGGATCAACAGGGCGTTGGCTCGATTGCCCACCAGCACATTGGCGGTGAGGTTCATTCCTGAGCGCAGCTTGCTGGCGGCTTCCGGACTCAGGGCAATCCGCACCTGAAAGCTGGTGACGTTGGCCTCCACAACCGCTTCTGGCGCCACCAACCTGACCGTGCCGCGAAACAGCTCACTGGGAAACGCATCCACCTGCAGCTCCACCTGCTGGCCTGGCTGGATTTCCCCCACATCCATCTCCGCCACATTGGCCACCGCCTCCAGCTCACTGGCCAGCGCCAGGATCGATGAAGAGGTGGCCGAGCTGGTGGCACTGGCAGAGGTGGTGGGCGTCACAAACGCCCCCACATCTGCGTACTTCTGGGTGATCACCCCGGTGAAGGGCGCACGGATCACGGTGTCCTCCAGCTGCGCCTGCACCGAAACAAGATCTCCCTGTGCCTGCAGCAGCTGTGCTTGGGCGGCTGCGATGTCTTCACGGCGGGCGCCGGCCTGCACCAGGTTCAGCTGCGCCCGCAATGCCCCCACCCGTGCCTCACCGGCAAGAAACGCTGAGCGGCTGGCGTCGAAGGTCACGGTCGCAATCGCGCCGGAGCCATACAGCTGCTGGTTGCTGCGATAGCTGGAGCTGATCGCGATCTGATCGGCCAGCGCCGCCTGCAGATTGCGTCTGGCCGCCTCAATCTCCTGAGGTCTGTTGCCGGCTTGCAGCCTGTTCAGGTTCGCCTCTGCAGCCGCCACCACTCCCTTCGCCCGCAGCCAGGTGCCGCGAAGGTTGCTGTTGTCCATACGCGCCAGGATCTGACCAGCGCTCACCCGATCGCCCTGATCCACGGCCAGGAAGGTGACCCGACCCGGCTGCTTCGGGCTGATGTTCACCGGTGTGGTGGGTCGGATCGAGCCAGCGGCCGTGACCTTCAACACCAGATCGCTGCGTTCCACGGGCGCTGTCTGCTGTGCCAGTGCGACTTGTCTGGCCTGCGTCTGACGCTGCTGCATCAGCAGCCAACCGACCGCGGCCACACAGAGGGCGATTCCCGTTCCCACGACGATCAGGGTCCGCCGCGGCGGAACGTGCGAAGCCTGGGGCCGGGAAGGCTCAGGCTCAGCAGGGGCGGGCGGGTGCCGTGCTTCGCTGCGGCGAATGACGGTCTGCAGCAGTCCGAGGGGTGTCGCGGGGATCCTGGCGGGTTCTCCTCAACCATCGTTCACCCCGATCACTGTGGGATGACCCCAGCGGGCGTATGTGTGACCGGGTGTGAGCTGCGCTGCTGGTGGGTGATGCGCTAGCGGTGCATGAACGAGTGAAAACGCCGCGTCCCTCAGCGTTGCAGCAGCCAGCGCAGGAACGAGAGCGTGATCAACAGACCCACGCCCACAGTCCAGATCCAATCAGAGCGGTCGGTTAGCCGTTGCAGCCAGGTGGGCAGCGGCGTGCCGCGTTGCAGAAGCACGGTGAACAGAAGCAGCAGAGCCGTTGGGATGCCGATCGCCAGCAACAGATCGCGGAACATGGACCGAGGTTCGCCGCCAGCATCAACTTACCGAGGCTGGTGAGCGTTGCCGCACCTGGCTGACGCTGCCAGCGTGGCAACCACAGCTGCCATAGGATACGTCAGCTGTTGCAGCACGCGTGAAAAAGATTGCCGGCCCTGTTCGCAGGGCTCTGATCTATGGGCTCATCAGCTATGCAGGGCTCGTTGTGATCAACAACGCGGAGCTTGATCTCCCCAACATGTGGGTCGCCTATCTGCCGATGTTCATCGGCGTGTTTGTGGCAACGCAATGGCTCGACAGGAAGTTCGGAGAGTGAGACGTTCAGGCATGGGCAGCGAACGTTCGCAAGTGAACTCTTGATCCTGCCTTTACAAACGCCTCGGCACGACTGGCACTTACAAATGGCTCTAGACAAGGCAGAATCATGGTCAAGAACAGATTTCGCTGCCTTGCCACAGGTACGCCCGGCTCTTTAACCTAGATGCTTGTCGAGGAACGCACGGTGGAGGCGAGCCCGGTTTTGGGCATGGACGATTTCTGTGGAATGCGAGCGATGCCTTGCTCAATGACCGCGACCAGCAACAGCTGGAGATCATTTCATGAGATCTGCTGCGGCCGTGGCACTATCCGCCCCCTCAACCTCCCGTGAGAGCTCCACAGTCTCTTGATTCAGAACATGCGCGGGAAGCTGAAGCTACTCGAGACTTTTCAAGAATAGAGAGAGTTTCATCTCGAATTCCCTGATCCGTTCTCTTGTATCCCAAGATAGATAAATGACGACCGAACAAGGGCGCAGATCTACTGAGCTTTATCGGAATTAATTGGATTGGAGGCCTCATTCTATCACTCTGGATCTTGCTAATCTTGGCAAGTTGACTCAAGGTTAACTCTGCAGTGCGACTGGCCAAAGAAAGAACGGACGTAATGGAGAACAAAGCCGATGATTTGATAAGCTCTATAGTCATTGCTTGAGATGGATGGACCTTCAATACAGAATCGAAGATACTCCTCAGGAAAGGCAAAGGGATTGCTGCCTCTAGATCAGCAATAACAGGATCAACTAGGATCTGCTGCTGATCGCGTAGAGAAATAATGTGGGCATCAAGCTGGCTTAGCTTATTCAAGAGTTCGTCAGCCTGCTCTGGAACTTCCAGCTTCAATGCCGAAATGATATTGTCCGACTTGGAGATCTCTTCGCTGTCACTAAGAAGCTCAAGCAGTGCCACATACTTACAGCCAAGACTATGGGCAATCCAGAGGTAGTCAACCGAACAGACTGGTTCATTCTGCAGGCCATCTGCCATAAGTAGAGCTGCCACTTCCGCTCTAAGCTCAGACTGGTAACTGGCGAGGGACAGGGAAACATCCCAATGGCGAAGGGAAAACCGGAATGGAAGAGCAACAATTCCGTAGCCAGCTTCGTAGATATCCCGAAGATAGGCGCGGTAAAACACAGTAGGGAAGGAGCCGAAGAATGCCCCGCCCAAGAAAACCACGATCGCATGGGGCTGAGCCGGAAGAGCGGCCCAGCCAAAATGGAGAGGGTGAAACTTCATGGGTAATGGCTATGCATGCTGGCATCACTTTTTATCGATTAGCTACGCGTGAGGCTTATCAGTGAGCCACCATTTGCCAGAGGAAGTGCATAGGATAATTCGCCGAGAGCTGCTGTGTTATCTAGGTTAGAGCCATCAAAGAAAGTTCCTCGGCGCTCAGCAGTCACCAGGACATCAGACGACTGCTGCATGTTTGAGGCACTCAGCGAGAGCTCCACATAGCCTCTGAGCTCAAAATCAACAGCCTTTAGAACATCAGGCTTGGATGCATCTGGCTGAACAATCAGCAGCCCCGTGTCATGTGGGTTTAGGAAAATGCTAAACTTTGTTCTTACTACATCCCCATTATTGGGGCTGGGCCGATTCGCAGGTGGGGGATCTTGCGTCAACGATGCAGGACCGTTTTGACCGATAACATCAAATCTAGCCAGAATCTTGCTTGGAACAAGCCCTGGCGTGATCGTCACAAATGTAACCGAGAGCCCGACTCCTTTGTCGCTCAAGTTGGATACGGTAAGAAAATATCCCTGAAGAATGACTCGGGTGACTTTCCCCAACGCTGGAATCTTTACTGTCAAGTCCTTGGGCAACTGAGGCTTAAGAAGAAGCTCAAAAGTTGATAGAACAGTCATTTTGAAATCTTGAAGTAAATATCAAGATTTAGTTAATGACGATCATCCCTTTTGGTCAATGCTCCGTCACTCATCGTGACGTTGATGTGTCGGCGATGCCAGGAAAAGCAGTTGTGTATTGCGCGACACATTGGCCTGCCTTGATCCGTCTACCTGGAAAGTCGGGATCTCTCCATACGCCGTAATCACAATCAACATCCAGCTTGATGAGCAGCGCAGGGCACTGCCGCACCAACTGAGCAATCAACTCACCTGCAATGACAAGCGTATGAGGAGCCGTGTCCCTGCCACGGAAACGCCAGGGCAGGGCATTTAGCATTGGCGCAAGCTAAAGAGCGGCCTGTCCATCCTTGTGAGTGTTCAGGAGAGGTGGAGCAGTCATTGGGGTCAGGCTTGGGTGGTAGCTCAGATGAGCGGCATCGATCCCAGTGCCTTCCTCTTCCACTGACGAACCAACCCAGCAGCACCCTCTCCGCTGTCCATCAGGCCACACCGTTGGCCTTGAACCAGCTCAGCAGCCGCTTCCAGCCATCCGCTGCGTCTGCCGCTCGGTAAGTGGGGCGGAAATCGGCATGGAAGCCATGGGGAGCGTCGGGAAACACCACGATCTCGCTGCGGCTGCCGGCAGCCTTGAGGGCGGCTTGCATGCGCTCCACCGACTCGAGCGGGATGCCGTCATCCTTGCCGCCGTACAGACCCAGCACCGGCGGCTTGAGCTTGGCCGCCACATCCAGGGGGTAGAAGGGCTGCTCCGGCGTGCGGGTTCCCTCCAGGCGGCCATACCAGGCCACGCCAGCGGCGAGCTTCGGGTTGTGGGCGGCGTAGAGCCAGGTGATGCGGCCACCCCAACAGAAGCCGGTGATGCCGAGCTTGCTGATGTTGCCGCCGCCGCTGCTGGCTGCCCAGGCCACGCTGGCATCGAGGTCGGCCATCACCTGGGCATCCGGCACGGTGGCCACCACCGGCAGGATCGCGGCGATATCCGGCAGCTTGGTGACATCCCCCTGGCGCTCGAACAGGCTGGGGGCAATGGCCAGATAGCCCAGACGCGCCAGGCGGCGGCACACGTCCTGGATATAGGCATGCACCCCGAAAATCTCCTGCACCACCAGCACCACCGGCAGATTCGTGCCTGCGGCTGGCCGGGCCCGGTAGGCCGGGATGGAGCGGCCCTGCACCGGAATCGACACGAAGCCGGCGGTGAGGCCCTCTGCAGCTGTGGTGATCGTGGACGCCGCGATCGGCCGCACCGCTACCGCGAAGCCAGCCGCCAGGGTACCGAGCAGCAGATCACGGCGGCGCAGGCCCTGCGGGCCGGCTGAATCCGAAGGCATCGAGGGCATGGCGTTGTAGGTGTGGCACGGATGTGTTCATTCTGCTGCGTTCTGCTGATTACGGCTGCAACGAATAAAACCAGACGCAACGTTGCAGGTGGTGCGCCGCTGTGATCGTGGCTAGAGGTGGGTGGTGCCGATGCACAAAACACATAGGAGAACAGACATGAAAAGATTCATCGCCTCATTGATTTCGGCTGTGATTCTGATGACAACCCTGCTGTTCCAGTCACCCGCTATGGCCCTGGCGTCGTCATCCTCACCGGTCTCAGGTGAGCGTGGCGTAGCAACGAGCCAGGTGGAGACCGTCTCTCAGCAGGGCGACGACAAGGCCCAGGACACGATCGGCTCCATCACTGGAGAAGGGGGCCAGAAGGGGAAGCAAAGCGAGGCGAAAGCCAAGGCCGCCGGTAAGACCGTGGACCGCAACACCAAGGAACTCGTTGCCAACGACAACAAGATGGTGAACAAAGCGGTCAACTGACCCACGCCGTTCCGTTCAGCCAGGGAGCCGAGGCCACACGAATCTGTGAGGCATGCCAGTCAACTATGTGCGCGGGCTCACGGCCACGGTTCGCACAAGGCGCAGCAATACCCACCTGGGCATCGGCCTGGCGTTCGTGGCCGGCGCCACCAATGCCGGTGGGTTTCTTGCCGTGCAGCAATACACGTCCCACATGACCGGGATCGTGTCGTCGATGGCGGAGGCGGCCATTGGTGGCGACTGGTTTGTGTTGAGCACAGGCGGCGTCGCCCTGGCTGCGTTCCTCATCGGTGCCGCAACAACAGCCATCCTGGTGAATGCGGCGCGGCAGCACAATCTGAGCAGCGCCTATGCACTGCCGCTGCTGCTGGAGGCGCTGTTGCTGCTGCTGTTCGGCACGATTGGCGCTCGCCTGAATGAGATGCATGAGCTGTTCGTGCCACTCACTGTGGTGTTGCTCTGCTTCATCATGGGCTTGCAGAATGCGGTGATCACCAAGATTTCGCATGCAGAGATCCGCACCACCCATGTCACCGGGCTGGTGACGGATATCGGCATCGAAGTGGGCAAGCTGCTGCTGGTGAATCGGCCCCCACACGCTGTTCAGCCGCCTGTGGTGGTAGACCGTGAGCGCCTGCTGCTGCTGCTGCTGCTCTTCTCCGGCTTCTTCAGCGGAGGCGTGGTGGGCGCGGCCGGCTTTCGTGCCATCGGCTTCGCCGCCACGGTTCCCCTGGCTCTGGTGGTGGTGGCGCTGGCCTTGATCCCGGTGATCGACGACCTGCGCCGCACCGCCTGAGTGACACCACCCCCGTGGGCCGGGCCAACGAAACACGACAGTTTCCTAAGCCACCAGGCAACCCCGGAAGCCACTGGCCAGCATGAAACCCCTTTCCAGCACTGGCCTGTGGCCGCCCGAAGCAAGACGCTGACGCTGGCCGAGGTGAAAGCGTTGATCCAGACGCTCCTGGGCAAGCCGGAGCTGGACGAAGCCGATCTGCTGGCCTTCGCACAGACGGTCAACGGGGGAGCGTTCAAAGATCCGCCGCCACCGAAGCCCAAGCCCCCCACCGCCACCGAGCTCAAGAACAAGGTGCTGGCCCACTTCCACTGCAAGACCGTCACCCAACTGCGCAAGGACAAGAACTTCCAGCTCTCGATGACGGGGGAGGAGGTGGCGCTGAAAACCAAGGACGACTGGCTGGTGCTCTACCGGCGCTTCATCGGCATTCCGGCCAACGAGCGGAACCTGGAGGACGGACCCACCGTGATCAACGGCATCGACGTGCTGCAGCACTTCCGGCCCTGGGTGGTGTTCGGCCTCGACCCGAAGACCGCCAAAGCCGATGAGGTGCGCGAGGCGTTCCGCCGCCTGATCCAGCTGCACCACCCCGACCACGGCGGCGATCCCCGCGTGGCGGAACGCCTGCAGACGATGAAGGACTCGATCCTTGCCCTGATGCCCTAGAAACGATGCGCGACCTGCTGACCGATCGAGAAACGGCGAAGATTCTCGGTAAACGCATCGACAGCCTCTACAAGATCGTGGAGACCTTCGATGCCAACGCCGACGACGAATGGGAACTGGTGGAGGGCGACCATTTCGAGTACAGCGGTCCTGCGGTGGCCGGAGCCAACGGCAAGCGCCCCCGGCGTTTCAGCGAGGAGGGCGTGGAGGCGCTGGCCCGTTACATCGAAGCCAACGAGAAAACGGGGGTGCTGGGTTGGTTCCGCGAGCGGCTGTTCAAGCTGAAGCAGAAACGCAAACAGCTGCTGGTGTCGCGGCGGATCACCCAGGAGTTCATCGAAGCCGGCGGCACCCTGGAGATCCGTGGCGATCTGGCCTTCGTGAGCCGCAAAACCACCGTAGGCATCCTGCAGACCAACTACCTGGGGCTGAACAACTCCTGGAACCGGCTGCGCACCGCAGGCACGGAGGAGGGCGAGGAAGCCTTAGAGCTCAACAAGGATTTCCTGGAGAGCGAGGAGCGGCAGGTGCTGATCAGTCAGCGGGGCATCGCCCGCGTGGCCCGCGACATGCGGGTCAACAGCCGCATCACCAAAACGCGCCAGGCCTGGATCGAAGCCGTGGGCGAGGTGGTGGAGACCTGCTTCAACTCCGAGATCCGCTACCTCACCGAAGGGGTGGACCGGGCAATCAAGCGCGCCAAGTCGGCCGCCGGCCATCGCTGCGAGATCACCGGCAAGAAGGCGGCGGTGCACAAGAAGATCGACCTAGACGGGCACCATCTGTTCGACCGCCGCAGCCGACCTGACCTGGCCGACCTGCCGGAGAACATCCTGGTGCTGGTGCCCGACCTGCACCGGGAATTCCATGGCTGGAAGAGCGGCGCCTGCAGCCCTAAAGACGTGCTGGTGTTCATCGAAGCCGCGCGGGGGGATCTGTTCGATCCGGTGAACTCGCGCGACATGAAACGGCTACGGGCACTGACCCACCGGCTGCAGCGGTTTGAGAGTGAGCGGGAGGGGCAGAAGGTGCGGTATCACCGGGGCTAACGTCCGCGATCACTGGCACGTGTTCAGCGGATCGCATTGTTAGCCTTCATTTTGGATTAGATTCACATCACCTACTTCTGTCAGCGCGGATAGAGATAGAATCCAGTCAATCGTCTTGCAGAGATCGTCTAAGGGGATAGGCGCCTGCTCTGGAAATCTTCCTTCTTCAATATCCTTCTGTACTTCCAGTGTCGCCACGTTGCCGGGATTAATCACAGTAAATCCGATCTTCTTCCGTCGATAAACAAGACGCAGCGCCTGTACCGCTCCACGAAGACCGAACTTCGACGCCGTGTTGGCCACTTCAGGCGTCGCGGAATGATCAAGTCCCGATAAGGCACCAATGAAGATTGCTCTCGGACTCTCGGTCAGAGCCAAGTTCTTCGCAATGCCTCGGGATAGTTCGATTGGGGCAATTAAATTGACACTGAGGACAAGTCGCGTTTCCGCATCAGAACTGTTCTCGAAAGAAAAGGCATCTGTGAAAGCGCCCTCTTCCCACACGCCGCCCAGATAAAGAAATCCATCCAGCGGGCGATCACCGATGGCTTCGCAGACCATGCTGATTCCGTCGTGGGTAGATACATCTGCTTGAATCCACTCTCCAAAAGGAGGCTTCGTGCGAGAAACTCCAACCACTGAGTGGCCTTGTTCAATCAGATGCTGAGTCACTGACGCACCGATTCCACGACTGGCTCCAACAACGAGAAAGAACTTCATTGTCTTTGGGCTAACGCTCATGATCGGCAGCGGGCAGTAGCCCTTTTAACTCATCAATCACCATTGCACCCGTCCGCGGAATCTTGATGGTAGCCATCCGTACGTTGAATCTTCAGCATTTCGCATGCGCCTCGCTGGAACTCGTAGCTCACCCGCTGAATCGTCACTTGGTGACCAGCTGAACGCAGCATCTCGATACTCCCTTCAAGATGGGGCGACATTGCACCACCGAATGCAAGAAGCGGAAACACCCTGACCTCTTTGGCAACTCGGCATAGCTCCAGCAGCGAAGAATGGTGAAACCCTTCATCCAACTGTTGGCTATACAAGAAGAGAAGATGCGAGCAGAGAGCCAAGTCGAATGAAGCGTCAGGAAAAGGAAGAGTTGGCAATTCCGAGTTCAAGTATCGTTCCTCAACTAGGCCAGCTGGATAGTCATCCAAGAAAGCTTGCATTGTGGCCATGCGGGCCTTGCCGAGCTCCTCGACCGATGTGATCACCTCCCAAACGAACTCATTCTGGTTCTGCCTGGTCTGATCAATCACTTGCTCATAGGTTGCTGCAATTCGAGCTTCGATATCTTCCTTGCTGAATGCATAGATAGGATCGCATGAAATAACCTGTGTTCCTCTTTTGGTGGCTTCTGCATTGAAGCTTGCTGGTCCATCTCCACAGCCAAGGATTCGGCCTGCCATATCAGACCCGGCCAGTGAGAACATGGCAGAGTACTCCTTGAACGAACGACCCCAGGGAACAACCTGATCTAGCGTGAACATGACTACTTTGGTGAATGGCTAACTTGTGCTTAGGCGGTTCCGCCCCCCGACGGCAGGCCCTTTCCTGAGAAGGCAACTGAGTTCACTGCAATTCAGTCGCTTAAATCCTTACCCCGCAACAGCACTCTAAGCAGGAACCCCAACGCCAGCCGTGGTTAACGGGTCCGTGAACCACTTGAGTTCACGGCTACAACAGAGCGCCACGCTGTGATTCAAGCGGGATGCTCCAACGGCAACCCCTGCGCCTTCCAGGCCCGCAGGCCGCCGTGCAGGTTGGCCACGCGTGTGAGCCCATTCTTCAGCAGCTGTTGAGTGGCCAGGGCGGAGCGGCTGCCGGAGTGGCAGAGCAGCACCGTGGGGCGATCCGCGGGAATCTCGTCAGCTCGCGTCTGCAAGTCGGGCAGGGGAATCAGCAGGCTGCCTGGGATGCGACCGTCCGGGCCCTGCACCTCCGCTTCGGAACGCACATCCACCAGCGTCAAGGTCTGGCGGTGTTCGGCCACCCAGCCGGCCGTGAGCTCCGGCAGGCCGGCATAGCTGCGCTCAATCGGTGCCCAGTCCTCCGCTTCCTCCAGGCCACCGTCCGCGGGCCTGCCGCAGCGGAGGTTGGCCGGCAGGGCCACAGCGATTCGGTTGGGGTGGGGAAGGTGCAGGTTCTCCATGTAGCCCACGAAGTCGCGCTCGTCGGCCTCACCCCCGAGCCGGGCGTTGTAGGCCTTCTCCTCGGCCACCGAACTCACCGCCCTGCCGCTGTAATCGTGGGCCGGGTAGAGCAGGCAGTGGTCGGGCAGGGAGAGGAGCTGCTCGGTGATCGAGTGGTAGAGGGTGGAGGCATCTCCCTGCTGAAAGTCGCAGCGGCCGCAGCCGCGCACCAGCAGGGCATCGCCGGTGAAGGCCAGGCTGTGGTCATCGAGCACGAAGCTGAGGCAGCCATCGGTGTGGCCGGGGGTGGCGCGCACCTCCAGGTGGCGGCCGCCGAAGCTCACCAAATCACCGTGGCGCAGGGGCAGGGTCACGTTCTCAGCCCCGGCGACGGCGGCCAGGGCGATAGCGCAGCCGGTGGCCCGCTGCAGCCGCCAGCTGCCGGTCACGTGGTCGGCGTGCACGTGGGTGTCGAGGCTGGCGACCAGATCGATCCCCAGTTCGCGGATCAACGAAAGATCGCGGGGGTGCTGCTCATACACCGAATCGATCAGCACCCCCTGCCGGGAGGCCACCTCCGCCAGCAGATAGGTGAAGGTGCCCGTCTCGGCATCAAACAGCTGCCGCAGCAGCAGCGGCGCACCGCCGGCGGCAGCCGCCAGGGGAAAGGAAAGCCCAATCAAGGCGGTCACCGAAGACTGTTGGACCATAAGCACAGAAGCGACAGCAGGGAACTGCTGGTGGGTAGCCGCCTGACGTGCTCCCCATAAACCGCGCCAGGGTGAAGGAGAAAGAGAGTCTTCAGCGGTACAAGGGGTGGCGCAGGAGCAACCCTGCCGATCAGCCCATGCGGCAGGCGTCGTAGTGGTGGTTCTCTCCTTCATCCACAAACTCACCAACAACCTGCAGGCCAGCGGCGGCAAGGGCGCGACGGTACGCCTCATCCCCGAGGGAGACGCAGTGACCGCCCATCATCGTGTCTGTCCAGGCCACCGCCTGCACAGGAGCGGTGAACAGAAAGCGGCCACCAGGCCGCAGAGCAGCAGAGACGCGACGGATCAGTGAGCGCTGCCCATCAGCTGGCAGCAGAAACAACAGGCCAACGGCAACAACTCCGTGGAATGTGCTCATAAAAAAACTGGACTCTTCCACGGGCTCGCACGCCACCCTCGCCTGGGGAAAGCGCTGCCGAAACGCAGCCACCATGGTGGGAGAGGCATCCACGGCTGACACGTTGCAGCCTTCGGCCAGCAGGGCAGCAGAAATCGGCACGCCGCAACCGCAGCCCAGATCAAGAACCGAAGCACCTGCCGGCAAGGCCCGGCACCAGCTGCGCACGGTGGCGGCACCAATCGAGGAGCGCTCGGCCACAAAACGGGCCGCTACGGCTTCCCAGCCATTGGATCGATCAACCTGCACCCACCGCCTCCGCTGACAATGGCCTGGCCCCGTCCATCCTCAGCCAACGGCGATCAGGACGAACGCTGCCCCTACTCCACAACAAACGCACGCTTCACCTGATCGATACAGCGGCTGTCGGGTGTGGTAGGCATCAACCAGGCGCAAACAGCGCCCATGGCCGACACCCAGGAAGGTAAACACCTAGGCGATTGTGATGGTCTTCGCTGTGCTTACCCACCAGGTTGTTCCTGCCTGCAGCTGAGCGTGTCGCTGCTGAGAAGGTATGGATGGCATGCCGCCCTTGGGGATTGGGTCCTCGGTAGAGACGTAAGCGAGCAGAGGGCCGGTCCGTTCCTGCTGGCCGCGCCGCCGCTGAGTGCCGTTGGACGAAGCTCCAGCGGCTCGGCTTGTTGTTCAGCAGCCTCCTAGGATCGGCCTCGCTAACGATCGACCAGTTCGGGACGGTTGGACGCATGGGCACGACACGACGCGGGCTCGACGTCAGCACCGACGACGAAGGCGCCATCACCGCCATCGACACCTTCACCGACCGCCTCTGCGGTCTTGACCTCGGTGCCGAGAGCGTGCTCGACGCCGCCGCCACGTTCGCCGACGTGGCCAGCCTGCAGCTCGGCGCAGCGATGGTCGGTCTCTACGGCCAGACCACTGAGGCCTCCGCGCTGGCCACCGGCCACCTCGCTCGGCTGGCAACGCTCGAATCCGCGCTGAACGAACGGGAGGCCGCCACCCTTGCGGCGCTGCGGCGATGGGACAACGGCGATTTCCTGCTCGCGGTCGAGCTGCTTGAGGCGCTGGTCACACGCTGGCCCACCGATCTGCTGGCGGTCAAGGCCCTCGAGTTCCTTTACTACTTGCTCGGCCAGCAGCACATGGGGCCACGGTTCCTCGACCAGATCGAGCGCATCGCCGAACCCAATCGCGACGACCCGGACTTCCTAGCCGTGTGGTCCTTCGCCACCGAACTCGCCGGCAACGCCGAGGCCGCAGCTGAGCTGGCTGAGCAGGCCCTCGCCCTTGACGCTCACACCCCATGGGCTCAACACACGCTCGCCCATGTGTTCATCACCCACGGCGACCCGCCCGGCGCCATCGACCGCCTGGCCGGCTTCCTCCCCGTCTGGCAAACCAGCAGCAGGCTCATCTACTGCCACAACGCCTGGCACCTCGCGGTGGCGCATCTCGACCAGCTCGACCGTGACGGCGCCGACGCCGTGTTCCGCGACCACATCTGGGGCCTCACCCCTGACAGCCCCGGCGAGCAGATCGACGCCATCTCCTACCTGTGGCGCGCCGAGATGGCCGGCGCGGCCGTGCCCGACGCGACCTGGGCCGATGTGGCCGACCACGTGGAGGCCCGCGTTCACGAGTGTGTTTTCCCGTTCCTCAGCGCCCATCACGGCTACGCCCTGGCCCGCGCCGGGCGCGGCGATGCTCTGGCGAGGCTGCGGGAGTCAGTGCAGGCCCGCACCGATCGCGGTGACGGCGAGTCGACGCGGGTCTGGCAACCGGTCGGACAGGCGGTGGTCGAGGCCAGCATTGCCCACGGCGTCGGTGACGACGCCACCACCGCGGCGCTGCTCGATCCCGTGATGCCGGCGGTGACCGCCGTCGGCGGAAGCGACGCCCAGGACGATCTGTTCCGCCTCGCCTACCTCACCGCCCTCGCCGGCGCCCACCGCCACGCTGACGCGCGCCGCTATTGGGAGCTGATGACGGCCTTCAAGACCCCGTCGCCTCTGGATCTCCAGCTCCGGGCGCAGGTCTGATGGGAGCCCCATTCAGGGACGGTGCCCCAACTCCACAACAAACGCAGGCTTCACCTGATCGACACAGCGGCTGTCGGGAGTGGTGGCGGGGCGTGCCAGAAAATCTGCGGCGATCTGGGTGACGCAGGCTGCGGCCGGCGTGCCCCCCGGCGCGAACAACGCCCCATGACCCACACCCGGGAAGGTGACCACAGTGGCGGTGGTGAGATTCTTCGCCACAGCTTCGCCGTAGGGAGCAGGCGTGACGGGGTCGTAGCTGCCGTTGAGCACGAGGGTGGGGATCTGGCGGTTTCTGTAGACGAAGGGCGGCTTCTGCTCCACCTGCAGCACCTCGCAGGCCCGGTTCACAGCTTCGGCTTCGCGGAGGCCGAGGGGAAGCAGCTGTGGATAGGCGGGCGGCAGCACCTGGGCCGGATCCACCTGAATCGATCGCGCCCGCGCGCAAAGAACGGTGTGATACATCTCCTTCGCGCCAGGGGGCTCCAGATCGGAGAGCGCCTCAGCCACCCAGGCGAAGTTGCCCCGGCTGGCCGCCTGAATGAACCGGGGCAAGGAACTGCCGCGGGTGGACTCACCGGAATAGGGGTGCGCCAGATAGGGAACCATGGCCGTCACGAAGGCATTGCCATCGAGCTTGGTGACGAATGGCTGCTTGCTGGAGGGGATGGTCAGCGTGAGGGGCAGAGGCTTGCGGTTGAGCTCATCAACGATGGCGAGAAACGTCTGCTCAAGCTTGGGATAGGCGGCGTTGCAGGCGGGATCCTGGGCGCAGGCCTGGAACACGTTGCGCAGGGCGTAGCTGAACGTGTGGCTGGAGGCCAGATTGAAATCCACATCAGGCCGCTCCACGCCATCAAGGATCACGCTGCGGAGCTTGGCCTTGTGCTGATCCGCCTGGGCGATCACATACTGCCCCAGCAAGGTGCCATAGGAAACGCCGTAGTAGTTGAACTGCGGATAGCCCAGCGTCTCCACCACCGCATAGATATCGGCGGCATTTTCGCGGGTGTTGAAGGCACTGGGGTTGATGCCCTGTGCCTTGAGGCGCTGATTGCAGGCCTGGATCCAGCTGGCATCGGTATAGGGGATCTCCCCCTTCGCCACCGCAATGTTGTGCGCATGGTGCTCCGGGCAGAAGAGGAACGGTTTGGCAAACCGCGTGCCACGCTCCTCCACGAAGATCAGATCACGGCCCTTCAACAACGCCGGGAGTTCCGGAAACTTCGGTAGGGCACCATTAACAATGTCGCCAATCGTGGAATCCCCCGGGCCGCCCTGCTCCACCACCAGGGGATCAGCAGCAGGGGCACCGCCGCTGCTGCGGGTGCGAACCACACCGAGCTGGATCGTGCGGCCCTGGGGTTGCGCGTGCTGCTCCGGCACGGTCACGTAGCCACAATCCGAGCGGGGGGCGATCGCGGCAGGCACAGCAAAGGTTGTGCAGTCGACACGGGTCCATGCCGCGCCAAACCGGGCCCGATCGGCAGCCGCATGGCTCACCCCACCACTCCCAGCGGCCACACACGCCACGGCAAGGAGCGTGAAGGGGCCAAACCGAGCCAGCGTCCTCTGCGCCAGGCGAACGGTGCGTGCCGGAAGGCGGGAAGGACGAAGCTGCATCAGGACCAACGTTCTGCTGAATTCAAGCAAAGAACCGTTGTGAGTCAGTAGTTGGTGCTCACTCTCACCATCACTGTGTGCTGCTGAGGATCAAGCACGGCGAGCATGAAGTCGTTCACGTCCGTGTCGAGCGTGTCTCGCACGGTCTTGGGCGCGTGCAGGATGTTGGTGCCTGCGGTTCTGATCTGGTACCAACCGATGGGCGGATGGGGAGGCATCGTCTGACGGAACTGCCCCAGCAGCTGCTGATCAGTGGAGTTGCCCACGCCCCCCGCCGCTCGGGCCCTACGAATACCGGCGAGGTGCGCCAAGGTCGTCTCAGGAATCGGCAGAGGTTGCCACTGGCTGGTGGCCTTCAGCCGGCGCGTCAACGCGTCGAAGTCGCCCTCGCTGAGCTCAAATACCATCGTGATCTTGAGCCCTTCGCGCCCAAACCAGCCCGCCTCCGCCGGCGACACCTGAGCCATCAACACTCTGGCCGCCGCTGGAATGCCGTACTGGCGGCGAATCACCTGCTCGTCTGTCTCAGGCGCCATGCAGCCCGCAAGGGCGAAAGAGGAGAGCAGCACGGGGAGCAGGAGTGGCCTCATGGGGTCAGATTCTGCTGGGCGGGGGGCTCTGGGGTTGTTGGGGGCAGTAGATCGAGATGTCGGCTTTGAACAGGTAGGTAGGCATAAAGCCCAAGCTGCGGGGCGACTTCTGCGGAGAACGCTTGACATTTACTCGCGTGGCTGGATCCTGAAAGAGCCAATGAAATACCGGTAGCTGAATGAATCCATTCATGAATAATCGACCGCAGTCGCCCTGAACCGAACGTTCGAAATCAGCGGCGGTGGAGCGCAGCGGAACCGTCCGCTGCATTGAGTGGTTAGGTTGGTGTGCCTGGATCTTCAACCAATTCTATTTCAGGCGCGTATGTGTCTCGAATAATTAAGCCGGGAATGGTTTTTGAGAACAGCAGATGAAGATCGATTAATAGTCCCGAAACCCCGGAACTGAATAGATTCCCAAGGATGACGAGCTCCGAGTATTGAACCCCGTGCCCTGGTTCTTTGGGATGCACAGCGACACCATCACGAATTGCTCTGATCCTCCCAAATGCCTGCCAGCGACGACCACTCTTATCTAGCTTCTTCCCACCAGAAATAATTGGAATCCACTTTTCAACCTTGTCATCAAAACTGACTTTTGCCGTTTTTGAGTCAACGAGTGTTTGAGCCGGATGTGTCCTATTCCATTCATGAACCTGGGTTCCAAGGAACGCCTCGATCGCGGATACTCCGTGCACAAATGCCGACAGAATTTCGCGATAAGACAACCCCGCTACGCCCCTTTCTAGTGCCTCGTGGGCTGTTTCATACAGGGCCCAATACCCCTCTGGGGTGAATAGGCCCGGCCCATCCACTTTTGTAATTTCTTCACCAGTGCTGAGATCAACCCTGGCCATAGAAGCGCCATGCACCTGCAATGTGCTTCCAAGCAAATTCTCAAAGAGTGGAACTCGAGTTTGGGGATCTCGGCATTGTTCTACCAACTTCTGGAAAACTATCCCATTCCGCTCGAATGATCTCTTCACATCAGCGTCAGTAGAGAACCTTTCCAGTTTGTTTTGATTCCCCGCCTTCGCGAATAGAAGAATCATCTCTTGCGAAGCACTACGAGAGAGTCTCGGTTTGCGAATCAATTTCGTAGTCTGCATTTCGATTGATCCTCGAAGCGAAATTCAACCAACCTAACGCTTGCCATCACCTGGCCGCAAAGCTCCTTGGATAAGACCAAAGAATCATCGGCGGCGGCCCAGGTGGATGGCATTGTTAGGGCGCTTAGGAGATCGCCGGGTCAGGGATGATCCGCAAAGGGGCGGCGACGGCAAACTCGCATGCAGAGGACAACCCGGCTTCGAGAAGCCGTCGCCAAACAGCACACGCCGTTGTCCCATACGTGAAAGATTCGTCCACCATAAGCACTGATTGCACCTCCGAGATCTCCGCGGGAGCAACGAATGCAAGTGCACTGTATAGGGCGTCGCAAGACCTAGTGTGTCCAGCACGCACGTCGACGTTGCGTGTGAGGTTTTCTGACCAATCCCGCGGTATTCTGAGTTCATCAGTAACAGCCCTTTGATACGGCACCGCATCGTCTCGAGTGGACGGTGGCCGAAGCACTACATCGAACCTCCTTCCTGCCAAGGCGTCTACGAACAGGGAGATGGCTAACGGAAGTACACGAGTTTCGTAGTCCCTCGTACTCTCGCTCCAGTCCATCGATGGGAACTGGCGCACACGATGGAAGAGGGCGAGCTCGGAAGTTCCAGCGACCCCATGTCCATGCGTGGAGATGTAGATCAGTTCGAAGGATCGCTGCACCCCTCCGACCGTGATTGAGAGTGTCTCGTTCGACATGCTAGTAGAAATCATAGTCGGCCTAACGCTCACCATCACCTGGCCGCATATAGCATCGCGCAACGGGGACTAACTTGCGGTGGCGGCTCAGGTGCATGGTGATGTTAGGCACCCTTGCTAGACATGGCAGGCACATCAATCTCCTTGATACAGGTTTGGCGGGATAAGCACAAAACGCAGTCGATAATCATAAGTAGATCATTAAGCGGAATCGCATCTGTTGCGGGAGCTCCAATCTCTGTTAGGTCCGAGGGAACCTCTGGGGTTCCCACATTACCTGGATTGATCACTGTCACAGATATCCGGTCAGGCCGAAGCTCTTCACGCAATGAGTGGACCACGCCTCGGAGCCCAAACTTCGAAGCAGAATTTGCGACCTCTCTGCTAGGAAAGTTATCACGCCCGGAAAGAGCTCCCATGAAGATGATCTTCGGATTGCTGGACTTTCTCAAAGCAGGCAGCAGTGCCTTTACGACTCTGATGGGTGCCAAGAGATTGACATTTAGGACTCTAGTAATCTCCTCATCAGAGCAACTTGTAAATGAGTATGATGACGTAAAGGCATTTGTCTCCCAAGTGCCTCCCATGTAGAGAAGAGAATCTAGAACTCCTTCCCCAGCAGCTTCTGCAACCGTATTGACTCCCTCAAGAGTCGAGACATCCGCCTTAATCCACTCGCCATACTTTGAGGCCGAGCGCGACACAGACAATACTCGTTCTGACTTGGCAACGAGGTGTCGCGCAACAGCCTCCCCAATCCCTCTGCTACCTCCAACGATTGCGACGTTTGCCATGTCAGGAATTTCAGGTGTGCCTAACGCTTGCCATCACCTGGCCGTAGAGAGGTGGCGGAAACAATGAGAAGCCTTGCGGTGGCGGCTCTGGTGAATGGCAATGTTATACGCCTGTCAGGAGACACAGCAGATGCTTTCATGAGGTAAAGAGCCAGTAGTTTCTACTGCTGCTCAGATTCACAGTCGCATTACGCTGGTCTCAAGCCTAGGTTTAGTGGTGGCTTTTCCCGGGCAGAAGTCATGAGGCTTTTGTCAGCCCTTTGTATATCTATTCACCGGTTAAATCTGAGTAGGGCTTCTAAGAGCTGGTCCCTTGCCGGCCCCTGTATAATCTTCATAACCACTAAACAGCCGAAATCCAGCGTGGACGAACAGACCAGCCCGAGCCCTTTTACCCAAAACGTCTTTCATTTTGATCAGGACAACCTAAACTTTAATGATTTAGCGAAGGACGTTAATGGATTTACCCATTGGTCGGCTCGTGAGTATATGACAATGCTCGGATATGAGACTTATGAGACATTTCGAAAAGCAATCAATAAGGCGATCTCTACTTGCACCACTTTGGATATCGACGTATCGGATAACTTTCAGCAGACGACGATAGACATTGCGGGCCAGCCTGAGAAAGACTTCAGGTTGTCAAGATTTGCATGTTACTTGGTGGCGATGAATGCCGATCCCAAGAAGCTGCAGGTTGCTCAAGCGCAAGCATTCTTTGCAGCAACAGCTGAAACAATCAGAAGATACGTTGATAATGTTGAGGATGTTGAGCGGGTACTGATTCGAGAAGAAGTCTCAAGCCATGAGAAGGCATTGAACTCCGCAGCAAAGACTGCTGGTGTTTCCGGCCAAGGGTTTGCATGGTTCCAAAATGCAGGCTACAGAGGTATGTATAATATGAATTTAAGCCAACTCAGAAAGCATAAGGGCTTGCAGCAAGCAAATCGCTCACTACTTGACTTCATGGGCAAAGATGAACTCGCAGCTAATCTCTTCCGGCTGACTCAGACTGAGCTCAAACTAAAGAACGATCAAGTCCGTGGTCAGAATAACGCCGAACGAGTCGCTGAAGATGTCGGCAAAAAGGTGAGAAAGGCAATGCTTGAAATTAGTGGTACAAAGCCCGAGGACATGGAGCTCGCCGAAGACATCAAAAAAGTTCGGACATCCTTGAAGCAGACTCATAAAGGACTCAATCAGATCGATGGATGATCCTGTTGTGCCCCTCACTTGTATAAATAGATACTCTATTTGAGATTTGAAGAGAATTTGTCCAGCGTGATCGCTTGTGCGTATAACGCCCAAGATCAGCGGCGGCCAGGGATTGTGCGCATGATAGTACCTTTATCGCTTCCTTCCGCTGGATCTTGATGTTAGATTTACGCAGATTTATTTGGCTTTCGTAGTGTTCTAACCGCAGTCGCGATCAAATCATAAGCTTCCGAGCTTGATGCATACGGCAGTACCTTGAAAATAGACGGAATGCCAAGTGCCATTAATGTAATGTACCCATCTCCAAGCTGAAGCTCATGCTTCTTTTCGTCCGGGGTCTCATATTCTACAGGCGCTGCTTTATGCTTTTCGTTGACTTGAAACGCAAGAATGATTGGGATTTCCTTTGAGCATGCTATTTGCATCTCAATTCCCATGCCAGTTGATGGATGACTAGCCTCGGCCACGACTACGTCTGCCCACTCAACCATTTCCTTATCCCAAAGATAGCAAAGACGTGCTCGGTCTGCCAAAGGCTTGTCTGCTAGTTGTGGATCACTGTCTTTCAACGCGTACTTCACCTTGACGTGAAGCGTTCGCTCAAGATGTGCCGCAAGACCATGAATTCGCTCAACGTATTCAGAAAACTCTTCCCGAGGAACATGCGTGAGGCCGCATGCTAAGTATACTTTCATCAGTTGAACCTCTTTGTCATCGTGATGGTCTTACGTTTGGAATCATAAATTGTTGCCCAGTGAGCTCAGCAGCAATCTCATCAATGAACTGCTGTGGGGCCATCCTAATAAACTCAGTCAGTAGCCAGTTCTTCTGGCCAGAAAGAAAAGCCGCCAACTCCATAGGTCGGTAACGGCAAATCTCACTTAGTCTATGCATTGCAACTAGTGTGCATGTCAAGGGGGATCTTTCAAGGCGCTTAGGGCCGCTAACCTTGGCTTTTACATACCACAGAGTCTCGGTGCCTGCAATGTAGTTTAGATCAGCTCGAATGCCCCCAAGAAGTGTCGCGATTGCCAGGATATCGCCATCAGTTGGTGCGGGTGGGTTCGAAAGATGAGTAGATGATGCTGATCGAATAGTCCTCCCGTCATTCACAGAAGGATCAAATGTGAGCGAAGTTGGCAGGCGATTGATGTAGTATTGAGCCGGGAAGTCTTCGGATATCCGACCAGAAAAGTAAGCACTACTTGAATGTGAGTCAAGTCGTATCTGGCATTCTGTCAGTGGCACGAAGAGATCCTTTTGATTCCTGTATGTCAGACAGAATGTGCGATGAATGCAAGGCATGTTAAAAAGAAGGTCCTCCATGCTATGGGTATCTGATGATTCTGATTCGCGAAGATGCTGGGAAAGGGCTGGAGCAACTCCCCTCGACATAATGCGAACGCCTTCATTAGAAAGGGTGATCTTTCTGGAAGCCCCCCGCATATTGTGAGCACGTACGCCGTGATGTTCGTCAAATGGAACTCCCTTCGCGCTGAGCAATTCCTTGGCAGCGTTCATAAAAGTGTAATACAACAGTAGTGGAGCAGACTCAACGGGCATCCCTTCTGCGGCTTTCGCAAACACTTGTGCTTGTTGCCAGTAAAAAAGAGCCTGCACCTTCTTGCTTCGACGGAGCCAGAGTGACACATACTCCCAGTGGCTGTTAGTAAGTACCGTTCGGGCTGCGAGATCAGGATTGGTTGTTGCCTTATGTGGCTTTACGTTTCGCCCATTTAAGCGAATAGTTGTCATGCTCGTGACTGTCTTGCGGGAAATCTAACTAGGAGCTGAGCCGCACCGCCGTTCTAGCGAACGCCGTTCGGCTAGCAGGCGGTGTCGGCTCCAGCGACAAGTTGATTTGCCGCGCAAATATCCTACGCACCCCACACAACCGTAAGAACGCGGACAAATCAACTTGTTCTTCGACAGTTCCGCAAACCACGTCCTGCCATTAAGGCTTTTCCGTTGAACCCGCCCAGCATCCCAACCAAACGTTGAGACACCCTAGCTACCGCAGCTAGTCTGCAGCCCGATCCGGAGTTCATCCCCCTGTTTGCAGGTCCGCAAACTACTGTTCAGCTTGAAACACTTTGAGCCACGGACAGAGGCTCAACCAGGAGTCCATAGCCCATCCCCACACCCGCAAGAGCCGCAAGAGAAGTCAAGCCGCATAAAGAGAAAAACATCTAAGCGCGCATTGCGACCGCTCCCATCACCCAACACACGCCCCCACCTCCCCCCGAAACGCCGCAATCGCCTCAGGCAAGGTGGGGTAGAAGTGCTCAGGGCCAACCCGGTCGACGAAGCCGGTTCTGCTGAGCTGTTGGTAGAGGTCCTGCTTGGTGCGGGCCATGGCGAAGACAATGCCGTTGGCCGTGAGTTCGCGCTGGAACTCCTGGAGCACATCGGCGGCGGTGATGTCGATCTCCACGATCGCCTCGGCGTTGAGCACGAACCAGCGCACTGGCGTGGCTTCGGCCGCTAACGACGCCAGCGCGCGGCGGCGGAAGTCTTCCGCATTGGCGAAGCAGAGGGGGGCGTCATAGCGGTAAAGCATCAGCCCGGGGATGGTGCTGGCCCCCTCCCAGTCGTCCACGTCGTGCAGGCCGCCCAGCTGGGGCACCTGGCCCAGCACGGCGTCGTGGGGTCGCACCAGCCGCGCGAACAGATCAATCACCGACAGCGCCACCGCCAGACCCACGCCCATCAGGATGTCGGTGAACAGCACACCCACGCAGGTGATCAGTGCCAGCTGGAATTCGCTGCGCTTGAAATGGCGCATCCGCTTGAGCTCGCCGATGTCGATCAGGCGCAGCGCCGCATAGATCACGATCGACCCCAAGGCCGCCTGCGGGAACAACGCCAGCAGCGGCCGCAGGAACAGCAGCACCACCAGCACCACCACGAACGCCACCAGCGAGAACAGCTGCGAGCGGCTGCCCAGCGATTCGCTGATCGCCGTGCGGCTGCCGCTGCTGCTCACCGGAAAGCCCTGCATCAACCCATTGCCCAGGTTCACGGCCCCCAGCGCCAGCAACTCCTGGTTCGCATCGATGCGGTACCCGCCCCGGGCAGCGAAGGCGCGGGCGGTGAGCACGTTGTCGGAGTAGCCCACCAGGGCGATGCCCACCGCCGCCGTGAGTAGATACCGGATCTTGTCGAGCGCCAGGCCACCGGGCGGCGCCAGGTGGCTCAGCTCCGTGAAGGGCAACGCAAAGCTGGGCAGGCCGGCCGGGATCGCGCCGATCACCGCCACTCCCGCCTGATCCAGGTGAAACAACCACACCACCGCCACCGCCAGCAGCACCGCCAGCAAGGGCCCGGGCGCCGAGGGGAACCGCCGCTGGATCAGCAGCAGGAAAACCAGCACCCCAATCGCCAGCAGCAACGTGGGCGGATGGATCTCGCTGCTGCGTCCAGCCAGCTCGAGCAGCTCACCCGCCAACGACTTGGCCTCAAGCTCCAGGCCGCTGATCTTGCCGATCTGGCCGCTGATCATGATCACCGCCACCCCGGCCATATAGCCCACCAGGATTGGCTTCGAGAGCAGATCAGCCAGAAAGCCCAGCCGCGCCCAGCCCCCCAGTACGCACACCAGGCCCACCAACAGGGCCAGCAGGCTGGCGAAGCTGGCATAAGCCAGCGGATCGCCGGCGGCGATCGGGGCGATGGCGGCTGCCGTCATCACCGCCGTGGTGGATTCGGGCCCCACCGACAGCTGCGGGGAGGAGCCGATCAGCGCGTACAGCAGCATCGGCGGCAGGATTGCCCAGAGCCCGGCGATCGGCGCCACGCCGGCCAGCTCCCCATAGGCCATGCACTGCGGCACCAGGTAGGCGGCCACGGTCACACCCGCCAGCACGTCCCCCCGCAGCCACGACGGTTGGTAGGCACGTAGACGCTTCAGGCCAGGCAACAGCGAGACGGACATTCCCTTGGCCTGCTCCACCATCGCCTTCCTCCACAATGGCCTTCAACGCCGGAACGGGCGCCATGGAACCCGGCGCTGTTGGGCTCACCGCGCTGGTGGGGGTGATTGCCTTTCTGTATTCCGCCGTGGGGCAGGCGGGCGCCAGCGGCTATGTGGCGGCGCTGGTGGTGGCGGGGCTGCCGGCGCAGGATCTCAAGGCCACGGCGCTGCTGCTCAACGTGGCCGTCGCCACGATCAGCACGCTGCAATTTGCCCAGGCCGGGCACCTGCGTTGGCGGCGCGTGTGGCCGTTTGTGGCCGGATCGGTGCCGCTGGCGGCCTTCGGCGGCTTCCTGCAACTGAACGCCAGGCCCTTTGAGCTGCTGGTGGGAGCGATCCTGCTGGCCTCTTCGCTGCGGTTGATCTTCAAGGCGAGCGGCAGCAGCCCAGGCCGTGTCCCCACACCACCCGCCTTCGGCAGTGCGCTCGGCAGTGGTGCCGTGATCGGCCTGGTTGGTGGCCTGAGTGGCACCGGCGGTGGTGTGATCCTTTCACCGCTGATGCTGATCAAGGGCTGGGCCTCGGCAGCGGAGGTGGCCGCCACCTCCGTCACCTTCATTCTCTGCAACTCACTGGCCGCCCTCGGCGGTGTACTGGTGAGCCAGCGGCACTTGCCCGCGGGGATCACGCCCCTGCTGATCACCGTGGCGGTCGCCGGCTGGCTGGGTTCCCGGCTCGGCAGCCGCCTGCTTTCGCTGCGCGTGCTGGAGCGCTGGATGGCCGCCTTGATCGCGTTGGTGGGGTTGAAGTTGCTGGTGGGGTGAGCGAAAGGAGCCAGGTGGGGTGATCTGCTGCATCGGCGGCTGAACCAGCCGCAGCAACGCCGCGGATCAGCCCCAGGCTTTGCCACAGCCGCTACCGATTCATACGTTGAAGGTGTACCGAAGATTGCCTGCCATGCGCCGTGATACCCAGCTCTGGCTTGCAGGAAGCATCGTGGTGGCGATCGCGGTGGCCTCCGTCGTGGTGATCAACCAACGCGCCCAGATCTCCGACCAACGCGAGAGCCTTGATCAGCAGAGTCAGCTGACTGCTGAGCTGAAGGAACGCAGCGACGAGGCCGCCCGCCTGCGTCAGCAGGAAACGAACTTTGCCTTGCAACTCAAGGCGCTGGATGCGGAGCAGGCCAGGAACGCCGCCTCGGCGGCAGCCGATCAGGCCAGCCAGGCCGCGTCGGAGCAACGGGCACAGGAACGCCAGCGGCTGGAGGCCCAGATCCAGGACCTCAAAGTGCAACGAGAGCGGCTGGCGCGTCAGACCACCTGCACCCAGATCCAGACGGGCCTGCGCTCAGCCGAACGGAACGGGGATGAAACCCAGACCAAGACCCTGCAGGAGCGCTGGAACGCCACCTGCACCAGCGGCTGAACTCGGCGGACCTAAGTTCCCTTCACCGCCTCCACGACGGCCATGACCCGCTTCCAGCAGTCCCTGCAGGCCCTGGGGCAGGCCCGTCAGCTGATCGCGGTGGGGCGCAGTCAGGGGGATCTCGCCAGGATCGCCGACCTGGTGGACAGCTTCCTGGACACGCCCCAGATGGACGCCTGCATCGCCCGCTTCCGGGCCCTGCCGGGTGGGGCGGAGCTGATGGACAGCCGCTATCCCCCCCTCCAACCCGACCTGGATCGGCTCTCGGCCTTGCCACCGGGGAGCCTGGGCCACACCTACGCCACCCTGATCCGTCGCCTCAACTACGACCCCTCCTTCTTCCGCCCACGCCCGATCGATACGGAAGGCCGCTGGCTCACCCAGCGGATCGCCACCACCCACGACCTGCACCATGTGGTGAGTGGCTTCGGCACCTCACCGGCGGGCGAGAACGGGGTGCTGGCGATCACCGCCACCCAGATCGGCTTCCCCGCCTACGTGAGCCTCACCCATGCCGCCCAGATCGCCGGCTTCCGCTTCGGGCTCGACGACTACGCCAACCTGAGCCGAGCCATCAGCCACGGCGTCACCATCGGCTTCACCGCCTCTGCCTTCGCCACCGCCCGCTGGGAGGAGGGCTGGGAGCTGCCGGTGGCGGCCTGGCGCCACCGGCTGGGGGTCACCCTGCCAGCGGACGGTGAGCCCTACGGGCTGACCCCGCCCTGACGCTGGGATGGTGAACGCACCTCTGCCCTTCGAGATTCAGGCCTTCTGGGCGGGCCTGGCAGCCGTCGCCGCCGGGGCGATCAATGCCCTGGCCGGCGGCGGCTCACTGCTGAGCTTTCCCGCCCTCACCGCCATCGGCCTGCCGGCGGTGATGGCCAACGTGACCAACACCGTGGCCCTGGTGCCGGGCTACCTGGGGGCAACCAGGGCCCAGCGCCGCGAACTCCAGGGCCAGCGCCAGCGCCTGCTGTTGCTGCTGCCGGCCGCCGCCCTCGGTGGCCTGCTGGGCGGCTGGCTGCTGCTGAAAACCGGCGAGCGGTTGTTCACGCAGCTGGTGCCGTTCCTGATCCTGTTCGCCTCGGCGTTGCTGGCGGTGCAGGAGCCCGTGCGCCGCTGGTTGCAGCGCCGCTCCGAGCGGCACGGCCGCAAGCCCTCGGAGCGATGGGCCGTGGGGCCGGTGTTCCTGGCGGCCGTCTACGGCGGCTTCTTCGGCGGCGGGCTGAGCGTGATCGTGCTGGCGGTGCTGGCCCTCAGCCTCGATGACACCCTCACCCGCCTCAACGGCCTCAAGCAGGCCGTGTCGTTCGCCGCCAACCTCACCGCCGCCGCCTTCTTCCTCTTCTCCGGTCAGGTGGCCTGGGGCCTGGCGGCGGTGATGGCGGTGGGCGCCATCGTCGGCGGTGCCCTGGGCGGCAAGGTGGCGGGCCGCGTCCCGCCGGCCACCCTGCGGGCCATCGTCGTGGTGGTCGGAGTGGCGGTGGCGGTGGTGTATTTCGTCAGAACGTGAGGGTGGCGGCGAGCTGCCGTGCGCCCTGATGCCCAGACTGGCCGTTCCTGGGCCAGTCAGCGTGGGGCACTCCACAACCAGCCGCACCGCTGGCTTCTCTGCTGCCCTTGGCAAAGCCCTGGCCGTGCTGGTGCTGCTGCTGGCCCTGGCCCAGCCGGGCCTGGCGGCGGAAACACCCAGCCCCGCCGCGCCGGCGGACAGCCAGCCGGTGGCGGGCAGCTTTCGTCTCTCCCAGGTGCGCATCCTCGGCGTGCCGGTGATCAACGTGGCGTCGTTGCGGGTGGCGGGCCCTGATCAGGCCGGCCCCGACGCCGCCGAGCGGGCGAAGGTGGTCGAAGGCAACCTCGATCTGCTCTACCGGCCCGCCCAGCCCTGCACGCCGGGGGAGCGGTTCGGCGAGCTGCTGCTGGAGCGCGGCGGTGTGGACGCCATCGAAGCCGTGTGCGACCCGGATCACCTGGGGCTGCAGGGCGCCCCGCAGGCCTTGCGCGTGGTGGTGCAACGGCAGGCCGGGGGGCTGAACCAGCTGGCCGCCGTGGTGCCTGGCCGCGCCACGCCGTTCCCGCTGCTCACCGTCACCGCTGCCGACGCCCAGCTCAACGGCACCAGCGAGGCGGTGCTGGCGGAGCGCTGGCGCAGCCGGCTGGAGCGGCGGCTGCGCCGTGCCCGCCAGATCTACGGGAAGCAGCAGATCTCCGAGCGGATGAGCATGGCGGCGTGGGTGGTCGCCGGCCTCACGGTGCTGCTGGTACTGGCCGTGTGGCTGTGGCGGCGCCTGCAACGCCAGTTGCCGCGGCTGCAGCGCCATCGCGTCGAGCACGCCAGCCGGCTCGCCGCTGGCCGCTTCCATCTGGCCCAGAGCCTCAGTCGGCTGTTGCTGGCGGCGGTGCTGGTGCTGGGCGTGGCGATCGGCGCCGTGCTGCTGCTGGCCTCCCCCGGCCAGGTGGCGCCAGCGATCGATGTGCTGTTTCAGCCGCTGGTGGTGCTGTTCAAAGCCCTGGCGATGCTGCTGGCGGCTGCCCTGCTGCGGGCGCTGGTGGGGTTGCTGCTGAGCCAGTGGGCCAGCAACGTGTTCGTGCCGGCGGCCTTCCAGGCGCGCCGCGAGCAGCGCTACCGCAGCCTGTTGCGCGTGCTCAGGCGGCTGGTGGATCTGGCCTGCGTGCTGGTGTTCAGCGCCTGGACGGTGATGGGCATTCCCGTGCTGCGCGATCTCTCCAGCAATGCCCTGCTGGCCAGTGGCGCCGTGCTCGGTGCCCTCGCCCTGGTGTTCCAGGGCTTGCTGCGCGATTTCGTGGCCGGGCTGGTGCTGCTCTTCGACGACCGCTACGCCATCGGCGACACCGTGGAGATCGGCGGACGCCTCGGCGAGGTGATCGATGTGGGGGTGCTGAGCACCGAGCTGCGCTGCCGCGACCAGCGGGTGGTGGTGGTACCGAACAGCGGCTGTGAGCAGAGCGTGAATCACACCAAGCTGCGCTCAGGCGCCGAGCTGTCGCTGCTGCTGCCCCATGGCACCGATCTGGCCGTGGCCCTGCCCGCCATCAGCGCCGAGCTGGCCGCCTTCGCGGCCGATCCCGCCTGGAGCGCCACGCTGCTGCAGCCCCCCCAGCTGCTGGGCGTCGATGCCATGACCGCCGATGGCCTGCAGGTCACCGCCCTGCTGATCACCGAAGCGGGCCGACAGGGGGAGGCCCGCCGCGCCCTGCTCTCACGCCTGGTGCAGCGGCTCGAAGGCGGCGCACAAGCAGGGCCAGGCTGAGGGCGAGCGCGGCAACCAGCTGGAGCAGGGGCACGCCGATCGTGACCACAGCCTGCGCCAGTCCAGGTTCAGGCGTCGAAATGGAGTGGGGCGCGCTCAAGGCCAGCAGAGCGACACCGCCAACGCCGAGCACCACGCTGGCGATCAGCAGCACCCACGCCTCAGCGTTGCGTCGCCGCACACAGGCCGCCAACACCGCCAACAGCAGATACGGAGCAACCAGCAGGGCCAGCACCGGCAGATCCATGCTCCGCAGGCCGCCGCTGCGGGCAGCGTGGAGAACCGCGGTGGCAGCACCAGCGCAGGCGCAGACCAGCAGGGTGACGCGCGGCGGTGGCGTGGTGTTGATCCCGTTCAAGGTTGAACGGGCGCTGGATGCCGCGTCGCGGGCCAAGCCTGCAGCTGGCGCAGCCGTTGGCTCTGGCTGGCCTTCACACAGGCCCTCAGCTGCTCCCCTGCGCGCCAGCATTGGTCCATGGCGACCACCCATTGCTCCTGCTCGCGCAGCAGGGCCGCGCGCCCGCTTGCCTGAAGCGCAGGATCCGCAAGCGCAGCACGGAACGCCTGACGAAGCTGCCGGTCGAGGGCCGTGAGTTCTGCATCCCGGCAGATCAGCACCGTGGCGGCGCTGCCCGCCACCTGGCAGCGAATCGTCTCGCCATCAAAGGAATCCGGCGGTGGCGGAATCGCCAGTGCAGCAGACGTGCCGAGGCCCGCCGTCATCAGCAACAGCGCCCGCGTCAACCGCCACCGTCCCCAGGCCCAGACAGACGGTGTCCGCAATAGACGGAACAGGTGCGGCGACACAGGATTCAGCAGGGGGCGTGGCAACTGTGGCAGGAGAGGCTGCTGGAGAGGCTGCAGCCGAGGGTGATGCTGTGGATGGGGCAAACAGCACCAGGGGACACCACCAGGGACTTCACACGGAGAATCCCATGGGTGCATCGGCTGGGGGACACAGCTGCGGGACGCCTGGGACCCGGCGAGCCAACGGTGCTGGGGTGTTCACATTGCAGTGGGCGGGGAAGCCTCACGGAAAAGGATCGCCGCAAGAAAAAGAGTGGCCGCAAGCCTTCACAAGGCGCATCCGGATGGCACTGAAAACAGACGATCTCTTGATTCATGTGGATTCAGACGCATCGCCAAGGCAACAATCATGGCCAAGGGCACAACAAGATTTAGCGATGCCTGCAATGAAGCAATAACCAAGCAACAGCTGGCAAGCCGCCGCAGAGATACAAACCAAAGATCACGTGCTAAACTTAACGTGAGCTAGCCACAAGCGATTCGCCGAGCAGAACGCAACTTTCTGAAACGAATTGTTGTGAATTGCTGCATTTTGAAGCACCCTTCAGCATGAATACCCTCAAGCAGATCATCACCGCAGTGGCCGCAGCGGCCTCTTTTGGAATGGCCCTGCCGCTCGCCTCCCATGCCATTGATCCGGCCTACGCCAAGCAACTGGAGAAATCCGGGTGCACCCAGGCCACGGAGCTGAAAGGCTGCGACATCAACAAGAGCAGGGAAAAGAATACAAAAGCTGGCTTTGGTGCCGCCAGCAGCGTGGTGTCTCCCTATGCGGGCCAGTGGGTCGCGAGGAACATTGACGGTCGTACCGTTTCCAAGATCCGTATCGACGGCAAGAACAAGGTCATGGTGAACGGCACCGCTGTGAAGAGCAAGCTCAGCGATGGCGTCTTGGTCTTCACGTCAGGCAGGATCACCTACACGATTCAAGGTGATCCCCGCCTCCAGCATGAGAGCAGCTGGTTCAATTCCGACGCTCGCACCACCGGCCCGATTCGCCGTCAATAGACGAAGGATTCATGCCTCGCAGTTGGAGCGCCTATCCATGCGCCAGCGCCGAAGCGAATCAGAGACCCTGTTCACGGTAAAAGCGGCGGATCGCATCCTCCGCCACTTCAACCTGCGCTGCATCACAGGTTGAGGTCTTGCTGAAACGCTTGCCGGCCTTGTTGAAGTTGACGCGGCAACCACCCTCAAACTTCACCTGATGAATGCCAAGCAACAGGGGAACGATCTCAGGGGGATTGCCCGTGGATGACCCGCCACCGGAACTGGAAGCACCGCCTGCCGCACCTTTCGTGTAGGGGGCCGTATCCCAGAAGACAAAGATGGATTGCTTCTCCAAGCGGTACACCTGGCCGCGCTTTCCATCGAGGATCTCACGCTTGGCAGGCTCACCACGCTCATCAAAGTACGCATTGGGCATGCTCTCGTTGGGCTTGAGCTCAATGGTTTGGCCGCCCTTGAGCCGAATAGAAACGAAGCCTTGCCGTTGGGAGAATGTGCACAGCCCAGAAGAGGTGGCCTTATCTTCTCCTGCAGGGAAAACGTCGCAGCGGGCATCAACAGTATCTGCCAGTGCTGGCGACGTGACCGCTAGAGCAGCAACACTCAGCAGGGATGCAGCAAAGCCATGAAGCGCTTTCACCTGCATAGCAATCACATCAGCAATGACTGTTTCACCATACCCGACTTATGCCTCAGAAAGACAAGCCGAAGACTGAGAAAACCTGAAGATTCAGCAGGCCACTGGCCACAACAGACGGCCCAGAGCCAACTCTTCGGCAGTGATCAGACAGCCGATGGGTAACCAACAGGGTGTGAACGGCGGGCTCTGGCAGCCATTGTGCGTGGCCCCAATCGCGCACCATACGCACAAACAATCGCGTGCACCACGCCCAGCCGAACGCCGGCCCCTACGGACAGCGCACCATCCCGTGGCCGGCCTGGCGCCAGCTCTTGAAGCAGCTGTTCTCGGCCTCGAGCACCAGCGGGCGGAACAGATCGTTGCGCTGCCCGTCGATCAGTTGCTGCTGGTTGATCCAGGTGCCGGGGTAAGGCACCACCGTGCGGTGTCGCACGGCATCGGCGCCGGCAGCGGCCGTGAGGGTGGGCGTAGACACCACCGGCTCCGGCCCGAAGATGCCGGCGGCCGTGGAGCTGCCGACGCGGCGGCCACCGCTGACCACCCACAGCTGGCCCAGCTTGGCGGCCAGGTAGGGATGCAGATCGGCGCGACCGGTGGGGGGGTCACTCACCGCGTACAGCAGGGGGTCGATCTCCACCTTGAGGGCGGCAGGGGCACCGGCCGGGGCGGCCAACAGGTCGGCGCGCAGGCTCTGGTAGAGCCCGGTCACCTCCGTGACCGCCAGATCGCCCACCGTGGCCAGGTCCGCTCGGAAGCCGTGAGATGGGTGGCGCGGTAGCGGCCCAGGATCGTGCCGGCCGGACCCGCCAGGGCCACGGTGTGAAACACCTGGCCGCCCTCACGCTCGGGGTAGCTGCCCACCAGGTAGCCGTTGCCGGCCTTGGCCCGCTGCGCCAGGAGTTGCTCGAAGGCGCCGCCGCGGGACTCGGCCCGGCGCCGCAGCTCGGCGCCATCCAGGCCGCTGGGGAGGGCCGAGAGTTCCGGCAGCACCAGCAGCTCGTTGGGCTGGGGCTGGCTGCTGGTCAGGCGTGAAGGGCCAGTGCTCCACTGGGCGGCGGCCAGTTGCACCGGACGGCGGCTGGTGGTGGCGGTGATATCGACCGGCGCCCGGCGCAGCGCCAGCAGGGGGTTGTAGAGCGAGGGGCGGCGTGCGGCCAGGCGCTGCAGGGGAACTGCCGTCATGGTCAGACATCGATGGAGGCCACGCCGAGACAGGCGCAGTGGCTCAATCATGAAAGGGCGGTGCACGCCTGAGCGCGGATGCTGTTGATTGTCAACGCAGCGCCTGAAGCACCTGGGGAGTTCACGTGGTGAGTGACAGCGCTGCGGCGTTCCAACAGCCCAGTGCCGGCTCACCGGCATACCGGGAGAGGATCGAAAGCGTGGCAGTGTCGAGCAGAAAATGGCTGCCATGGCTCGGTGGCAGCCCGATCCAGCGCGCCGCCAGCACCCGCAACAGATGGCCATGTGCGAACACAGCCACCTTGCCGCCATGCGCACGCACCCGCTCAATCACCCGATCAGCGCGCGCGCCGATCTGCGCCGGACTCTCGCCCTCGGGACAACCATCCCGGAACACCATCCAGCCGGGGGCCATGCACTGAATCTCAGCAGAGGTGATCCCCTCATAGGCGCCGTAATTCCATTCGCGCAGATCAGGGTCAACTGTGGCGTGCGCCGCCAGGCCCGCCAACTCACAGGTGCGCCGGGCCCGCTGCAGCGGACTCACCAGCACCAGCTCCACACCCAGACCAGCCAGCAGCGGCGCTAAAGCACGAGCCGCCCGCTCGCCATTGGCCGTCAGGGGGATGTCGGTGTTGCCGGTGTGGCGGCCCGACAGGCTCCACTCCGTTTCGCCGTGGCGGATCAGCAGCACCTCACCAGCAGACAGTGATCGTGTTGCCATGGGCGGAAGCTGCGGCCTTGGAAAGTGTTGCCTGAAGCTGGCTCGCAGGCAAGGGTGGTGAGCAGCGGCACTCTCCAGATTCGTTCAGGTTGCTCAACGGATGTCAGCCACTTCCGAGCACAGGAAGCTCACTGCGGAGCGTGAGCACCCCGGAATCCAGCTGGCATTCAGATCAACAGCACCAACGATGGATGGATGGAAAGCACAATCGATGACGGTGCTTTTCCGCTCTTGTTTCCACAACGATAGAGTAGCCGATGACACAACTCCTCGGGTGGGAAAGAACATGAAATCAGCACACCGGGCGCACTGATCCTGTTGTCGCTTTGCTCATCGTCATCGGGATTGTGTAGGAGCCCCTGCACGGCTGCAGCAGATATGCGGTAAGCCAGTGCGGTGCGAGTGGCGTGGGTATGGTCTGGATGAGCGGACCAATGAAGGATGCAGGCACAGATATGCGAATTGCCCAGATTTCAACCCTCCACGAAAGAGTTCCACCCATTGGTTACGGGGGCACCGAACGGGTGGTGCACTATCTCACCGAAGAGCTGGTGAGGCGTGGCCATGAGGTGGTGCTGTTTGCCAGTGGTGACTCCCTGACCAGCGCTCAGCTCTGCCCCTGTGTGCCGAAGGCCTTGCGCCTTGGCGGCCCAATGGGGGATCCCAGCGTGCACAACATGATCCAGCTCGATCATGTGATTGAACAGCTCGACAGCTTTGATGTGCTTCATTTTCACAATGGACACTTTCACTTCCCCATCGGTGATCTGCTGGGTGTTCCCCACTTGAGCACCATTCACGGGCCACTGCATGCACCGGAGCAGAAGATGCTCTACAACCACTTCAATCAGGTGCCGTTGGTATCGATTTCAGAAACCCAGCGCCTGCCCGTGCCTGCTGCCAACTGGCTCGGAACCGTGTACCACGGTCTCCCCAACGACCTCTACCGCTACGAAGCCACACCGGAGCCCTATCTGGTGTTTGTGGGCCGTATTTCACCCGAAAAACGACTGGACCGTGCCATCGCCATCGCCACGGCCGTGGGCATGCCGCTGAAGGTGGCAGCGAAGATCGATCCGGTGGATGAACCCTATTTTCAAGCTCAGATTGAACCGCTGCTGCGGAACAATCCCCTGGTGGAGCTGGTTGGAGAGGTGGATGATGCGGGCAAACAGGATCTGCTGGGAAATGCCTTCGCCTTGCTGTTTCCCATCGATTGGCCTGAGCCCTTCGGCCTTGTGATGATTGAGGCCAATGCCTGCGGCACTCCGGTGATAGCCTGGCGCAATGGATCAACACCTGAAGTGATCCGGGAAGGGGTGAATGGCTTCCTCGTGGATTCTATCGAGGAGGCCATTGCTGCGGTGCATCAGGTGGAGCAGCTGGATCGCTCGAGGGTACGCAGCCACTTCGAGGTGTGCTTCTCGGTGAGCCGCCAGGCGGAAGACTATGAACAGCTCTACCGGCACCTGATCCAAGCCCGGCGCTGCCAGAGTCCCGCTCACCGCCTGTCGGTGCATGCCTGAACCGCTCCCTCCCTTCGTTCTAAAGAACGAGGAAACCTTCGCCGTTCTGGATTCACGCGGCGAGATCTGCCCCGAACTTCAGCATGATGCCGGCATCTTCCACCGTGGCACCCGGCACATCAGCCGGCTGCAGGTGTTGCTGTGGAACCAATCACCGATGGTGCTGAGCTCCACGGAGCTTGGCGCCATGGGCGTGATGGTGAGCCATCTCGCCAACAACGATGGCGGCAGCACCGGTTCAGCTGCGATGAGCATCCACCTGGAACGCAGCACCGTGCTCACAGCCACGGCCTGCCTGCAACAATTCAGCTTCACCAGCTATGAAGGCCGGCCGGTGAAGATGCCGCTCACCCTGCGGCTGGATGCCGACTTCCGCGACATCTTTGAGGTGCGGGGCTATCACCGGCCGCAGCGCGGCCGCACAGTGCGCCGCGGCAGCCACGGTGCTCTGGAGCTCGTCTACAGGGGCCTTGATGGGGAGGATCGGGTCACGGTGCTGCGCATGAGCGAGCCGATTGAGAACGTCAATGCCGAAGACATCGGACTGGTGCTGACACTGGAGCCCAGGCAGAGCTTCCGGCTGTTCCTGGTGCTGGACTTCCATCCCGCTGCTGAAGCAATGGGTGCAGAAGATCATTACAACGCCGCGATGTCCGCCACGATTCAGCGTTTCCGCGAGGCCCGCCGCAGCGCCGCCTCTGTGGTGAGCGACAATCCGGCCTTCAACAGTTGGTTGCTGCGCTCGTTCTCAGATGTGCACCTGCTGGCCAGCCAGGTGGAAGACGGCCTCTACCCCTATGCCGGCGTGCCCTGGTTCAGCTGTCCGTTCGGTCGGGATGGCCTGATCACAGCGCGCCAGATGCTGATGGTGGAGCCGCGTCTTGCGCGGGGTGTGCTGGGCTTTCTGGCACGGCGGCAGGCCCTGGTGGTGGATCCCGCCCACGACGAGGAACCCGGCAAGATCCTGCACGAATCGCGGCTGGGTGAAATGGCGGCACTGGGTGAAGTGCCATTCTCCAGTTATTACGGTGCCGTGGATTCCACGCCGCTGTTTCTGATGCTGGCGGGGGATTACCTCTGCCGCAGTGATGATCGCGATTTCATCGCTGGCCTGTTACCTGAGCTGGAAGCGGCCATGGCCTGGATCCACAGGGCCGAAGCCAGCAGCAGCGACGGCTTCCTGCGCTACCTGCGCGCCGCCGCCGGCGGGTTGAGCAATCAGGGCTGGAAGGATTCAAACGATTCCATTCACCACGCCGATGGCCACCTGGCGGAGGGGTCCATCGCTCTGTGCGAGGTGCAGGCCTATGCCTATGGGGCTCGCCGCGCATTGGCCAGGATCTATCAATGCCTGGGCCGCAGCGGTGAAGCGGAAGTGCTGAGAGATGAAGCTGCTGCCTTGCGCCAACGCTTTCATACCGCGTTCTGGACGCCAGCGATTGATTCCTACGCCCTCGCTCTCGACGGCGAGAGCAGGCCTTGCATGGTGCGTGCCTCCAATGCCGGCCACTGCCTATGGACGGGTATCGCCACTCCGGAAGCAGCCGCGGCGGTGGCGAGGCACTTGATGGCCCCCACCAGCTTCAACGGCTGGGGAGTGCGCACCTTGGATGAACGGGAGAGGCGCTACAACCCGATGAGTTATCACAACGGGTCCGTATGGCCCCATGACAACGCCCTGATCGGCATGGGTCTGGCGCACTATGGGCACCGCTCCGAAGCACTGCGCATCCTCACCGGCCTGTTTGAAACCGCCAGTGCCGTGCCGATGTTCCGCCTGCCGGAACTGTTCTGCGGATTTCAGCGCCGTGAAGAGGAAGGGCCCACCCTCTACCCAGTGGCGTGCAGCCCCCAGGCCTGGGCCAGCGCCAGTGTGTTCGGCCTGCTGGAGGCGGTCACCGGCATGTCGATCGAGCGTGAAGACGGCAGCAACAGGGTGCAGGTGCGCCTGCGCAACCCCTGCCTGCCGAAGGGGCTGAATCTACTGGACATCAACGGATTGCGGCTCGGGGAAGAAGAGATCAATCTGCAGTTCCACCGCAGTGAGCATGATGTGGGGGTGCTGGTGCGCAGCCGCACACCAGGCGTGGATGTGGTGATCATGAAATGATGGAAAATGCCCGCTTCCGATGGGCATGGACATAGCTGCAGAGTTGCACTGCAGTCGTCCTCAATGGAGCGGCCCATCAAGGACGCCTTCAACACCAGCCGAGGCGGCATCTTCCACACCCTGAGCTGGTGTGGCGTAGGAGCCTTGGCATAATGCGCTGATGGCAAGGCAGCACATCTTCAGCAGAAACTCAACCATCAGGGGTTCGGTGGCGGGGCTGGGAACAGCCCTCCTGCTGGCGGTCGGGTCAGTCTTGCCAGCAGGTGCCGTGGAGCCGGTGCTGCGGGTCGGGGTCGTGGATGGCGCACCACCGTGCAGCTACCGCGATGCAGGCGCCTGGCGGGGTCTGGCCATCGATCTGTGGAACCGAATCGCCACCCGTGAACAATTGCCCTACGTGGTGTCGGAGTGGCCGTCCGTGCGGGAGATGTTGGAAGCCACCCGTCGGGGAAGCCTGGATGTGGCGGTGGGCTGCATCAACGTGTCGCCGGATCGCCTGGAAAGGTATCGCTTCAGTCTGCCGTTCCAGGAAGATGGTCTGGCAGTGATGGTGGTGCAGAGCCGACTGGATCTTGGGCGCTCCTTCCTGACGGCCTTGCTGACACCCACACTGCTGCAATTGCTGGGCGGTTATCTGCTCGCGATCGGTGTGCTGTCACTCCTGACCTGGCGCGTGGAGCACTACGGCCAGCAAGCTCAGACGCTCAGCGACGGACACCTGCGCAGCTTCAGCAAGGTGTTCCAGATTCTTGCCACCGGGCCGGGGAGTAACACCCTGGTGAGCACGACCCGGGGCCATGGTGTCGTGCTGATGGCCTACATGGTGCGCATTGTGTCGGCGTCGTTGCTGGTGGGTTATCTCACGGTGAATGTGGCACAGGAGGTACAGGGAAGCGCCGGTGGGAGCATCCGCTCGGAAGAAGATCTGCGTGGGCTGCGGGTGGGGGTGCGGCAGGGCACTGTCAGCGAAAGCCTATTGAAAGAGCTGAATACAGGCGGCACCGCAGCCAAAATTTCAATCGTGCCACTGACCAACATTCGAGCCGGCCTGGATCTACTCGTGACCCGGCGCATTGATGCCCTGCTTGGCGATAATCTGCAGCTGAGCTACTTGCTGGTTCATTCCAAGGCGAAAGGCATTGTGCCGAGCTTGGCCCTGCAGGGGATCCGCCCGGAATCTCAGGCCTTCGCCTTTGCGCCAGGCCTGCCGGAGGCCACGGCAGAGCGCATCGATCAATCCATCAGCGAATTGAAACGCAGCGGGCTGGTGAGCAACATGCGCCAGCAAGCCACTGAGCCTGGCTCAACACAGGGGCGATAATCTAGAGCTGGCGGGCTATGTGTCGCGGATGCGAACGGCGCTCTTGCCTTGTAGACAAGTCAACTGGTTAGGTGCAACAGGAGACTGCCGCTTGAAAGTGATCAAGACCTGCCAGCTGAAGGCAAAGCCGTCAATCAGCTTCGACGCACTCTCCAGTGGCTGACACTCCAAGGCCTCGATTGGGGCCTGGCTCCAACCCCCTGGCAAGCCGGTAACGTCTGGCAGGAGCTCGCCAGCAAGATCGATCGTTTCAGAGTTCACCTTGCTTGCCACGTGCCTCATCCCGTGTTGCACGAACGATTCCGTATTCGTGCATGCCATGTGGATCTCACCTATCCGTTCGTGCTGAGCTGGAGCCTGCTTGAGGCACTGACTTGTGGATGTCTTTGATGGAAAAGGCTTGGCTCATACCATCGCCAATGTTCTTGCAGGCGCGCCATATTATTTCTACATTTGACTCCCATTCCATGGCCCTTCAGTGTCCGAATTGCCGAAGTCGATCCGTTCGATTGGACAGAAGCCTTGCCGGGCGCTCCGTTTGCGCTGTCTGTGGTGTGCCGATGCGTCAAGAGCAACAAAGGCAAAACCGGCAACGGTCCCAGTCCATCCAGGCCTTGTCTGTGAAATGGAGGTGGAACGCTTCGCCGCAAACTCTCATGGCCTGGTTAGGCGTGGCTGCATTGCTTGGATCCTATGCCTATCTGGCTTCGAACCCACGAGCACTTCACCAATGGCTCGCCCCCTACAGCCCATCCACGAGGAATTCCTGGTGGCTTCAGACACCAGCAGATGTGGAGGTGCTGATCGGCAAAGCACAAGCCGGCGATCAGGAGATGGTTGCTCCGACTGTTCACGCCAATATCCGCGAGCTGATTGCTCGCCTCCAAGCCAAAGGAGTTCGCGTGCTGATCAGCGGCAATGTGACGGATGGTGCTGCCGGAGTCTGGGACCCAGGGGTGGCAGAAGTCAGAATCAAGCCTTCAGCAGTTGCACTGGGAAGCAACATTCTGGTTGAGATCCTTGCCCACGAATCTGCTCATGTTGCACAGTCCTGCCGCGCTGGTGGTCTTGGCAGAAATAGTGAACCCATGGGAATTCAGGTGTTTCCGGCAGAGAGGTTGAAAGACCAACTGAATTCACCTCTGTACCGAGGCCATGTGCCCACAAAGGTCATTGAGCTTGAGGCCTTCACGGTGGGCACCAATCCTCCATGGGCCATCAAATTGCTGGATCATTACTGCAAGGGGTAATGCAAAGAACTCCTTTGAAGTGATTGACCAGCAAGACGCTCCACCCCCACCCGCCCCCTAAGCGGCAGCAATCGCCGACAGCGGCGAATGCACGACTGGAAACGATCAGCACCTAACGGGCGACCTGATTGCAACGGATGGGCAAATGGTTAGTTCCAATCCAGCGTGGCGCGGGCTTCGATGGGCAACCTCCACAGTCCATTGCCATGGTCAAAGCAATGGATTGTTTTCCCAGGCCGATGTCACCTTGTTGCCAGCATGGAACCGTTCTGGCCAACGCTGCGAGGCTGGAGCTTGCAGCGCCGCCGCCATGATCCCTCCCCAGAAGCAGATGACCGGCATGCTCGGCCACCCGGTGGCGGAGAACCCGATTGATCTGATGTTTGACGCGGTGTATGCCCACTACGGCTTGAACTGGCAGTTCTGGAAGAACGACATCGCCAACGAACTGGATCTGGCCCTGGCGGTGAAGGCTCTGGTGCCTCTCGGTTACCGCGGCGTGGGCATCACCGTGCCCTACAAGGTGGCGGTGATGCCGTTGCTTGATGCTGTCGATGCCGATGTGCAGGCCATCGGCGCCGCCAACTACCTCACGATCGAAGAGGGCCGCCTGATCGGCCACAACAACGACGGCAAGGGAGTAGTGAAGGCGATCGAAAAGGTGGCGCCCCTGGCGGAGCAACGGGTGGTGATGCTGGGAGCCGGTGGTGCCGGTCGGGCGATGGCGGTGGAGCTGGCCTGGGCTGGCGCCTCCCATCTCACCCTGGTCACGCGGCGGCAGGAGCAGGGTGAAGAGGTGGCCCACACCGTCACCCGCGCCTCCGGGGTGCCGGCGGTGTGGCAGCCCTGGCAGGGAGAGGTGGCCGTGCCGGCGGGCACCACCCTGTTGATGAATGCCACCCACCTGGGTTGTGCGCCCGAGCTGGAGCCCATCCCGGTGCAATGGGACACGGTCGATCCCGGCTGCGTGGTGGTGGATGTGATCACCAACCCCCGCATCACACCGTTCCTGGCCACAGCGCGTGGGCGGGGCTGCCCGGTGGTGGATGGCGTGGAGATGCTGGTGCAGCTCGCTATGCAGATCTTCGAGCGCTGGACCGGCCTGCCCCCGGAAGAGGAAGTATTCCAGCGAGCGGTGGCTGCTGCGCTGGGTGAGTAAGGAAGAATCCAAAAGGAAGGAGAAGAGATTCAAGCGACGCCCGAACGCAGCATCCAGTTCGCCTCACTCCGGCACCACAAACCCCTCAAGCCGGGTGCACAGGCCTGGACCTTCGCGGCGCGCCACCGTGGGGTCGTCGTAGGCCACCCAGGCGAGCAGATGGCCGTCGCGGCGTTGCACGTCGAGGCCTTCCGGCTTGTCGCTGCCCTGATCCGACCGACCAGGGCGGCCATCACGGATCCACAGCAGCGGCTCCGGCTGCTCCACCGTCAGGCCAGGGGTCGGGGCGGAGTCGTCGGGGCGGAGGGCGTTGCGCCAGCGGTAGATGTAACAAGGGCCCGCCAGGGTCATGGTCGGGCCGGCCAGCACCAGCACGTCGTCGCTGCCCGGCACCACGGCCAGATCCCGCACCGCCAGGCCGCTGAGCTGAAGATGGCGGCAGCGCCAGCGCTCAAGGCTGAGGGTGGGGCCGTCGCCATCGAGCCCACCCAGCCGCAGGTCAACCACCAGGGCGATGCCCCGCAACACCGGACCGCGCAACCCGACCAACACCCGATCGCCGCGGGCGGCGATGCCTTCGATGTCGAGGCCGTTGTCCTTGCTGGGAATCATCAGAAACGGGGCGAGCCGCGGATCAGTCGCCAGAGCCGACGTGAGGGCATCGCGCGGAGCGGCCGGATCGAACGCCAAACGCTGACCTGTCACAGGCCGGCCCTCGCTATCCAGCTGCAGGCAGCCGAGCACATGGGCGTTGCGGCTCTGCTTGTCATGCAGGCCCAGCGGTTCACCCTTGTCGTCGTCGTGCTTCCGGCGCCGCAGGCTGTGGGAACCCACCAGCCAGAGCCGATCCGCATCGAGCGACAGTCCCTCGATGTCCGATTCGCCGCTGTCTTTCCCACCAGCCAGGCCAAAATCCTTGAGCTTCACCTCGCAAAGCTCGCCGTAGCGGTGCTCATCCAGGCGCTTCAGCCGGTAAAGGCTGCGGCCTTCATCTCCGCCCAGCCAGAGGATCCCATTGCAGGAGGCCAGAGCGGAGAGATTCTGCTGCAGATCTTCTGTCTTCTTGTCACCGGAAAGGCCCAGCTCAAGCAGGCGCTGCTGGCTCGAGTCGGCCAGGGGCAGGTCACTTTCAGAACGATGCATCGGTGGGGATGGAGACAACAGGCATGCCGCAGCTTTGACTCAGAGGGAAGGCGACCAGACGTTCCATAGGTGTGTCAGGCCCATGACGGCAAAAGGGCCACTTCGGTGACCTGGAGCGATCGGAATCGCCAGGAGTTGCGGGGTGCTGAGCCGTGGCAACTGACAACAGTCCTGTCCCGCGGGACCATCCACTCCAACAGGCTGCTTCCACGACGGGGACGGTGCGAAGGTAGCGCAACTGAGGAAGAAAGGACGAAGCGGTGGCAGGTCCAGACCGCCACGAAGCGAGCTCAAGCGATGGGCGATCGATACCAGCGAGGTAACAGCGCCGGATCTCCACACTGTCAGCCCCATGGGTGCCAGGGCGGGTCGTTCCCGGTCAGCAAAGGAGGGCAACGATTCGCCGGCCTGGCGCATGCAGAGACAACGCCCCGATCCCATAGGGCTGCTGATCCAAAAGGAAACGCAGCGCATGTCCTGGCTCATTCCCGTGCGTCTCTATAGCTTCTTCCGAGGATCGGCTCAATGCTGAATCGAGCAGCGTGATCCTGCAGCAACACCTGCACGCTGTGGTGAAGGCCGCGAAGCGGTGTAACCGCCGCCATGCTGTGCGCAAGCTTTGTTTTGCACCAATCCACGGGCAACTTGCCCGTCGGTGACGACCCGGATTGTGGTGCGTGATCAGACCCTCCCTCTGGACAGGCACGCTGGGACGTCCTGCCAGCTGGCTGACCATCGGGCGATGGGTATTGCTGATCCTCACGCGATTGGTCTCGCTGATGTCCGATCCCATGGGCGGTGGCGAGCAGCGCCAAGCAGCCAGCGCCAGGATGCATTGGCTCTTCCGTGCAGCTGCTCCCGGTGGCGTTCCCGCTGCAGATCCGCCCGTTTGAAGCACCCGACTGGCCAGCGGTGTGGGAGCTGCTGGAGCCGGTGTTCCGCGCCGGTGACACCTTCCCCCATGACCCGGCCATCACAGAGGCTCAGGCCCGCGCGTCATGGCTGGAGCAGACCCAGTTGGTGATGGTGGCCGCAGAGGCGGCTGGGTCGTTGGTGGGCACCTACTACATCAAGCCCAATACGCTCTGCCTCGGCGCCCATGTGGCCAATGCCGGCTATGTGGTGGCGCAGCGCTGCCGCCGCCAGGGCATGGGCACGCACCTCTGCCAGCACTCGCTGCAGACGGCCCGGCGCCTGGGCTACCGGGCCATGCAGTTCAACCTGGTGGTGAGCACGAACCTCGCTGGGATCAGCTGTTGGCAGACCAACGGCTTCCATGTCGTCGGCATCCTGCCCGGGGCCTTGCGCCACAAGCGGCTGGGCGATGTGGACGCCCTGGTGATGTTCCAGACCCTGACGGAGGAAGCACCTCCATGACAGGAAGCCTGAGGCCGGCCTTGAAGAAGCCTGGGGGCCGTTTTGAAAGGGTATGGGTCGCCTGAGATTCGAACTCAGGACCAATCGGTTAAAAGCCGAGTGCTCTACCGCTGAGCTAGCGACCCGCCCAACTGGGCACCAAGGGAACGTATCACAGGGAGAATGAGCGCTGTTGGCGCCCCGTTCCGTGCCCCAAGCCCCCTGGCCTGAGCCCTCCGTGCACCCCGAAGCCTGGGTGGCGCCGGAGGCGGTGGTGATCGGGGATGTGCAACTGGCGGCAGGCGCGAGCGTGTGGCCGATGGCCGTGCTGCGAGCAGATCTTGCCCCGATCCGGGTGGGAGAGAACAGCAACGTGCAGGACGGTGCCGTGCTGCACGGCGATCCGGGCCAGGGGGTCTGGATCGGCGAGGAGGTGACTGTGGGCCACCGGGCGGTGGTGCATGGCGCCACGCTCAAAGACGGCTGCCTGGTGGGCATCGGCGCCGTGGTGCTGAACGGGGTCACGGTGGGGGAGGGAGCCCTGGTGGCCGCCGGGGCGGTGGTCACCAAAGATGTGCCGCCTCGCACCCTGATGGCCGGGGTGCCGGCCCAGGCGCGCCGCACGCTGAGCGACGCCGAAGCTGCCGAACAGCGTCAGCACGCCCGCCGTTACCGCAGCCTCGCCGAGGCCCATGCCGGGCGCGGGCCGATTGCTGAGAAATGGCTCAACCACCCCGATCCGAACGAAGCCGGCGCCTGAGCTCCGTAAGATTCACCCACACTTCGCCCCTTCCCGATGGACGCTCGGCTCCTGCTGGTTGCTACCCCGATCCTGCTGGCCGTGGGCTGGGCCGTGTTCAACATCGGCCGTGCGGCAGTCGGCCAGCTGCAACTCATGCTCAAGCGTTCCCGCGCCTGATGGTCTGGGTGATCGGTGCCGGCCTGGCCGGTACTGAAGCGGCCTGGCAGATTGCCCGTGCGGGGGTTCCCGTGCGGGTCATTGAAATGCGGCCGGTGCGCCGCTCGCCGGCCCACCACAGCGCCGAGTGCGGTGAGCTGGTGTGCAGCAACAGCTTCGGCGCCCTCTCGGCCGACCGGGCTGCGGGCCTGCTGCAGCAGGAGTTGCGCCAGCTCGGTTCCTTGGTGATCGGCACCGCCGACAGCCATGCCGTGCCCGCCGGTGGGGCCCTGGCGGTCGACCGCGGCCGCTTCAGCGGCGCACTCACCGCGGCGCTGGAAGCCCATCCCCTGATCACCCTGGAGCGCAGCGAGCAGCTGGTGTTGCCGCCGCCCGGGGAGATCGCCGTGCTGGCCACCGGTCCGCTCACCAGTGAACCGCTGGCAGAGGATCTGCTGCGCTTCACCGGCCGCGCCTCCTGTCACTTCTTCGATGCCGCCAGCCCGATCGTGGAGGGCGAGGGTATTGACATGGCCGTGGCCTTCCGCGCCAGCCGCTACGACAAAGGCGACGCTGACTACATCAACTGCCCGATGAACAAGGAGCAGTACCTCGCTTTCCGTGAGGCACTGCTGAGCGCCGAGCAGGCCGAACTGAAGGATTTCGAGCAGGAAAGCGCCCACTTCTTTGAAGGCTGCCTGCCGATCGAGGAGCTGGCCCGCCGCGGCGAAGACACCATGCGCTATGGGCCGCTCAAGCCGATCGGCCTGTGGGATCCCCGCTGGGGCGACCTCTACGACGCCGATGTGCGTCGAGCCCGGCGGGCCTACGCCGTGGTGCAGCTGCGCCAGGAAGACCGGGACGGCCAGCTCTGGAACCTGGTGGGCTTTCAGACCAATCTCAAGTGGGGCGAGCAGAAGCGGGTGCTGCGCATGATCCCGGGCCTGGAAAACGCCAGCTTCGTGCGCTTCGGCGTGATGCACCGCAACACCTTCCTGGAAGCACCCCAGCTGCTCGATGCCACCCTGCAGTTCCGCCAGCGTCCCAGCCTGCTGGCAGCCGGGCAGATCACCGGCACCGAGGGCTATGCGGCGGCGGTGGCCGGCGGCTGGCTCGCCGGCACCAACGCCGCCCGGCTGGCCTTGGGCCAGGCACCGATCTGCCTGCCCGCCACCACCATGGCCGGCGCCCTCACCCACTTCATCGCCACCGCGCCCAGCGAGCGCTTCCAGCCGATGCCGCCCAATTTCGGCCTGATGCCGGAGCTGCCGGAGCGCATCCGCGACAAACGCCGCCGCTACGGCGCTTACCGCGACCGCGCCCTGGCGGATCTCGCCCCCTTCACGGCACCATCCTCAGCGGCGTGCATGGCAGATCCGGCCGTCACTCCCGGGGCCGACCTGGCGCTTGCCTAGCCTCGGCGCACCGGCAACATCCCCGTGCAGCAGACGAGCGTCAACACCTCCCCGGTGGCGGGCGGCGAGGCCTTGGATGCGGTGGTGATCGGCTCCGGCATCGGTGGGCTGGTGACGGCCAGCCAGCTGGCGGCCAAGGGGGCGAAGGTGCTGGTGCTGGAGCGCTACCTGATCCCGGGGGGCTCCGGCGGCAGCTTTCGGCGCGAGGGCTACACCTTCGATGTGGGCGCCTCGATGATCTTCGGCTTCGGCGAGAAGGGGCACACCAACCTGCTGACCCGCGCTCTGGCGGATGTGGGCGAACGACAGGACACCATCCCCGATCCTGCCCAGCTCGAGTACCACCTGCCCGGCGGTCTCAACGTGGCCGTCGATCGCGACTACGACAGCTTCATCGCCCGGCTCACGGCCCTGTTTCCGCACGAAGCCACCGGCATCCGCGCCTTCTACGACACCTGCTGGCAGGTGTTCCGCTGCCTCGATGCCATGCCGCTCCTCTCCCTGGAGGATCCGGCCTATCTGGCCAAGGTGTTCTTCAGAGCGCCCCTGGCTTGCCTGGGCCTGGCCCGCTGGCTGCCGGTGAACGTGGGCGATGTGGCGCGCCGGCACATCAGCGATCCGGCCCTGCTCAAGTTCATCGACATGGAGTGCTTCTGCTGGTCGGTGATGCCGGCCGATCGCACGCCGATGATCAATGCCGGCATGGTGTTCTCCGATCGCCATGCCGGCGGCATCAACTACCCCCGCGGTGGTGTCGGCACGATCGCCGAGCACCTGGTGCGCGGGCTGGAGCGCCACGGCGGCGCCATCCGCTACCGCAGCAGGGTCACCAGGGTGGTGCTGGAGGGCGGCCAGGCGGTGGGGGTGGAGCTGGCCGGCGGTGAAACGATCCGCGCCCGGCGGGTGATCTCCAATGCCACCCGCTGGGACACCTTCGGCAGCCTGGTCGACGCCGCCCACACACCGGCTGCGGAAACGGTCTGGCGGCGGCGCTACAAACCCTCGGCGTCGTTCCTCTCGCTTCACCTGGGCGTGAAGGCGGAGGTGATTCCGGCGGGCAGCCATTGCCACCACCTGCTGCTGGAGCGCTGGGAGGAGATGGAGGCGGAGCAGGGCACGGTGTTCGTCTCGATTCCCACCCTGCTGGATCCGGCCCTGGCGCCGCCTGGCCACCACATCGTCCACGCCTTCACCCCGTCGGCGATTGACACCTGGAAAGAGCTGGGGCCCACGGCCTACGCGCAGGCCAAGCAGGCCGCCGCCGATCGCCTCATCCGCCGCCTGGAAACCTTCCTGCCAGGCCTTGGCGCGGCCATCACCCACCGAGAGGTGGGCACACCCCGCAGCCACCGCCGCTTCCTGGGCCGGCATCAGGGCAGCTATGGCCCGATTCCGGCGCTGCGGCTGCCAGGTCTGCTGCCGATGCCGTTCAACCGCACCGGTATTCCGGGGCTCTATTGCGTGGGGGATTCCTGCTTCCCCGGCCAGGGGCTCAACGCCGTGGCCTTCAGCGGCTTCGCGTGCGCGCACCGGGTCGGCGCCGATCTGGGCCTCAACCCCTGGGCACTGCCGGACTGACGCCACAGGCCCGCGCCCCGCTGCCTAAAATTGTTTCAATTCACAACAACTCTTGATGTCAGCCAGGCCCAACCCCAGCTCCGAGGAGCTGGCGCGCTACCTGGAGCAGCAGGGCATGCTCACCAAGCCGTGGCTGCTCATGCAGCTGCGGCTCAGCAAGCTCAGGGAGGAAAAAGACTCCATGACCACCGACGAGTACATCCAACGGGTGCAGGACGCCCACACCGATCTGATGCGGATCGGCGCCTTCTGGAAGGGCCAGGAGCGGCAGGTGTTCGGCGCCGGCGGCGGCCAGGCGGCCTGATCGCCCTCAGGACGACCGCTGTTGAACCGCTCCCCACATCGCCCTTCGATGCAACTCCCCGCCGCGCCTGCCGGCAGCACGCCGCACTGCTATCCGCTGGCGCCGCTGATCCGCTTCACCCTGCTGGCGCTTTACCTCGCCCTGGTGTTGCCCCTGCCGGTGATGGCACCGCCAGGCCTGCGCCCCTTCTGCCTGGTGGCCGTGCCGCTGGGCTTTCTGCTGGTGAGCGCACTGCTGAGCGAACAGGTGCAGCTCGATGGCGAGGGGGTGCGCGTCACCTATCCCGCCTGGTGCCGCTGGTGGCTGCGTCGTGGCTGGAGTCTGCGCTGGGAGCAGATCCACGGCCTGATGCCGATCGGCACCAGCCAGGGCGGCACGGTGCACTACCTCAAGGGGCCCGGCTCCAGCCGCTACCTCCTGCCCCAGCGGGTGGCCCGGTTCCCGGAGTTCCTCGAGCGGGTGCAGCAGGCCACCGGCCTCAAGCTGGCCGGCGTGGGCAGGATCACCCCTCCCTGGACCTACTGGACCCTTGCAGGCCTGAGCGTGGCGATGCTGCTCGGTGAAGCCGCGGCCTTCGCGCTCAGCATCAGGGTCTGAGCACGCCAAGCTGGAGCTCCAGCCTGAACGCCCGTGCCCTGAGCGCTCAGTTGGCGCTGGTGGGTTGACGCAGCGGTGTGGAGGGAGCCTGCGGCATGTCGTTGGCTTCCGGCAGGGTTTCCAGGCTGAAGCGATAGCCCTGCTGACGCACAGTTTCAATGCCACCGCCTTCGCCGAGGCCGGCCAGCTCCAGCTTGCGGCGCAGGGTGAGCACCTGGGTGTCCACCGAGCGGGGGCCACCGCTGAACGGGGGCCAGGCCATCCGCAGCAGCTCCTGGCGGCTGCGCACCATGCCGGGTGGCATCAGCAGGGCGCAGAGCAGGGCGAACTCGCGCGGGCTCAGCTCCACCGGTTGGTCGTGAAGGGTGACCTGACGAAGCAGCAGATGCACCTCCAGCGGCCCCACGCACACCCGCTCCTGCAGGCCGTTGCCACTGCGCCTGAGCAGGCTGCGGCTGCGGGCCGCCAGCTCCTCGAGGCCGAAGGGCTTGCGCAGGACGTCGTCGGCGCCGGCATCCAGCAGGGACACCACCGGATCGGCGCCGGTGCGGGCGGTGAGCACCATCACCGGACAGCGCAGGTGGGCCGCCAGGCGCAGGGCCGAGCTTTCCTCCAGCAGTTCGGCGCTCACCAGCAGATCGGGCATCTGGTCTTCGCAGAGCTGCAGCGCCTCGCTGGCCGTGGCCACCGCGGCGGCCAGGTGGCCGTCCTGGCGAAGGCGCTGGGCCAGCACCGTGCGCAGGGTGGGGTGGGGGTCCACCACCAGGATGCGTTTCAGAGCACTGGTTGCGGGTCCGCGGCGATCAACGCCAACCGATCCCTCAGCCTTTGCTGGGTTTGGATTCTGATTGGGCGTGAGTTCCACTCGCGACCGCGTATGCGCGCCTAGGCTAACTGGAGAGGGAGAAGGTCACTGGTGACACTGGCTGTGCTGGCGACCGGCTCCCGCCTCCGCTCTCCCCATGACCGCGCTCCAGAACCCCGAAGCCATCCGTCACTTTCAGTCACTCTGCGACGCCTGCCAAGACCTGGCCAGCCGTTTCCATAGCCAGAGTGAGCTGCGGCTTTACGCCGACGGCTACCTGCACGCCCTGCGGCGCACCGCCATCCTCGATCCGCTCTCGCAGCGGCGCCTGGAGGAGCTCACTGACCGCTGGATCATGGACCCCTCCGCTTTCGTGGGGCCCAACGGTGACATGAGCACGCTGTTCAAAAACAGCCGTAACTGAGCGCTTCTCTGAGCCTGCAAAGAAGCCGCTGCGGCAGCAAGTCTCTTGACAGGGAGCGGGCCGCACCCCCAATGCTGGCACTGGCCAGGCCCGCTGTCACCCGCGCGGGATCCAGTCGGCGCTCCAGCCAGAAAACGTGAAACTCACGCAGCCTGCGCGAAGCCAAAAAACCTCGGCTCATGGCTTCGATGGGCGGCCCGCTTGCAGGCTCAGGCTCAGGACGCCAGCGCCACGGCGAGTTTTTCGCGCAGTTCGCCGGAGTTGTACATCTCGATGAGGATGTCGGAGCCGCCGATGAATTCCCCGTTCACGTACACCTGAGGAATGGTGGGCCAATCAGAGAATTCCTTGATGCCTTGGCGCACCTCGGGATCAGAGAGCACATCAAAGGTTTCAAACGAAACCCCGAGTGCATTGAGAATCTGGACCACGTTGTTGGAGAAGCCGCATTGGGGCATGAGCTTGTTGCCCTTCATGAACACCACCACGGGTGCGCTGCTGACGAGGGCTTCAAGGCGTTGCTGCGTGGCGGTTTCCATGGAAGTGCGGGGGGTTGAAAAGAAAGGAGACAGTGGAGCGGGGATCTGGCGTAACGCTCTGTGGATGTCGGGGCCAACGCCGATCAGGCAGGCCTAGGGCGGCTGAGAGCAGCGGCGCCCGGCCAGGTGCGGTCAGGCCGGCGCGGAGGTCTGCAGCGCCAGGGCGTGAATGGCTTCACTGGCCAGCTCGCTGCGCAGGGCTCCGTACACCAGCTGGTGCTGGCGGATGCGGCTGAGCCCCTCGAAGGCTGCAGAAACCACCTTCACCTGCAGGTGGTCGCCACCGCCGGTGAGATCTTCCACTTCCACCTCAGCGTCCGGGAGGGATCCCTGGATCGCTGCTCTGACCTGATCCGGTAACACCATGAAGAGTCGGTCGTGGCCTGTGGCGGAAATCTAGAAGTGGGAGCTGCGGATCCGCCGACTTCAGCGCGGAGCTGCAGGGGCTTCAGCGCCCGCCGCATACGGAGTGACGGCGAAACCGAGCTCGAGCAGGCTCTGATAGGCCTTGCGGCCCTCTTCGCGCGCCGGGGTCATCACCTTCACCACTTCCACCAGCAGGGGCACGGCCACTTCCGGCTGGCCCTGACGGCGCAACAGCGCCGCCAGCCGCAGGTTGGACTGGGCGTAGATCTCGAGGGCCTCCCGGGCCTTCTGATCCATCTCGCGCGGGATACGGGCATCAAGTCCGCGGAAGGAGCCGCTCAGATCGCGGTAGAAACCAAGCAGGCGGCGGCTGGCATCACGGGCAAGGTCATAGTCCTTGCGGGCGCTGGTGAGATCCCCACGGGCCACGGCGGCATCGCCACGGGTGAGAAATCCCTTCACTGCCGCGAGATTGAAGCCGGATCCTGATCCTTCCAGCACTTTCGGGGGTTCTTCCTGCGTCTGGGCCTGAACGGGCTGGGTGGCACCGAGGGGCAGAAGAGCAAGTGCCAGGGCAAGCCCAAGGGCGACGTGGGGCCGACGCACGGCTGCTTCACAAAAGGCGGCCGAACTCTAGGCGCCTGGCATCGGCCGCCCCACTGCAACGCGGGCCGCTTCCTCAGCTGATTGCATCGCCACCGCCAGCTGGGCATTGAGGCCCTTGACGGAAGCACGGCTCTGGTTCTGCACCGTGAGCGGGGCCTCGAAACACACCGCTGCCTCATCCCGACGCAGCCCCCGGCCATGCCCGTAGGCGATTCCCACCGGCACCACGTTCACGGCCACCCCTTGCCCTGCCGCCAGCCCCGCCAGCCGGGCCAGTCCCTGATGAAGACGGATCGGGCCGTCCTCACGGCGGATGTGCCCCTCGGGGAACACCACCAGTTGCTGGCCGGCCGCCAGCAGATCCACCGCGTACCGCAGCGGCGTGGTGCCAGGACGGCTCTGGTCCACCGGGAAACAACCGAGGCGGTGCAGGAACCAACCCTGCAAGCCCTGCATTTCCGTGCGGGTCACCATGAAGCGGCAGTCGCGGCCGGTGACGCGCCGGCCGGCCGCATGGGGCAGCACCAGGGCATCCCAGCGGGCCCGGTGCGTGGGAGCCAGCAGCACGGCGCCCTCTCCGGGCAGGTGCTGGCGGCCCAGCACGTGAATGCGGCGAAACTGGAAGGGCAAGGCCAGATCCTGGGTGACAGCCATGGCCAGGGGCGCCAGCCAGGGGCTGATGCCGTTGCAGAGTCGCCGCTCGCGGCGGATCAACGCTGGAGTCACAGCCGCAGGTGTGGCGCCATCAGGCGTGGGCGCTGCAGGGGCTGGCGGGCAGGCCGCGCTCTCCGGCTCGATCTGCTGCTGCGACTGCGCTGTCACCGCCCACCGCTGAAGGTGCCTGCAAGCTAAGAGTCACAGCTGCGCAGCGCCGAAGGGCACGGGCAGTTGCCGCTGCGGCCAGAGAACAGTGGCCTGGGGGCGATCCATAGGATCCAGGAACCTCCCGGTTTTGCCATGGCCAGCCTTGGCGTCAACATCGATCACATCGCCAATGTGCGCCAGGCCCGCCGTGCGCTGGAACCCGATCCCGTGACCATGGCCCTGCTGGCGGAGCTGGGTGGCGCCGACGGCATCACCGTGCACCTGCGGGAAGACCAGCGGCACATCCAGCCGCGGGATCTGGAACTGCTGCGCGCCACCGTGCGCTCACGCCTCAACCTGGAGATGGCCGCCACGGCGGAGATGGAGGCGATCGCCCTGCGCATCCGTCCGGACATGGTGACGCTGGTACCCGAAAAACGGGAGGAAGTGACCACCGAGGGCGGACTCGATGTGCGGGCCCAGGCCGCCAGCCTGGGGCCTCTGGTGGGCCGGTTGCAGGCGGCGGGGATTCCCGTGAGCCTGTTCGTCGACCCCGACAACGGCCAGCTGGAGGCCAGTGCCGCCAGTGGCGCCCGTTGGGTGGAACTTCACACCGGCGCCTACGCCGAGGCCAGCTGGAGCGAACAGCCCCTGGAGCTGGCACGCCTCACCGAAGGCAGCCACGTGGCCCGCAGCCTGGGGCTGCGGGTGAATGCCGGGCACGGGCTCACGTATCAGAACGTGGAGCCGGTAGCGGCCATCGAAGGGATGGAGGAGCTGAACATCGGCCACACGATCGTGGCCCGCGCCCTGGCGGTGGGCCTGCAGGAAGCGGTCCGCCAGATGAAGGCGCTGGTTCAGAATCCACGCCGCGATCCCCTGTTCGGCTCGATCGATCCATGACCCTGCCTGCGCCCCTCACCTATCACTTCGTTGCCGCCAGCGAAGCGTTTCTGACCGTGGAGGAGCCGCTGGAGGAAGTGCTGCGCGAACGCCGTCGCCACTACGCCGAGCGCAACCAGCCGATCGACTTCTGGCTCGTGTCGCGGCCTGCCTTTCTGGAGGCCGCTGAACTGCAGACCGTGGGCAGCAGCGTGCCCAGACCGGCGGCCGCGGTGGTGTCCACCGACCCGAAATTCATCGAATTCCTCAAATTGAGGCTGGAATTCGTGGCGAAGGGCAGCTTCCTGGCTCCGTCAGCCACCATCTCCGACCCGTTGGCCACCAGCTGAGCAGGGCGCAGGCACTTGCCACAGCCCGGGCGGATCAGCCTGGGCGACGTGCAGTGATGGTGTGTTGGTGTTGGTGTTGAGCCCCGCTGGTGCGGGGCAGCAGGGGCTCAGCCCCGACAGCGCGGGACCTTCCTGCTCAGCTGCGGCGCAGTGGGGCTTTGGTCTTGTGCTGAACCCAACCGGCAAGGTGGTGGTGCTGGCGGGAATCCAGGGCAGCGTCGGCAAGCCAACGATCCCGGAGGCACTCCAGATCGTCGGGATGGAGTTCTCCGTTCTCCTGCCAGTGGAGGTTGGTGGGAGTCAAGTGTTGGATCGCTGTCATGGCTTGGCTGCCCACTTTGTCAGCTGAAGTGGTGGCAACGGCCGAAAAATGAAGCCGATCTCCTGTAAAGAATCGGTAGATCCTGTGGAGCGTTGATCGCTTGGTGCGGAACTTCAGCGCGGATCGTGCGCGCGGCGGACCCCATTGGCGCGAAATGTGTAGTAAATGTGTCCGCAGCAGAGGTGTTTGCGGCGGAGGTGTCTGCGGCTAATGAGGCCCATGGCCGCGCCGGCACCACCCTCAGAACAGGCCGAAGAAGCGCTTGCGCTTCTCGCCCTCGGCGCCCTCCGGGGTGGGCGGCTTTGGCGACGGCGGCTGCGGGGTGGGCCGCACGTCCTGCTGGTACCGCGGGCGGTTGTCGCCGATCGTGAGCAAAGCCTCCTTGTTCTTCCACCAGATCCAGTCGCGGATCGGCGGAGTGGAGAGCAGCTCCTCGCGGGTGAGACCGAGGCCGAGCTTGGCGGAGGCTCCCAGCAACACCTCGATCATTTCGTCCCCGTCCTGGCAGCGCGCCAGGGCCTCGTTGGTGCGTTTGGCGCCATTCAGCGCCTTCACCAGCGCCTTCACCTTCTGAGACGGGGGGAGGGAGGCTGGATTCATGGGCCCGCAACGACGCCTGCCGGACCGTATCAGCGCCTGCAGGCGGTTGCTGCCGAGGGGGCTGACAGATTCACGCGCGCCGGGCGAGACTGTCGTTAACGCATTCTTTGCATGCTTCCCCCTTCGCAGCCTTCCCGTCACTGGGTGATCGGTGACGTGCATGGCTGCGCCGATGCCCTGCAGTCGCTGCTGGAACGGCTGCCCACCGGCGATCGCCTCGTGCTGTGCGGCGATGTGATCAACCGCGGCCCCCACATCGAGCGGGCCATGCAGCTGGCCTGGAGTCTCGTGCAGGAAGGCCGCGCCGTATGGCTGCGCGGCAACCACGAGCAGCGGCTGCTCGATTCGCTGCGCCGGGGCAGTTGGCTGCGCAACCCCGCCCTGGCCGGCTGTGAAACCTACCGCCAGCTGGGGGATTCCCGCTGCCGCCTGTGGCAGGAACGCCTCGACGTGCTGCCGCTCACCTATGCAGGCAAGGGCTGGGTTGCCACCCACGCCGGCTTCAACCCCCACACCTGGGCACCGGATCTGAGCATCCGCCTGCCCTTCTGGCAGGCCTACGACGGCCGCTTCGGCGATGTGGTGATCGGTCACACGCCGGCCCCAACGGTGCGTCGCCTCAACCGCATCGTGATGATCGACACCGGCGCCTGCTACGGCGGCACCCTCACCGCCTATTGCCCCGAGAGCGGCGCCAGCATCTCCGTGCCTGGCACGGGCTATCCGCAGCGGGCTCGGGCAGGCCAGGCCGCGCTCGGCTCCTTCTGACCAGCCCAGCGGCGGCGCCGTGCTGAGCGTTTTCCGCAGCAACCGCGCTGAACAGCTGGCCGCCCTGCTGGCGCTCCAGCTGCTGCACGACCCCCCCGGTCCTTTCGAAACCGTGCGGGTGGTGGTGAACACCTGGCCCACCAGCCGCTGGCTGGGCGAGCAGCTGGCCCTGGAACTCGGTGGTATCGCCGCCAACCTGCGCTTTCCCTTTCTCACCAGCGAGCTGCGCCAGACCGTGGACTGTCTGCTGGGCGAAGGCGCCGCAGACAGTGATCCGTGGCGGGCCACCGAGCTGGTCTGGCCGCTGCTGGAGCTGCTCCCCGCGCTCGCCGCCGGCCCCGACGCCTCCCTGCTGGCCCACTGGCTGGAGCAGCGCGGCCATGGCCAGCGGCCGGCCCTCGATCTGCCCCTGTGGCAACTGGGCCGGGCGATCGCCGACAGCTTCGACGACCTCAGCCTCTACCGGCCGGCGATGGTGGCCGCCTGGTGCCGCGGCCATGACCACAACGACCGCGGCCAACCGCTGCCGGCCGATCAGCTCTGGCAACCGCGCCTGTTCCGCCAGCTGCATGAGCGGCTGAGCCGGCCGCCCTTCGGCCTCAAGGTGCTCACGGCGATCGAGCGGCTGCGCCACGGCACCGCCTGCCTCGATGGGCTCCAGGGTCCGCTGCGGCTGTTCGGCCTGAGCAGTGCCGCTCCGGTGCAGGTGCACCTGCTGCAGGCGCTCGCCTCCGTGGTGCCGGTGGATCTCTACCTGCTCACCCCCTGCCGCGATCTCTGGCAGCGCTGCAGCGACCGGCGCCGCAGCCTCGATGTGGCGATCGAACTGGCCGATCCCCACGACCTCGACTGGCTGGCGCGCACACCCGGACTCGAAGCCCGCTTCGGGCGGCTCGGCGGCGAATTCCAGCAACTGCTGGAGGGCACCGGCGACACCCAGCTGGCCGCCGAGGAAACCCGCGATCTCTTCGTTCTGCCGGCCAGTGGCGCCGAGCACCAGGGGCGGCGGCCGCCCAGCTTGCTGGAGCAGCTGCAGCAGCAGCTGGTGGAGGCGGAGGCCTGGCCCACCCTGACGCTGGCGCCCGGGGACCACTCGCTGGAGTTCCACCCCTGTCCGGGGCGGCTGCGCCAGGTGCAGATCGTGCGCGACCGGTTGCTGCAGCTGCTGGCCGAGGATCCCAGCCTCGAACCACGCCACATCCTGGTGATGACCCCCCAGGTGGAGCAGCTGGCGCCGTTGCTGGGCTCGGTGTTCGGCGACAGCGGCGCCACCGGTGTGACCCTCCCCTGGCGGCTCACCGACCGCAGCCAGCAGGGGGACGCCAGCATCGGCGGGGCCCTGCTGCAGCTGCTGCGCCTGGGGGGAGAGCGGCTCACCGCCTCAGCGCTGGAGGCGCTGCTGGAAAACGGGGCCCTGCAGACCCACTTCGATCTGGAAACCGATGAACCGGCCGCCCTGAATGCCGCGCTGCAGGCCGCAGGCTTCCGCTGGGGCCTCGATGGCGCCGCCCGCGGCGGTGATCCCACCCACAGCCTGCGCTGGGCCATCGACCGGTTGCTGCTGGGCCAGGTGCTGGCCGATCAACCGGGCGTGGCCGTGGGCCTGACCGCCCCGCAGGCGCTGGGGGGCAGCGTGGAGCGCCAGGCGCGCTGGATCCGGCTGCTCATCGAGGTGCAGTGCGTGCTGGAGGGCCTGGGCCGGCCGCGCAGCGCCGTCGCCTGGGGCAGCCACCTGGCCGCCCTGCTGCCGGAGCTGTTCGGCGAGGGAGGGGAGCGGGCCTGGGAGCTGCAGGCGATTCGTGCCGCCATCGCCGAGTGGCAAGGCAGCGCCGCCCGCTGCCCGCTGCCGATCAGCGCTCCCGTGGTGGCCGCCGTGCTGGAGGAGCGCCTCTCCAGCGACAGCGGCCGCTTCGGCCATCGCAGCGGCGCCCTCACAATCAGCGCCCTGGAACCGATGCGGGCCATTCCCCACCGGGTGATCGTGCTGATGGGCCTCGATGCCGATGTGTTTCCACGGCAACGGCAGCGACCCGGCTTCGACCTGATGGAACGGGAACGGCGGCTTGGTGACCCCAGTCCCGCTGACCAGGACCGCTACGTGTTGATGGAGGCGTTGCTGTCGGCCCGCGAACACCTGCTGATCGCCTGGACCAGCCGCGAGGAGCGCAAAGGGGAAGAGATGCCACCGGCCACCGCCGTGCGCCAGTGGCTGGAGCTGCTGAAGGCGGAGCTGGGGGAGCCGGTGGCGCAGCAGCTGGTGGTCAGCCATGCCGCCAATCCGCTGGAGCGGGTCAACTTCCTCGCCACGGGCGAGCGGCCACCGGCCAGCTGCGACCGCCGGCAGCTGCTGGCACGCCAGCAGCTCGATGGCGCTGCGGCGGTGGCGCCGGCCTGGCCGTTGGCCCTGCAGGAGCCGGCCGACCAACCCTTCGGCGCTGGGGCGGAAGCCCGGGCCGGCGGCGTTGCTGGCGTGAGCGAGGCCGAGCTGGATCCCTGGAGCGACCTGCGCGACTGGTTGCTGGCGCCCCAGGCCCAGTGGCTGAAGGAGCTGGGGCTGCGGCCCAGGGAGTGGGTGGAGCCGCTCGATGACCTCGAAGCACTCGAACTCGACGAACGGCAGCGGGCCTGGCTGCTGCGTCAGGAGCACGAGCGGCAGGCCGCCGCGCGGCCGGCGGCACCAGAAGCGGGGCTGTTGGCCGCGCAGAGCACCCCCCTGCCCGCCCCCGACTGGCGCCACCTGGCGCAGGGGCGTGGCGTGCTGCCGCCGCTCAGCGCCGGAGCCTTGGAAGTGCAGACCCTCACGGGCCGCTGGGACACGCTGCAGCAGTTGCTGGCAGGCCTGGGCGAGCCACAACCCCTGGCGCTGCGCTGGCAGCAAGGCGAGGAGGGAGGGGCCACACGGGACCTGGCCGCCGAGCTGGTGGCCCACGGCAGCACGCTGGTGCAGGTGCGGCTCGGGAACCCCCGCCCCTGCGACCTCCTCGGTCTGTGGCTGGAGCTGCTGCTGGCCGCCGCGGCCGGTGCCGCCCCCCGGGAGGCCCGCCTGATCGCCCGCGACAAGGAGGCCTTCAAGGTGGTGGGCGTCTGGGCGGCTCCCACGCAGGAGGAAGCGGCGCAGCAGCTCAACGCCCTGCTCCGCTGGCGCCAGGAGCACCGCCTGCGCTGTTGGCCGGTGCCACCGGCCATGGGCTACGCCTACGCGCTGGCGGAACGGAAAAAACCCGGCAGTGGTGCCAGCGCCGCCAGCAACGCCTGGGAAGGGGGGCTGTTCGCCATGGCGGAACGGGAGAAGGCACCGCTGGCGCTGGCCTTCGGTGGGAGCACGCCCGCCACCGACCTGCTGGCCGGACGCTTCGGCGATCTCTGCGGCCTGGCGCTGGCACTGTGGACGCCGCTGCTGGACGCGCAGGTGCAGCCGTGAGCCAGCCATGAGCCACGCCAGCAGCCAGCCAGACCCCCGCGCCAATGCGGCCGATAGGCCGCTGCTGGAGTTCGATGCCAACGCCCTGCCGCTCAGCGCTGGCCTGCGGCTGCTCGAAGCCAGTGCAGGCACCGGCAAAACTTTCGCCCTGGCCCATCTGGTGCTGCGCCTGGTGACAGAGCCCCATCTGATGGAGCGCCCCCTGGCCTTGCGGGAACTGCTGGTGGTGACCTTCACCGAAGCGGCGGCGGCCGAACTGCGCGACCGGATCGGCCGGCGGTTTCAGCAGGCCCTCGAGGCGTTGGAGGCGCTGCAGGCTCTCGAGGCACCGAACACGCTGCAGCCGCCCGTCGCCGCCCGGCCCGCCATGGACGCGGTGCTGACCGGCTGGCTGGAACAGCTGCCCACTGGCACCAACCTTCCCCAGCTGCGCGCCCGGCTGCTGCTGGCCCTCGAAGAGCTGGATGCCGCCGACATCACCACGATCCATGGCTTCTGCCACCGCAACCTGCGGCGCCAGGCGCTGGAGGCAGGCCTGGGCCCGCAGCTGGAGGTGGAAACGGAAGGGGCCGAGCTCGCCGAACAGGTTGTCCACGACTACTGGCACAGCCAGGTGCTGCCCCTGCCGCTCCACCTGCTGCAAGGGCTGAAACGGGCCAAGGTGACCCAGGCCACCCTCACCGGCCTGCTCCAGCTGCTGGAAGGCGATGCGGCGCTGGCGCCCCCGCCCCTGCCGGACGGCTGGCGGACTGAGGCGCCTTTGCAGGAGCAGCTCACCGCCTTCTGGGGCCAGGTGTGGGAGCGGTTCAAGCCGTTATGGGCGGCGCGGGGGGAAGCGCTGGAGCAGACGTTCTGTGCCAGTGCCAGGCAATGGAAGGCGGCAGGGGCCAGCGCCACCACGCCGTACGCCGGCAAACCCAGAACGAATCGGGTCGAGGAGCTCAATGCCTGGCTCGCCACCCAGCCCGATCCCGGCTCCTACGCCGAGCTGCGTATCGACAAACGCAGCTGGCTACCCGACTACTTCCATCCCGCCGTCTTCACGAAGGTCGCCGAGACGTTCGAAACCCCGCCGGTGTCGTTGCCGGAGCGGCCGCTGCTGGAGGCGGTGGCCGCGCTGGTGGACGGCCCCGCTGAAGCGGTGCTGGCCCACTTCTGCCACTGGGGCGTGGGGGAACTGCGCAGCCGGCGGCAGCGGGCTGGGCGGATCAGCTATGGGGAGCTGTTGCGAGGCCTCGATCCCGGCCCGACGGGCAAAGGGCGCCCCGCGCTGATCGAGGCGCTGCGCCGCCGCTACCGGGCGGCCCTGATCGATGAATTCCAGGACACCGACCCGATCCAGTGGCGCACGCTGCGGCAGGCCTTTGCCCCCGCCGCTGGCGCCGGCCAGCATCTGCTGGTGATCGTGGGAGACCCCAAACAGGCGATCTACCGCTTCCGTGGCGGCGATCTCGACACCTACCTGGCGGCGCGGCAACTGGCGGCCCGCACCCCGGCGGCGGCAGGCGAACCCTCCATCCGCAGCATGCGCCACAACTTCCGCGCCTCAGAGCCCCTGGTGGCCGCGCTTAACCACTTGATGGCCCCCGGGCTGGTGCGCACCGACTTGCCTGTGCCCGCCGTGGTGGCCCAGCCGCAGCGGCAAGCGCTGCACCTGCAGCTGCCACCGGGCCAGGCGCCGCTGCAGCTGCTGTGGCTGGGGCCGGAGCCTGGATCCGCCGCCGCCGGGGCGAAGCTGCCCAGCAAAACCGCGCTGGAGCAGACCCTGCCGCGGCAGATCGGCGCGCTGACGCTGGACCTGCTGCAGCGCGGCATCGAGGTGCACGCGCACGCCGAGCAGCGGGCGCTTGAACCGGGCGACATCTGTCTGCTGGTGAGCCGCCACTCCCAGGCCGACGCCCTGCGCCGCGCCCTGGAGGAACGGGGCATCGCCAGCCGGCTGGTGAGCAAGGGCGATGTGTTCGAAAGCGAAGGGGCCAGCGCCTTGCAACGCCTGCTCGATGCCCTGGCGGAACCCGGCAGCGGTCCGCGGCAGCGGCTGCTGGCCGCCTCCCCCCTGCTGAGCTGGAGTCCCCGGCGCCTCACCGCCGCCAGCCCGGCCGACTGGGATGCCCTGGCCGATCGTCTGGCGCGGCTGGCCGAAGGGCTGGGGCTGCGGGGCCTGCTGGGGGTGCTGGCCGAACTGCTGGAGGGCGAGGGGCTGGGGCGCCTGTCGCAGAGCGGCAGGCTGCTCGCCGACCTGCAGCAATGCGCCGAGCTGGTGCAGGAGCAGATGCACAACGAACAGCTCGGGGCGGTGGCCGCCGCCGACTGGTTGCGTCGCCGCCGCCGCCATCCGCCCAACGACCCGCCGGAACGCCACCAGCCCCACAGCGATGCGGTGGAATCAGCGGTGCGGGTGGTGACGGTGCACCGCAGCAAAGGGCTGGAGTTTCCGGTGGTGATCTGTCCCTATCTCTGGCAGGCGCCCCCCGCAGCCACATCCGCCGGCAACCCGGGCGTGCGCTGGACGCCTCCCGGTGCCGCGGGCCCCAGCCTCGACATCTCCGTGAACCAGCGCTGGGGCGTGGGCCGCGAAGCACGGCAGCAGAAGCATCAGGCGGAGGCGCAGGAAGCGGAGCGGCTGGCCTATGTGGCGCTGACCCGCGCCATGCAGCTGCTCGTGCTCGTGTACGGGCCCTCTCAAGACCAGGAGGCCAATCCGCTGCGGCCCTGGCTGTTCCCCGGCCAGCCCCTGAGCGAGCCCGGCGACGACGACTCCAGCACCCAGGTGTTGGGCCCGGGCGACGCGCTGAGTGGACTGAGCTGGATTCAACTGCCGGCGGAAGCTGCCGGCCAGGGGCGCTGGCAGCCGCCGCCACGCCGCGGCACGCTGCACACAGGCCCGGTGCCGCAGCGGCTGCTCGATGGGAACTGGGGCCGCAGCAGTTACTCCAGCTGGACGCACAGCAGCAGTGGCGGTGCCCTGCCTCCGGCGGCGCTCGAAGACGGCCGGGAAACCGATGCGAACACCGCCGCCCCGCCGATCGAGGCGCCGATGGAATCCCTGCGGATCGAAGCGGCAGCCAGCGCCACCTCGGGGCCAGCCACCTCCCAGCCGGGCCCCTCTGGTCAAGCCGGCTCCAGCGCAGCCACTTCTGGCTCAGCCAACTCAGACCCGGCCAGCTCCGACCCAGACGCCCACGGCCCCCTGCAGGATTTCCCCCGGGGCGCCTCTGCCGGCGATTGCCTGCACCGCATCCTCGAGCAGGTCGACCATCAACGCCGTGCCGTTGCCGATCCCGCCACCGCCGCCCTGGTGGAGGTGGAGCTGGGGCGGGCCGGCATCGACCTGGAGCAGCGGGATGCCGTGCTGGCCGGCCTCGAGCAGCTGCGCCTCACCCCGATGGGCGGCCCGCTGGGCAGCTTCCGCCTCGCCGAGCTGCCGCTGACGCAGCGGCTGAACGAAATGAACTTCGACCTGCCCCTGGCCTCTGAGCCCGCAGCATCCCGACAGAGCTCGCCGCTGGTGCGCGCCGCCGGGCTGGCAGCCCCGTTCCGCGACCATCCCAGCGGGGCCTTCGGCGCCGCCTACGCCAGCCAGCTGGAGCAGCTGCCGGTGGCCAGCCGCGGCTTTCTCACCGGCTCGATCGATCTGGTGTTCACCGCTCCCGCCGCCGCTGGCGAGCTGCGCTGGTGGGTGGCCGACTGGAAGAGCAACTGGCTGGGTGAGCGCGGCGAGAACGGCCAACCGCTGGCCTGCGGACCCCTGCATTACGGCCCGACGGCGATGGCGGCGCTGATGGCAGCGAATCACTACCCACTGCAGGCTCACCTCTATCTGGTGGCGCTGCATCGCTACCTGCGCTGGCGCCTGCCGGGCTACACCCCCGAGCGCGATCTGGGCGGCTACGTCTACGTGTTTCTGCGCGGCGTGCCGGGGGAGCGGGCACAGGCGGCCGGGCCCGGAGCGGCCGTACCGGGAATGTTCGTGGAAGCGGTCGATCCCGATCGGCTGCTGGCCCTCGATGCCGCCCTGCGGGAGGGGCAGCCATGACGGAAGCCTCGCAAGAAGCACAGGCACCCGCGCCGTTCGGGGCTCTCACCGCAGCGGCCACAGGCGCGGTCGCAGCGCCTGGCTGGACGCTGGGGATGGCCCTGGCCGAAGCCCTGCCGCGCCTCTACGGGGTGAAGCGCGATCCGCTGGTGGAGGAGCTGATCCTGGCGCTGGCGCTGGCGGTGCAACGCGGCGAGCTGGAGCTGCCGCTGGCTGGAACGGCGCCGGAAGGGATCGGGGCGGAAAGCGTGGCCGCCGGCCTCTGGCCGGAGGGCCACCGGGCAGCGCTGGAGCGCTCCCCCCTGCTGGACGCTGGCCGGGAAGCGTCGCCGGCCGGCCCGGCCCCGCTGGTGCGCACGGCAGCGGGTGGCCTGGCCTGGCGGCGTTGGCGCGACCAGCTCGACGACGTGCTGGCCCAGTTGCGGCAGCGGGCCCTGAGCCCGCTGGAGCCAGCACTGCCGCCGGAGCATCGCCGGCGCCTGCGCGATACGGCCTGCCGCCGCGGGGCCCTCGATTCTCAGCAGGTGCGGGCGGTGGACGCCCTGCTGTCTCAGCGGCTGGTGCTGCTCGGCGGCGGTCCGGGCACCGGCAAGACCACCACGGTGGTGCAGATGCTGGCCGCGGCGCTGGAGGCCCGCCCCGACCTGCGGGTGCACCTGGCGGCCCCCACCGGCAAGGCCGCCACGCGCCTGCGGCAGGCGATCCGGGAACGCGGGGACCGCCTGCCCGACGACCTGGCCGAACGCTGCATGGCCCTGCCCTGCACCACCCTGCACCGCCTGCTGGAAAGCCGCGGCGATGGTTTCGCCCGCGACCGCCGCCACCCGCTCGCCCTCGATCTGCTGGTGATCGATGAGGTGTCGATGCTGGATCTTGAGTTGATGGCAGCCGTTCTCGACGCCCTGCCGCAGCAGGCCCAGCTGCTGCTGGTGGGCGATCCGGCCCAGTTACCGCCGGTGAGCCCCGGCGCCGTGCTGATCGCCATCGAAGACGACCACCGCCGCGCCTCGCTGGGGGAAGCGATGGTGCAACTGGCCACGCCTTACCGCAACGAAGGGGCGATCGCCGCCGTGGCCGCCCAGGTGCGCAACGGCGGCGGCGCCCGGCTGGAGCGAAGCCTTGCCGCACTCCAACCGCGCGACAACCTGCACTGGCTGCGCTGCGAGCCGCCGCGGCTGCCTGAAGCACCGCTGGAGCGGCTGCGCGCCCATCAGGAACGGCTGCGGGAACTGGCGATGGCCTTTGATCCCAGCCAGCTTTCCGCGGCCCAGGCGCTGCTGAACGAACTGGAAGCCTGCGTGCTGCTCACGCCCGTGCGCAGTGGCAGCTGGGGTGTGGAGGCCCTGCATCGCCGCCTGCTGGGGGAGGCCGCCGAACGCGGCGCAGCAGCCTGGCCGCTGGGCACGCCGGTGCTGTGCAGCCGCAACCTGGCGGAGCAGAACCTGGCCAATGGCGATGTGGGCGTGGTGGTGCGGCCGGGGCACGAGACGCTGCTGCTGTTCAGTGACGACAAAGCCGGGCCCCGGTTGCTCCATCCCGCCCGCCTGCCAGGGGCGGAACCGGCGCTGGCCCTCACGATCCACAAGTCGCAGGGCAGCCAGTACCAGGAGGTGGTGGTGCTGCTGCCCAGGAGTGAGCGTTGGGAGGGGCGGCTGCTCTATACCGCTCTCACCCGTGCGCGCCGGGAGGCCTGGCTGGTCACCCCACCGCTGCCGCCCTGGGCGCCGGCGCCGGGCCCGTGATCCCCGCCGGCAGGCCCACCCTCACAGCGTCGGACTGGCGGATCTGGGGCCTCACCGCCGCAGGCAAATACCTGGAGGGGCTGGTGGTGTTCATGGGGGGCATCGCCCTGCCGCTGGTGCAGGCGGAGCTGGCGCCGGCCAGGGCAGCGGTGGGTCTGCTGGCGGCCGCGCCGCTGATCGGCATCCTCGTGGGCGCGCCGCTGCTGGGCACGCTGGCCGACCGCTGGGGCCGCCGGCCGGTGTTCTTGGCCGAGCTGGTGCTGCTGCTGGCGGGGCTGCTGGGGGCCGCCGCCAGTCCGAACGTCACCTGCCTGGTGGCCGCACTGCTGCTGATCGGCCTGGCGCTCGGCGCCGACTACCCCACCGGCCATCTGGTGATCTCCGAACAGTTGCCGGCGGCCTGGCGCGGCCCGCTGGTGCTGGGCGCCTTCGGCTGCCAGGCCGTGGGGGCACTGAGCGGCAGCCTGCTGGGCTGGCTGCTGGCTGCTCATGGCAGCCTGGGGCCACTGGGCTGGCGCAGCCTCTATCTCCTGCCGGTGCTGCCGGTGCTGCTGCTCACCGGGGCGCGGCTGGGGGTGCCGGAAAGCCCTGGCTGGCGGCCGCCGGGTGTTGCCCAACCCCAGGCCGCTGGAGAAGGGGGGTCGGCGCCAGCCACTGGCCAGACGCAGACAGCCCCTGCTGCGCCCAACCCGTTGCCACCTCGCGCACCCAGCCCGCTGGCGCCTCCTTCACTGCGCCCACTGCTGCTGGCCGGGCTGCCGTGGTTTGTGCAGGACCTCAGCACCTACGGGGTGGGAATCTTCCTGCCGCAACTGCTGGTGCAGGGCGGCGTGCAACAGCACAGCCTGGGCTGGGCCACAGCGGCCGATGGGCTGTTCGTGGCAGGAATCGGCCTGGCGATCGTGCTGGTCGATCGGCTGGGCCGGATCGGGCTGCAGGTGGCCGGCTTCGGGGGCTGCGCCGCCGGGCTGGCGCTGGCGGCGTGGGGCTGCAGCGGGGCTGTTCAGGAGCCCGGCCTGGTGATCGCCGGGGTGGGCCTGTTTCTGTTCATGACCAACGCCGGCCCCAATGCCACCACCTATCTCCTTGCAGGTGAGGTGTTCCCGATCGCCCAGCGCGGCCAGGGGGCGGGCCTCGCGGCCGCTGCCGGCAAAGCCGGCGCGGTGCTCGCCGCCCTCACACTGCCGGGGTTGCTGCACCGCTGGGGAACGGGTGCGGTGTTGGCTGGCCTGGCGGTCAGTTCGGTGATCGGCGCACTGCTCACCGGCTGGTTACGGCTCGACCCGGCACTGGAGCGTAACCATTCAGCGCAACAGCACTCGGCAAAAAAGCGGGGCCTCGGCACGCGGTGAAGCGGCCAGGACCCCGGAGGTGGAGCATTCAGATCAAGCCTCTGAGCAAGGTTTCAGAGCAACCGTCGGAGCTGCGCACAGAACAGAAAAGGGGGCAGGACGGCACCCGCCCCCAACGTTCTGACTACCTGACTACTTGATGAACAGCATCTCCTGGTAGGTGGGCAGCGGCCAGGCGTTGTCGTCCACCAGGGTTTCGAGCCCGTCGACGGCTTCGCGGATCTTGTACATCAGCGGCAGCAGGGTGTCGGCGCAGTGGCGCATGTGGGCAGCCTCGCCATGGGGCGGGCTGGCCAGAGCGGACTCCAGAGCCACGCAGTTGGCCAGCAGCTCCTGGTTGAGCGTGGCGATCCGGCCGGCCATGGCCCGATCGGGCGGCAGACCCAGGGTTTCCTGGTAGTGGAGGGAGTTGGCCAGCTGACCGAGATAGGTCATCACGGCGGGGTACACCTGGGTGCGGGCCATCTGCAGCACCAACTTGGCCTCCACTTCCACCGCCAGCACGTACTGCTCGGCATACACCTCGAAGCGGCTGTGCAGCTCCACCGGGGTGAGCACACCGGTGCGCTCGAACAGGGCCTTGATGTCGTCCCGCTCCAGCACGAGCAGCGCATCGGCGGTGGTGGGGAGGTTCTCCAGGCCCCGTTCGGTCACGGCCTTTTCGTGCCACTCACTGGAGTAGCCGTCACCGCCGAACACTACATTGCCGTGCTGCTGCATGATCGCCTGCAGCACTTCAGCGGCTGCCGACTCCAGCGACGCACCGGCACCCATCTTGGCCTCCAGTTCGTCGGCCACGTACTTGAGCGAGTCGGCCAGGATCGTGTTCATGGCCACCAGCGGGCCGGCCACGGATTGATTCGAACCCACGGCGCGGAACTCGAAGCGGTTGCCGGTGAAGGCGAACGGGGAAGTGCGGTTGCGATCGCCCGGATCCTTGGGGAACTCGGGCAGGGTGTCGACACCGAGCTGCATCAATCCACCGTGGTCGGTACTGCCAAGGTTGCCGTTCTTGATCATCGTGAACACCTCTTCCAGCTGGCTGCCGAGGTACATCGAGATGATCGCCGGCGGCGCTTCGTTGGCACCGAGGCGGTGATCATTACCGGCCGTGGCCACCACAGCACGCAGCAGCGGGCCGTAGAGATGCACGCCACGAATCACAGCACCGCAGAACAGCAGGAACTGCATGTTCTCCTCGGGGCTGCTGCCGGGATCCAGCAGGTTGCCCTGGGTGCCGTTGCCCACCGACCAGTTCACGTGCTTGCCGGAGCCGTTGATGCCAGCGAAGGGCTTCTCGTGCAGCAGGCAGTTCATGCCGTGCCGGCGCGCCGTGTTCTTCAGCAGCGTCATGGTGAGCTGCTGGTGGTCGGTGGCTACGTTGGCCGCCTCAAAGAACGGAGCGATCTCGAACTGGCCCGGTGCCACTTCGTTGTGGCGGGTTTTGGCGGGAATGCCCAGCTTGTACATCTGGCGTTCCACATCCTGCATGAACACCTGCACCCGCTGGGGGATCGCACCGAAGTAGTGGTCATCGAACTGCTGGCCCTTGGCGGAAGGATGGCCGAACAGGGTGCGGCCCGCCAGCAGCAGGTCGGGGCGGAGGGTCACGAAGGCGCTGTCGACCAGAAAGTATTCCTGTTCAGCACCGCAGCTGGAATTGACCGGGGCGATCTCGGTGTTGCCGAGCAACTTGAGCAGCCGCTGGGCCTGCTTGTTCATCGCTGCGTTGGAGCGCAGCAGCGGTGTCTTCTTGTCGAGGGCTTCACCCGTCCACGACACAAACACCGTGGGGATGCAGAGGGTGATGCCGTTCGGCGTCTCCATCAGGAAGGCCGGGCTGGTGATGTCCCAGGCCGTGTAACCGCGGGCTTCGAAGGTGGAGCGGATGCCGCCATTGGGGAAGGAGGAACCATCAGGCTCGCCCTGCACCAGCACCTTGCCGGTGAATTCACAGATGGCCGAACCATCGCTCTGGGTGGAGATGAAGCCGTCGTGCTTCTCCGCCGTGGAGTTGGTGAGCGGATAGAACACGTGGGCGTAGTAGAGGGCGCCACGGCCCACCGCCCAGTCTTTCATCGCCTGGGCTACAACATTGGCCACGGAAACATCAAGTTTGCCGCCTTCCTTGATGGTTTTCTGAACCGATTTGAAGATGTCCTTCGGCAAGGACGACTTCATCTTGGCCAGATCGAAAACGTCAGACGCCCACAACTCCGAGAGGGGCGCAATGGGAGGAAACTCCGGGGATGGCCGTTCCTGGATGCACTGGATGGCCGCGAGACGCTGCGAACTGGGCATGAGGGGCAGAAAAGATCCGCCCAGCATCCAACCCCTCAGCCTTGCCACCAGATGAAGCCGTTGCTACAGATCAATTGGTGGGCCCTTCCCCGGTTGCGAATCGCTCAAGCCTCGGGCATTCCCAGTCGGATCCTGCGCAGCATCGAACCAGCAACCAGCGGCAAGAGCCGCGCGCGCTGTGTCAGGCCCGCGGCGCCCTTCACTGACCACGTCATGCGACAGACTGAACCTGCATTCCGCTGCAGCGTCGATGGTTCGCTACTACCTCCTGCTGCCGGATCCGAAGGCCGGAGCCGAGGCCACGCTCGGGCGCATGCTCGACGACCGCTCCGAAGCCTGCTTCGACGCCACCACCACACCCCCGGGCTGGCAGAACTGCACGAATCAGATTCAGCGCCGGCTGCACGCCCACGACAAGATCGCCGAAATCAGCCTGGAGCGCGCTCAGGCCTGGCAACCCTCCGCCTTTGCCTGAACCCGGCCGCGAGTTACCGCCCGGCCCCGAGGCCCAGGTTGACGCCGGATCAGGGCGATGCCAACGCCCCTGGGGATGGTTCGAGACCCTTGCCGATGGTGAGTCCTATCGGGTGAAACGGCTGCTGGTGCTGGCCCACCAGCGCATCAGCCTCCAACGTCATCGCCACCGCTGTGAGCACTGGGTGGTGGTGGCCGGCAACGGTCGGCTTGAACTGGAGGGGGAATCCATCCCGGCCCGGCCGGGCGTCACCTTGTTCATCCCTGTGGGCGCGATGCATCGGCTCACCGCCGGCTCCAGCGATCTGGTCCTGATTGAGGTGCAGCGGGGCGACCGTCTCGAAGAAGCTGATATCGAGCGTTGGCAGGACGATTACGGCCGGGCCGTCAGCAGCACATGACGGGGATTCCGGCCGTTCAGGTGTTACATTGTGCGCTCACCCTTTGATGAAGGGCAAGGCAGGCGTGCTACAGGCCATCAAGGCCATGAGCTTCGGGTTGCTGCCGGCCTGTGTTGAAGGAACTCCTCAGGCCCCAGCCACCCACCCAGATTCGTGACCCAGCCTTCTGCTTGCGAGAGCTTCGCGTGCTCTGTTGACACCGACGCGTCCCTCTCCGCCTCCAATTCCACCTCGACGAGCCATCCCATCACCACCCTTTCCCTCTCCGCCGACCCGATCGCCACGGATTCCGCCGCCACGCCAGCCCTGCCACTGACGAGCGTCGATCTCACCGCCCTGGAAGCCACCAGCCCCGCCGTGACGGACGCCACAACCGAGGCCAGCACCCTGATCGGTCCGCTCACCACCACCGCAGCACCTGCCGAAACGAAAAACGGCTTCGCCAGCTTCGGTTTCTCCGCCGAGCTGCTGGAGGCCGTCGAAGGCTGCGGCTACACCGAGCCTTCCCCGATCCAGAAAGCCGCCATTCCTGAGCTGCTGCTCGGCCGTGATCTGGTCGGCCAGGCGCAGACCGGCACCGGCAAGACAGCCGCCTTCGCCCTCCCCCTGCTGGCCCGCCTTGATCCGGCCCAACGCACCCCCCAGGTGCTGGTGCTCACGCCCACCCGCGAGCTGGCGCTGCAGGTGGCGGAATCCTTCAACAGCTATGCCACCAAGCTCCCGCAGGTGCGGGTGCTTCCCATCTACGGCGGAGCCGATTTCCGCGATCAGATCGTGCGTCTGCGCCGTGGCGTGCAGGTGGTGGTGGGCACACCTGGCCGGGTGATGGATCACATGCGCCAGGGCACCCTTGATCTTTCCGGCCTGCGCAGCCTCGTGCTCGACGAAGCCGATGAAATGCTGCGCATGGGATTCATCGACGACGTGGAGTGGGTGCTGGGGCAGTTGCCGAGCGAGCGGCAGGTGATCCTGTTCTCCGCCACCATGCCGTCCGAAATCCGGCGGCTTTCGAAGAACTATCTCCGCAGCCCGGCGGAAGTGACGATCCGGCAGAAAGGGGCTGAGTCCAGCTCCATCCGCCAGCGCCATCTGGTGGTGAACGGATCCCAGAAACTGGAAGCTCTCACCCGGGTGCTCGAGGCCGAAAGCAGCGAAGGTGTGATCATCTTTGCCCGCACCAAGGCCATCACCCTTGCGGTGTCCGAAGCGCTCGAACAGCAGGGCCACGATGTCGCTGTGCTCAATGGCGATGTGCCGCAGGCCCAGCGGGAACGCACCGTGGAGCGGCTGCGCAGCGGCAAGGTGAACGTGCTTGTGGCCACGGATGTGGCGGCGCGCGGCCTCGACGTCGACCGCATCACCCTGGTGATCAACTTCGACATCCCCTTTGACAGCGAGGCCTATGTGCACCGCATCGGCCGCACCGGCCGGGCCGGCCGCAAGGGCGACGCGATCCTGTTCCTCACCCCGCGCGAGCGCCGCTTCCTCTCAGGTCTCGAGCGTGCCGTCGGCAAGCCGATCGAGCCGATGGAGGTGCCCAGCAACGCCGACATCAACCAGAGCCGGCTGGATCGCCTGCGTCAGCGCCTCACCGCCGCTGTGCAGGAGCCCACAAGTGAGCCCCAGGAACTGGCCCTGCTCAGCGAGATTATCCAGCGGGTAGGCCGCGAGATCGAGGTCACCCCGGAGCAGCTGGCCCTGGCCGCCCTCCAGCTCGCCGTGGGAGATCGCCCGCTGCTCGCCCAGGGTGAAGAAAACTGGCAGCAGAGCGGAGGACGCGACCGTGACCGTCAACGGGACGGCGATGGCCGCCGTGGCGAGCGCGGCGAGCAACGGCGGCCCCTTGGCCAAGGCCGCAACGGCGGCGGGTTCCGCGAGGAAGGCAGCGCGCCCCCCGACGACCAGATGGACCGGTTCCGCATCGAAGTGGGCTGGCGTGACCGCGTCAAGCCGGGCAACATCGTGGGAGCGATCGCCAATGAGGCTGGCCTCAACGGCCGCAGCATCGGCAGGATCCAGATCTTCGACACGCACAGCGTGATCGATCTGCCCAAGGGAATGCCTGAAGATGTGTTCGCTGCTCTCGCCCGCCTGCGGGTGATGAACAAGGAGCTGCAGATTTCCCGTCACCAGGGCTGAGCCCTTCAGCCCCTCCCCGCCATTGCCCTGAGGCCCTCCATGCGCCTGGTCTTCACCTTCACCTCGCTGGCTGCCCTCACGCTCTTTGCCCAACCGGTGCAGGCCGATACGTTGAGCGCATCGGCTTCCACCCGCAACGACAGCGTCACCAGGTTCTGCCTGGCGGGGTTCCAGGCCGCCTTCCAAGCGGCCCGCAAAGTGCCCCCGGATGGCATGGGGGCCTACACCTGCAACTGCTTCGTGGAGCAGGTGAACAAGGGCTCCAGCATCCAGGGCGCCACCGACATCTGCCGGCAGCTCGCCACGACCAAGTACCGGCTCTGAGTGTTCAGCTCCAGAGGCTGGTCACACCATCGGTGCACAGCAGGCTCACCTGCTCCAGGGGAAGGTTTTCGATCGTGGCGATCAAGGTCGTCTGCACCTCGGTGGACTCGGTGAGCACCAGGGATTGCAGCAGGTCGAAACGGTCCTGAGGGGCGAGTTCGCCGTTCTCGCACCAGGCCAGACTCCAGGGGACAGGGGCAGACATTGGTTCGGGATCGCCGGGTGTTGGTTCCGTGACAATCAGACGACCTTCGCCCATTTCCTCCCTTCTTCCCTTTTCCTTCCGTTCTGCTTCACGCTTTGCCACGCCTGCCCAGGCCATGCCGCCACTTTCTTCGCCCCAGCACGAGCCCCAACACTCTGCCCCCGCGCTGAAGCGGCTGCTGCGAGCCCTGCGGCCGCACCGCCGGCGGGTGTGGCAGGCGGCGTTCTGTTCGGTGCTCAACAAAATCTTCGATCTGGCTCCGCCGGTGCTGATCGGCCTGGCGGTGGATGTGGTGGTCCGCCAGCAGACTTCCAGCCTCGCCGCGCTCGGTTTCCGCAGCGTGCCGAGCCAGCTGGGGCTGCTGGCCCTGCTCTCGTTCGTGATCTGGAGCGCCGAATCCGGCTTCGAATACCTCTATGGCGTGCTGTGGCGCAACCTCGCCCAGACCGTGCAGCACGAGCTGCGGCTTGAGGCCTACGGCCATCTGCAGCAGCTGGAGATGGCCTTCTTCGAGTCGAGCAGCAGCGGCCGGCTGATGGCGATCCTCAACGACGACATCAACCAACTCGAGCGCTTCCTCGACCATGGCGCCAACGAGCTGCTGCAACTGGTGACCACCGTGGTGGCGGTGGGCGGGGCCATGGCCGTGCTCTCCCCCAGCGTGGCGGGGGTGGCATTTCTGCCGATCCCGGTGATCCTCTGGGGCTCGCTCAGCTTCCAGAAGCGGCTGGCCCCGCGCTACCGCGAGGTGCGTGAACGGGCTGGCGATCTCAACAGCAGCCTGGCCAACAACCTCGGCGGCATGCTCACGATCAAGAGCTTCGCCGCTGAAGCCTGGGAGCTGGAGCGCCTCCGCGGCGAAAGCGAGGCCTACCGCGCCAGCAACCGCCGCGCGATCCGCATCTCGGCCGCCTTCATTCCGCTGATCCGCTTCGCGATCCTGTTCGCCTTCCTGGCGATTCTGGTGATCGGCGGCCTGCAGGCGTGGCAGGGAGCGATCGCTGTAGGCAGCTACAGCTTTCTGGTGTTCATCACCCAGCGTCTGCTCTGGCCGCTCACCACCCTGGGCCGCACCCTCGACGACTACCAGCGGGCCATGGCCTCCACCACCCGGGTGCTCGATCTGCTCGAAACTCCGGTGAGCATTCCCGGCGGCTCCCGGCCGCTGCCCCTTGAGCAGGTGCAGGGCAGGCTCGAGTTCCGCGCGGTGGACTTCGCCTACGGCGGCCGCGACCCCTTGCTGAATGGATTCGAGCTCACCGTGCCGGCCGGCAGCACCGTGGGCATCGTTGGCGCCACGGGCTCGGGCAAGAGCACGATCGTGAAGCTGCTGCTGCGGCTCTACGAGGTGCAGGCGGGCGAGATCCTGCTGGATGGCCAGCCAATTCGGGAGCTGCGGCTCGAAGATCTGCGCCGTGCCATCGGCCTGGTGAGCCAGGAGGTGTTCCTGTTCCACGGCACCGTGGCCGAGAACATCGCCTATGGCAGCTTCAGAGCCAGCCGCACCGCCATCGCCCGAGCCGCTGCCCTCGCCGAAGCCGCCGGCTTCATCGAGGCCCTGCCACAGGGCTACGACACCGTCGTGGGCGAGCGGGGCCAGCGGCTCTCAGGCGGTCAGCGGCAGCGGATCGCCCTGGCCAGGGCCATTCTCAAGAATCCGCCTGTGCTGATCCTTGATGAGGCCACCGCCGCGGTGGACAACGAAACCGAGGCCGCCATCCAGCGTTCCCTTGACCACATCACCGCCTCTCGCACCACGCTGGTGATCGCCCACCGGCTCAGCACCGTGCGCCACGCCGATCGGATCGTGGTGATGGACCAGGGTCGCATCGTGGAAGCCGGGCGCCACGAAGAGCTGATCGTCCGCAACGGCGCCTACGCCAACCTCTGGCGCGTGCAGGCCGGACTGCGCCGCGAAGAACCGCTGCTGGCCTGAACACAGGCAGGCATCCGCTGCCCCCTTGATACGGCACGACGGGGTGGGCGGGAATGTTGCAGCATGGACAACTCCTTCAGGGCCCCCTGCTGCCCCCTGACGATGGCGCCGAGCTCCGGTCCCCACGAACTGCCGCCGACGTCCCAGACGGAGTTGCTGGAGTTGCCCGTCGAGCGCCTCCAGCCCACCCAGCTCTGCCTCGGTCTGGCGGAGGTGCGGGCCCGGGCCTGTGATTTCCGCCTCGAATCCGCTGCCAGCCGCCGCCGTTACCTGCGCAGCCGCCCGGTGCCGGTCGCCGTCAGCAGCGCCGGTGAGCACTGGATGATCGATCGCCATCACCGGCTGCGGGCCCTGCTCGACGTCGACCCGGACGTGAGCGTGTTCTGTGCGGTGGTGCTGCGGCTGGAGGGCGCCAGCCGGGCCCACTGCCTCGAGGAGCTCAATCGCCGCGGCTGGCTCTATCTGCACGATGGCGAGGGGCGCGGTCCCCACCCGGCGGAGCGCCTGCCGAGGCGGCTGGAGGCACTCGACGACGACCCCTATCGCAGCCTCGTCTGGAAGCTGAAGCAGGAGGGGCTGATCCGCGCCCAACCCACCCTGCCCTTCCACGAGTTTCGCTGGGGCGCCTGGCTGCGTCAGCAGGCGCTGCCGCCGTTCAGTTCGATCGAGCTGGATCCGGCTCTGCCGGCGGCGCGGGAACTGGTGCGCCAACGCCGCGATCCTGGGAGCTGAGGTCACCAGCTCAGAAACTGACTGATACCGGCGGGCCTGGGAGGGAAATCCACCGCCAGGATGAAATAAGGTTTCAATATGAAGACATCGGCAGCGAAGCGCCAGAGATCCACAGCGGTTCCTTCGGCGCCTTCAGCCGGATACCCGAGCGCTCCGCCCCCCAAGCGCCGGTCCAGCGGATTGGGGCCGATCCTGCTCGCCGTGATGTTCGGGCTCGGCGGCGGCCTCGCCCTGGCGGTGCCCTTGGCCGATCTGATCAAGGGCAACACCACTGTGAAGCTGGAAGGCTTCCGCAATCCCTTCGGCAGCTGGGTTGACACCGATCGCGACCTGCTCGTGCTCGGCTCCGACGTGGGTGGTGGCAACACCGATGTGATCTTCACGCTGCGGGTGGAGAACGGCAAAACCCAGATCACCCAGGTGCCGCGAGACACCTACATCGATTCCGCCCGCTTCGGCCCGGTCAAGGCCAACGCTCTCTACGCCTACGGCGGCATCGAAGCCGCGAAGGAGGAGCTTTCCGAGCGCCTCGGTCGACCCATCGGCCACTACATCAAGGTGAATCTGAGCGCGATCCGCCGCATGGGCGATGTGCTCGGTGGCGTCGAGGTGGATGTGCCCAAGCGCATGTACTACGTCGACAACAGCCAGGGCCTCTACATCGACCTGCAGCCGGGCATGCAGACGCTCAAGGGCCGCGACCTGGAAGGCTTCCTGCGCTGGCGCCACGACGAGAACGGTGACATCGGCCGCATCGAGCGGCAGCAGCTGGTGCTGGCCGCGGTGTTTCGCAAGCTGATCCGGCCGGACAACCTGATGCGTCTGCCCACCCTGCTCTCCGCCGCCGGGGAGGATGTCAAGACCGATCTCGGGCCCATGCAGATCGGCGGCCTGATCACCGCCATGGCCTCCACCCAGCTCAGCACCGAGCGGCTCGGCGGCCGCCCGTTCGACCGCAACGGCATCAGCTACTGGGAAGCCGACTGGCCCAGCACCTCCGGCACCGCCAGCTCCTCCAAGGAGTCGTCGGACAACGGCCGCTACCGCTTCCTGTTCTGAGCCACGGCGGCAGGGTCGCCGCCACCTTCCAGCTACTGATCCTCAGCCTCCTGCCATCAGCCCTCAGCCGCCATGGACGGAGCCGGTACCGTGCCGGCAATGCGCCGCAGCGCTGCGATGGCTCCACTCTCCCCCCTGCTTCAGCAGAGCCTGCGCCTTGGCCTCGCCAGCCTGATCACCGCCGCGATCGCGCTCTGGAGCGATCGGATCGCGTTCGTGTGGTATCCGCTGCTGGCCGTGATCTTCGTCATCGATGACAACGACGAGTTGACCGTCAAAGCGGCCCTCGCCCGGGTGCTCGGCACCGCCAGCGGCGGTCTGGTGGCCTTTCTCGTGCACACGATCATGGGCGGCTGGCCCGCGGTGCTGGTGTCCCTGCTGCTGACCGTGCCCCTGCTGCGGCTGCTGGGCTGGCAAGGAGGGCTGTCCACCGCCGTGACGATCAGCCTGATGTTCCTGCTGATCCCCCACTACACCGCGCTCAACTGGGACTACGTGTTCAACCGCACGGTGGACACGTCCGTGGGAATCGTGGTGGCGCTGCTGACGGCCCTGCTGTTCTGGCCAAAGAACAGGCTGCAGCGCATCGGGGCCCTCGAGCGGCAGATCCACACCAGCCTGCAGACGCAGCTCGCTGCCCTCACGGCGTGGGCTCTGGGCAGGCAGGCACGCCCTGCACCGCTGTCCCGTGCCGAGTTCACCGCCCGCCTGCTCGCTCTCGAACAGCTGGTGCAGCAGGAGCAGGCGGGCCATGCACGGCACCTGCTGCGGCAGGCACGCTGGCGCCAGCGGCTGCTGATCTGGCAGACGATCCACCACCACTGGGTGCAGTTCGAACGGCTGCTCGGCCAGCTCCCCGCCGACCTGGCCGGCGAGCCAGCTGTCGCCGCGTTGGCGTCGCAGCTGCAACGGGCGCTTCAGCAGCTGCAGGCGCCGGCGTCAGGCGACGGGCCGCTGCAGCTGCAGCCGGCCTCCGGGGAGCAGACCCTGCCCTCGCTGCTGCTGCACTCGCTGGAGGAGGAACACAACCGGCTGCGGCGGGCGCTGCTGTCGCTGCAGTTCTGCGAGCGGAGCACCCTGCCCCGCACCGCCAGCTCCCGCCTGGAGCCGGCGCGATGAAGCTTCCGCCACGGCAGGAATGGCGCCTGGCCCTGGTGACCGGGCTGAGTACGGGCTTTGCGGTGCTGAGTCCGTTGCCGGATGGCTACTACATGCCGATGGCGATCACCGCCGTGATGGCCGGCAGCTACGGCGGCTCCTATGCACTGGGTCGCCAGCGGCTGCTGGGCAGCCTGATGGGGGTGGCCATCCTGTTGGTGTGCCAGAGCGGCCTGCGCCTGCCCTTGCCCCTGGCCCTCGGCATCGCCCTGACGCTCACCCGCCTGCTGGGCGGTGCGCTGGGTCTGCAGAGCGGCTACAAGGTGGCTGGCTTCATCGTGGTGATGGGCTGGCTGGTGCACAGTTCCAACCTCTCCAGCTGGATTCCGCTGCGCCTGGGCTGGACCTGCCTGGGAATCGTGGTGGGGTTGCTGGCCGTGCGCTGGATCTGGCCCAGCCGGGCGATCCAGCAGCAGAACGACGGCTGCCGGCGCCTGATGGGCACGATCGCAGCCGCCTTGCGCGAGGAAGGCCAGCGACTCGGCAGCCCGCTGGCCCCCGCCGCTTCCCCCGGCGAGCGGCGCCGGCGCCACCGGCAGGACCTGACCCAACTGGTGGCCCTGCGGCAGGGGCGGCCGGCGGCGATCACGGAGCTGGGGCTCAACCCGGCCCGGCAGCCGCTGCATCACCTGTGGCAACTGTGCGATGCCACCTTTTCGTTGTTGCTTGGAACCCTCGACGGGCTGCGCAGCCTGCCGCCTCCACTGTTGTCACCGTCGGCGCTGGTGGAGCTGAGAATGGCGGAAGTGAGGCTGCTGGAGGCCATGGCCCAGCGGCTGGAGGGATGGCAGACCTGCCGCTTCGCGCAGGACGAACCGCTGCCGTCGCTGACGGCCAGCGGCAGGCAGGCAGGCTTGCAGAGCCAGGCACTGGCCCTGGCGGCCCTGCGCACCTGCCGCGAGCTGCTGCACAGCCCCGCGTTCGAGCAGGTGCCGAACGTGCGCCAGCGCCAGGTGGCCCGGCGCCTGATGCTGCTGGAGCAGGCAGCCGAGGGCCTCGAAACGATGGACCGGCGCTGGCAGGCGCTGCAGGCATGACCAGACTCCCTTGCAGGCCTGCGATCGCCACCAGGCTCGCCCTGAGCGTGACGTTGCTGGGGATCGCGCTGGAGCAGGGCCGCGGTGTGGCACTGGCAGCCGGGGCCGACCCTCATCACCACGCCGCTGCGCTGGAGCGCGCCTGGAGCCGCCTGGACGCCGAATTGCGCCTGCTGGACCAGCTGTTGCCCGGGCCGGAGGACGGGGGAGCCGGCGGCGCCACCCCCGGTGAGACGCCACCGGCCCCACCCCCGCTAGCCCTGCCGACGGCGGCGCAGCTCAGCGATCAGCAGCAGGTGCAGGCGCTCAGCCTGGAGCAGGCGGTGGTGATCGCGCTGGCCGAAAGTCCGCAGGTTCAGGCCCGGCGCCTGGAGGTGGCCGCAGCCCTGGCCCAGCTGCAAAGCCGCCTGGGCACCTACTGGCCCCGCATCGCCGCCGTGGGCGGGCTGGCCTACGACCAGACGGCGACGCGGTTCGGGGTGCCCGCCGGCAACGGCAGCCTCGCCCTCGGGCCCAACTTCGCCGCATCCGGACTGCAGGCCGCCGATGGCTCGACCACCAATGGCCCCTTCTTCGTGCCCAGCGGTGCCACCGCCACCTTGAACCAGGGGGTGCGCCAGCTGAGCGGTGGCCTGGAGCTGGATCTGGCCGTGTTGGATTTCGCCCGCAGCCCCTTGATCCAGGCGGCCCGGGCGCGGCTGCGGCAGGCGCGGGCCACCTACGCCAACAGCCTGCGGCACCGGCAGCTGGAGGTGAGTGAGGCCTATTACGGCCTGCAGCGGGCCGACCAGCTGGTGCGCATCCGCGAAGCCGACCTGCGCAACGATGGCGTGATCCTGCAAGAGGTGCTGGCGCTCAAGCAGGCCGGGCTCGTGCCCCGTCTTGACCTGCTGCGCCGCCAGGCCTTCGAAGCCGAAAGCGAGGAACAGCTGATCCAGGCCCGCGCCGACCAGGCGGTGGCTCGGCGTCGGCTGGCCGTGCTGCTCAATCTGCCGGCCAACCTCACCCCCCGCGCGGCGGACCCGATCCGGATCCAGTCCCGCTGGCCGTTCGGGCTGGAGGAGAGCCTGCTGGCCGCCTATCGCGACAACCCCGAGCTGGCGCTGGTGCTGGCCAGCCGCGACGCCCTGGCCAAGGACCGGCAGGCCCTGGCCGCCCAGCTGCTGCCCCGCCTGAGCCTGTTCGCCGCCGCGGCCGCCGGCAGCAGCCAGACCCAGCAGTGGAACATCAGCGGCGACTGCTGTGGCACGACGGTGATTCCCACCCAGAACAGCGCAGGCACGGACTGGTCGGTGGGGCTGGCCTTCCGCTGGCTGCTGTTCGACGGCGGCAGCACGGCCGCGGCGCTGCGCAGCCTGACGCAGCAGGAGCAGGCCGAGGCGCAGCGCTATGCCGCCTCACGCAACGACATCCGCCTGCGGCTGGAGCAGGCCTTCTTCGAACATGGGGCCAGCCTGGGAAAACTGGCCTCCAGCCAGCGGGGGGTGCGCGCCAGCCTGGAGGCCTTTCGGGATGCCCGGCTCCGCTATCAGAGCGGTCTGGCCAACGAAGTCACCCTGTCGCTCACCCAGGACCGGCTGATCACCAGCCTGGTGCAGCGACTGGAGGCCACGGTGGCCGTGAACATCACCTACGCCCGACTGCTGCGGGAACTGCTGCCGATGCCCACCGACCCCGAGGCCGTCGTGCCGGTGCAGCTCACGGTTCCAGAGGCCGGCCGTCGGCAACTGGGGCCGTGACGAGCCCGGGCAACGCGAAGCTCCGGATCAGCAGCCTGTGCGGCTGCGCCGCTCAACGCTCGCCGCTGGAGACGAAGCGCTCGATGCGGTACGCCAGCACCACCAGCAGCACCACCAACCAGAACCAGAGCTCCGGCGCATTGGCGTTGAGCAGCACCACCAGCAGCACCACTTCGGCCACCAGCCAGGGCAGCTCCCGCCGCAGCGGGCTGGATTCGCCGGTCGGCGGGGGCGGATTCGAGGTCATGGCAACGCCCCCGCGGTGGGGCTGGCCGCAGGGCTGGGGCGGTCTGAGGAGCTGGTGATGCTGGCCGGAGCGGCCGTCGGCGTCTTCTGAAGCGGTTTGTCGCTCTGGCGGAGGTCTCCGTCATCCCAGCGGCGATCGAAGCCGAAGGTGCGGAAGCCGCCGGTGAGCGAGCGCAGGCCGGGCAGCAGATAGGAGATCGGGGTGCGCCATTCCACGTAGGCATGGCCCGTGACGGTGAGACCTTCCCGCACCGGGAACACACTGCTGCCCCGCGAGAGGGTCCAGCGGAAGCCATCGAGGCTGGCGGGGTCACGCTCCAGGCTGATCTCGGCGCGCATCACCGGCCCGCCTTCCACGAGGGAGCGGGCCAGCTGGGGGTTGCCGATCGTGGTGGAGATGTCCTCCTCGGTGGCGGGCAGCACATTGACCTGCCGGACCCGGCCCACGATGCCACCGAAGCGGCTGCGCTGGTCCCAGTCGGGCACGACCTCCACCGGCAGATCAGGGCGCAGGCGACGGGCATCGGCGGGAGGGAAGTAGGCCACAGCGATCAGTGGCTGGGAGCCGCTCCCACGCCCGATCGTGCCCAGCCGCTGGCCCACGGCCACGGTCTGCCCGGGGATCACCTGCAGATCCAGCACCTCCCCATCGCGATCGGCGTGCAGGCGGCCGTTGAAGGCCAGCTGCGCCTCGCTGACGCGAAGCTGACGGCGCAGATCATCGATGCGAAAACGCCGCTGCAGCGCCGCGGTCTCCAGCTCGAGCTTCACCTGCTGAAAGGCGGTGAGCAGGTTCCGCTCTTCGATCGCCACCTGATCGAGGTTCACGGCCGTGGCGGTGAGGCCCTGCTCCACCGTCACCACTTCGGAGGAGAGCGGGGCCACCACCTCCCGCCGGCTCAGCCACTCCAGCTGGTTGAGCTTGGCGGCGTAGGTGTTCTTGAGGGCGCCGAAGCGGCTGCGGTCAGCGCCCAGCTTGGCGAGGGCGGTGGCAAGCGCCTGCCGTTCGGTGGCGAGGCGTTGGTCGTCGCGGGCGGTGAGCTGTTCGTTCTGACGTTCGAGCTCCCGCAGGTTGGCTCGCTGCTGTTCGATCTCCCGCTCCAGCACCGGCAGATAGAGCTCCACCAGCACCTGGCCGCGTCGCACCCGATCGCCCACGGCCACAAGCAGGCGCCGCACCTGGCCGCCGGCGCGGGCGTCGATCAGGCCGGCACTGCCGGGCAGCAGCAGCACCCCCTTGCCCATCACCTCGGTGGGCACACGCCAGAAGCAGGCCCAGAGCACCACCGCACCGACGACGCCGCCCAGACACCACGCCACCTTCCGCCGCGGAGGCATCCCCTTCCAATGGTCAGGCCGCAGCAGGTGCATGGCCGCCAGCTTGGTGGGTCACGGGGTTCCTGTCAGCCCCCGCCCGCCACGGGGGCGGCGCCGGGCAACGTGGCCAGGGCAGCCGGATCACCGGCGATGGCGGCCGCCATCAGCGGCGCCAGGGCCGGCACCAACGCAAAGGGCCCACCGAAACCGGCGAACACCCACAGGCCAGGGTCACCCGCCACCGCTCCCACCAGGGGCAGGCCCGGATTCGTGAAGCTCACCGGCACCTGAACGAAGCGACCCGGCAGCTCCGCCAGTGCCGGCAGCAGCCCCGCAAACGCCTGGCGCAGGCACAGCTCGGTGTGGCGGGGGTCGGGGGGTGGGCCCAGGTCCGTGCCTGGGCCCACCAGGGAGCTCTGGCCCAGCAGCCAGCCCGTACCGCTCGGCGCCCAGCCCACATCCACGATCAGCTCAGGCGCCTGCAGCTGGGCGGAGCGGTCTTCCAGGCCCTGCCGCTGGCCCAGCAACGGCATCACGATGGCATCACCGGAGGGCAGCGCCAGCGGCAGGCGGTCCACCAGCAGTGCGCCGGCCCAGCTGAACCGCAGACGCTGCGGCAACGACGGCCAGAGCGAGCGGCAACCGGCTCCGGCAGCCAGAACCACCTGACGGGCCCACAAGGTGTCGCCCACACCACCGCTGGCCGCTTCCAAGCGCAGGCGCCAGCCAGAGCGCGTGGGCTCGATGGCCGACACCCGCTGGATGAGCCGCCGCACCCCGGCCGCGCGCAACGCCCCGGGCAGGGCAACCGCAAGCACCCCCACATCGACCCTGGCGTAGCCGAGCCGCAGGGTCCCTCCAGCGCCGCTGGCCGCCGCAGCCACTGGAGACGCCGCGCCGGCTGCGCCCGTCAGCGGTGGGCCGTGCTGCAGCTGATCGGCTCCGAGGTGACGGCGGGCCAGACCCTCCACCTGCTGGAGCACCCCCTCCTGCCGCTGCCGCGCAGCGGCGTCAGCGGCGGCGGGCCAATGCAGCACCAGATCGCAGGGGCTCAGGCCCAGGGGGCCATGGCGCGCCTCCAAGCGGCGCCAGTGGGACGGAGCGGCGGCCATCCAGCTGTCGAGCGGGCCCGGAGGCCCGGCCCACCAGGGGATGCCGCCGTAGCTGAGCGGTGTGGCGGCAGGCCCCGCCCCGTCCACCACCGTCACCGGCAGACCCAGGCCCGCGAGTTCGAGGGCAAGGAGGCCACCGGCCAGCCCCGCACCGATGACCACCACCGGGCCGCCGGCTGCGGAACCTGGCAGGGCCGCAGCATCGTCCAGGACCGCAGCATCGTCGATGGGTCCAGCCCCCCGCATGAGCTCCGCTTCCACCCTGCTGCCGCCGGGCCGCCTCAGATCTGCAGGGTGAAGGAGGTGATCACGTTATGGAAGAGCTCCTTGACCTTGCCCCAGCGGGCCTCGTTGGTGCTCACCGCCAGGGTGTAGAGCCGACCCCGGTCAGCGACCACCGTGGCCAGTTCGTGGCGGTCGCGATCCGCCAGGTGCACCGCGTACTCCAGGTCGTAAAACGTATGGCCACCGTCCTGGCGCTCCACCGCCTCCACCAGTTCCGCCTCACGGCCGCTGCCGGCCGGCGCGATCACCACGCGCCGCAGCTTTTCACCCACCGCCACGGCGCTGCCGAGATCACTCAGGTCGTTGGTTGCATTCACATCGGAGATCACCAGGCTGAGTGTTTCATCGCTGTTGATCAGGTCGTGGAACACCACCTGGGGGCCATCGCTCACCACCACGCGCGTCCACCCTGTGGGATAGAGGAAGGCATAACGGCCATCGGGGCTCTGGAAGGCGTTCAGCCCGGCGGCCGCGGCGCTGCAGCCCGCCAGCCCACCACCAGCGATCAAGGCCCCGAGCAGCACGGCCAGCAGACGGCTGAACCAGGGCCGGAGATCCGGCTGGAGAAAGCGGAGAGGCATGGCGGCAAGGGCGGCGGGATGGGGGAGCACCGGCGCCATTCTGTCGGCCGGCAGGCCGGGAGCTCTTGGCAGCGTCTTTAGATTCGGGGTCTTCGCGTCAGTTCTCTGAGCGGCTTCACCCGTCCCCTGGCCCGGCTGATCGACCAGTTCGAGCGCCTGCCGGGCATCGGCCCCCGCACCGCCCAGCGCTTAGCCCTGCATCTGCTGCGCCAGCCGGAAGAACAGATCCGCGCCTTCGCCGATGCCCTGCTCGCCGCCCGCAGCCAGGTGGGCCAGTGCCAGCGCTGCTTCCACCTCTCCGCCGAAGCCCTCTGTGAGATCTGCCTCCAGCCGGAGCGCCAGACCGGGCTGCTGTGCGTGGTGGCCGATTCCCGTGATCTGCTGGCAATCGAGCGCACCCGCGAATACAAAGGCAGCTACCACGTGCTCGGTGGCCTGATCTCGCCGATGGATGGCATCGGACCGGAGCTGCTGCACGTGCAACCGCTGGTGAACCGGGTGGATCAGGAAGGCATCAGCGAAGTGATCCTGGCGCTCACACCGAGTGTGGAGGGGGACACCACAAGCCTCTATCTGGCCCGCCTGCTGCGTCCGTTCACCAGCGTGAGCCGGATCGCCTACGGCCTGCCGGTGGGCAGCGAACTGGAATACGCCGATGAAGTGACCCTGGCCCGGGCGATGGAAGGCCGGCGGCGGATGGACGGATGAACGGCAGGCGGCGGATGGGCGCAACGCGCTCGATAGCCTGACGGTCATGGGTTCCCGCAGCCGTTACAGCGTCATCCCTCCGGCCGAGCGGCTTCCACCCTGGCTGCGGCGCCCGCTGGGCAACGCCTCCGAGCTGGAGCGGGTGCAGGCGGTGGTGAAGCAGGAGCGGCTGCACACGATCTGCGAAGAGGGGCGCTGCCCCAACCGGGGCGAGTGTTATGCGGCAGGAACAGCCACCTTTCTGCTGGGGGGCCCGATCTGCACCCGCTCCTGCGCCTTCTGCCAGGTGGAGAAAGGCCAGGCCCCTCTGCCGATCGATCCGGCCGAGGCCGAGCGGGTGGCGCAGGCGGTGGAGCGCATGGGCCTGCGCTACGTGGTGCTCACCGCCGTGGCCCGCGACGATCAGGCCGATCACGGCGCTTCCCTGTTCACCGCCACCATGGCCGCGATCCGGCGGCACAACCCACTGATCGCGATCGAAGTGCTCACGCCCGATTTCTGGGGTGGGCACCGGCAGGAGGCCAACGGCCGGGCCGCCCAGCGGCACCGCCTGCAGCAGGTGCTGGCCGCCGGGCCCGTGTGCTTCAACCACAACCTCGAGACGGTGGAGCGGCTGCAGGGGGAAGTGCGGCGGGGCGCCACCTATGTCCGCTCCTTGAACCTGCTGGCGGCGGCGCGGGAGCTGGCGCCACAGATCCCAACCAAATCAGGGTTGATGCTGGGGCTGGGCGAATCCAGTGAGGAGGTGGTGGCCACCCTGCGCGACCTCAGGGCCGTGGGCTGCCAACGCCTGACGCTGGGGCAGTACCTGCGCCCTTCCCTGGCCCACCTGCCGGTGGCGCGCTACTGGACTCCGGCGGAATTCGAGCAGCTGGGGGCGATCGCCACCACCCTGGGCTTCGCTCAGGTGCGCAGCGGGCCGCTGGTGCGCAGCAGCTACCACGCTGCCGGCTGAGCCGGCGGGTCATTGCGGCATCAGCTGGCAGGAGCGTTTGGTCTGACGGGCGCGGTTGAGGGCGATCTCAGCACGGGCAAGCAGTTCACTGGCCTGGGCATCTTCTGGTTCGAGCAGCGGCCAATGGGTTTCGATTCCAACGCTGGCGCTCATGAACGGATCGAGAGCGGGGGGATGGGCGATCCTCAGGCCCTGGATCTCCACCACCAACTCAGCGGCAAGGCGCTCGGTTTCCGCACCGGTGACCGAAGGCAAGAGGATGGCAAAGGCATCCGCACCGACTCGTGCCAGCAAGGGGTTGTCGGCGCCCAGTCGCCGGGTGAGCAGCCTGGCGATCGCCTGCAGGCTGTCGTCGGCACAGAAATGGCCGAAGGTGTCGTTGTAGGCGCCGAAATCATCGAGATCCAGGATCACCAGGGAGAACGGATCACCGGTAACGCGCGACAAGGCAATCTGTTGACTGAGCTGCTGCTCGAAGCTGCCACGGTTGGAGAGTGCCGTGAGCGGATCCCGCCATCCCCACTGGCGGCCTTCATGGCCCACGCAGGCCAGGACGGTGGGAACCATGGTGCCCACCAGGCGTTTGAGCGCCGCCAGCTCCCACAACAGAAACCCTCCGGGCCGCTGGGTGGCCATCGTGAGAATCAGCTCATGGCTGCCATCACTGCCAAGGGGCACGGCGATGTAGTCGGTGTAACGCTCACGGCGCATATCTCTGGCCAGTGCATAGGGGATATCATCCGGCTTGAGGTTTTCCAGCAGCAGACGTTCGGGGGCTTTCTTCTCACACACCGCATGCAGCACGCTGGTGCGGTGATCCATGCCGGCAAAGAACTCACTGCCCCGGAAGAAGGAACGCACCACCTCCGGGTTCTCCACATCCCACCAATACTGAATGCCACCCTGGCCGGTTTCGATCGGAACCAGCGCCAGAGCAATGCGGTGCAGCGGGAAGCCGGCGGCCACCAGATGCCTGACGCCGTGCTGGAGAAGATCAGCTGGATTGCGATAAGGAGGTGGAAAGGTTTGATCGGCCTCCACCCAGATGGCCTTCAACGCTCGGATGGCCTTGAGCTGCAGCTGATGGCGCCTTGAGGAGCCGGAGCCAATCATGGGAACGGCCGACAACTCCTGGTGATCATCGAACAGGGGGAAGGGTTCAAACATCAGATGCAGTCGGCAAGCATTTCAGAGCGCGACTGAATCAGCGCAAGGGTGTTGGGAGCATTCAGAGGGCGTCCGACTAGATATCCCTGAATATAATCACAGCCAAGTTTCCGGAGCACGTCCAACTGCTCCTGCCGCTCCACCCCCTCCGCGATCGCATGAAGGCCCAGCGCCTTGGCCATGCTGATCACCGCTTTAACGATTACTTCGTCCTCTTGATTGCTGCCCAATCCTTCGATGAAGGATTTATCAATCTTCAGAACCTCAACCGGCAGACGCTTGAGATATCGCATGGAGGTGTATCCTGAGCCAAAGTCGTCGATGGCCAGATTGGCCCCTAAGGCCTTGATCTGCCGGAAGGCTCGAAGGGTTGCATCAACATCTTCGATCAGCATCGTTTCGGTGATTTCGATGTAGAGGCGGTCCGCTGGAAAGTTCGATTCGAACAGCGCCATGGCGATCTGCTTTGGCGTGCCAGGATCCAGCAGACTACGGACAGACAGATTCACCGAAAGGCCTAATTTCTGATCTGGACAGACCGCATGCCAACGAGCCATATGCTTGCAGGCCTGCTGAAGCACGATTGAATCGATCTGCACGATCAGCCCACTTTCTTCAGCCACTGGAATGAATTCACTGGGAGAGATCAGGCCGTGCATCGGGTGCTGCCAACGGGCCAAGGATTCGAAGCCGAGAATCCTATGGTCGTGAACATCAAAGATCGGCTGGTAATAGGAGGTGATTTCGCCGGCTGCAAGCGCTCGTCGGAGATCCTGCTCCAAAGTGGCTGCCTTGAGGGCGGTGTTTCTCATCTGCTGGTCGAAGTAAGCCAGGCAGCCCCGCCCGCTGGCCTTCGCTTTGTACATTGCCATATCGGCATTTTCAATCAGCACTTCAGCGGTGTCCCTGCCATTGGCGATCGCCACACCAATCGAGGCCGAATGACTGAGCAACTTGCTGCCGATCGTCATCGGCCGGCCAATCAGATCGATGATACGTGCCCCAAGAGCCTGAACCGATTCTTGCGAAGAACTTGAGCTGACGATGATGAACTCATCGCCGGAAAGACGCCCCACAAGATCACCGGAACGCACACATTGCCGCAGGCACTTGGCCACCGTGATCAGAAAACGATCTCCAGTGGTATGGCCATGGGCATCGTTGATCAATTTAAATCGGTCAATGTCGATAAACAGAACCGCCAATGATCCCTTACTGCCACCGCTGCGCAGGTTCGATTCCAGGCTGAGCGCCAGCTGGCTGAGCACGCGGCTGCGGTTCGGGAGCCCCGTCAGCAGGTCGTAGCTCGATTGATCCATGGCTGCACGGGTGGCGGATCGCTCCGCCAGCATCGACTTGCTGACCTGTGCACACAACTGCAGGCTCTGGGCCATGGCCTCGAGCAGCCAGCGCTCCTGAAGGTCGAAGGGGGTCTGATAGCGAGCAATCAGCAACACATCCAGGCCTGAAAGCAGGCACCAGTGAACCTGCCGCAGCCCCGTAGCCAAGCGCACTTCCGTGGGACGGTCCGCCGCAACCCGCAACAGCAGGGCCTGATCTTCCGCGCTCAGACCCACCGAGCAACGGAAGGATTGGTTGGTGATTAGGGCCGCTACATCGGCTTTGAGCGCCAGCGCCAGCTGGTCAACCACTTCATTTGTGGTGGATGGGTCCTCAATGGAAAAAGCAGCAAGGATGGCAGCATGGGCCCTCAACGACCAGGGGATACCCGTGGAGGTGTGCTCGCTCTCGCTCCTCATGGGATCACTGCATAGGGAGGGGCCCATGGGCACAAGCAGCTCGGACTTGAACGCCAGGCCCCTACGGCATCAACCGAGCCAGCGGGTGAGCGGAGCTGGAGGCGAGAAGAGGACACGGCATCACCATGGAAGTTGTTGGAGGAGTAGCTCGGTGAAGCTGCGGACCCTCTGAGAAGGTGGCTGCTAATGAGGGGAAAGCGGTGCAGGCAGCCTTGAATCACTCCAGCTTCATTCCAGCTTCATTGATAAGAATCTGAGCTTATCCATTGCCGTCCCGCCGGCCCGGTGCGCATTGCAACAGACTAATCGCAGGATCCTCAACGACTGACACACCCAGGCGTGGCCATTCCCGCAGGCCCCGTGCCAGCCGATCGAGACCTTCGGCCAGCACTCCCGCAGAGGTGGCGAAGCAGAGGCGTATGTGGCCCGCTGCCCCTGCCCCGAACCAGCGGGGGCTGCCGGGCACCACGGCCAGCCGATGCCGCTGCAGCAGCCACTCTGTCAGGGGCTCCACACCCCTCTCCCCGCCCGGCACCCGCACGAGCGCCACGTAGGTGGCATCGGGCGTTTCCACTTCAACGCCGGGCATGGCCCGCAGCAGCGTGATGGCCTGATTGCGGCGCTCCAGCAGATGCTGCTGGAAGGCCTGCAACCACCGCAGCCCCTCCGGGGAATAGGCCGCCTCCGCCGCCACCTGGCTGAGGGTGGCCACCCCTGCCACCGTGGCGGGCTGCTCACTGGCCGCCAGCATGCGGGCACACGCCTCGGCATCGGCCATGGCCACATAGCCCACCCGCAGGCCTGCCAGGGCAAAGGATTTCGAGAAGCCATGCACCACGGCACCCTGGGCCGCCAGGGCCGGCTCAAGCGCCAGCCAGCTGGTGAACACCGCCGGCGGGTACACCACCTCGCTCCAGATCTCATCGCTGAGAACGCGAATGCCGCGCTCCAGGCAGAAACGGCCGAGTGCCTCGAGCTCATCGCGCCGGAAGCAGCGGCCCAGCGGGTTGTGGGGGTTGCAGAGGCAGAACAGGCGAGTGCGCGGGCTGATCAGCCTGTCGAGCGCCGCAAGATCAAGTGGAGCATGGCGGTCGAGGCTCCAGAACAGCGGCGTGGCCCCCGCGGCGCGCACGGTGTGGGCAAAGAGGAAATCCGCCGGATCCCACACCACCGCCTCATCCCCCGGGCGTAGCCACTGGAGGGCCACCATGGCCAGGCCCGCGGCGGCGCTGTCCACGGCGATCACCCCAGCCGCGCTCACATCGGCCCCACGCTCCTGGCGCAGGTAGGTGGCCACGGCGGCGCGGAAGGAGGGCAGCCCCCCCGCCGGGCCATAGCTGAACACTCCGCCGCTGGCGTAGCGGATCACGGCCTCCCTGATCACCGGTGCTGCGGGAAAGTCGGGATCGGCGGCGGTGAGCGGAATCACCCCTTCGGCCTGCTCCGCCCAGCGCATGTTGTAGGCCCGCTCACGCAGCAGTTCGAAAGGAACGGCGTCATCGTCGAAACGGACGCCTTCAGCCCCATTCATTTCGCCAGTGGCAAAGACGTACTCTCCACCTCGGCCGGGGGACGCACGAACTGAGCCGCCATCGTGCGCCCGGCGTGCAGGTAGCGCTTCAGCGACGGATGGCGCTGGTGGTGGTAGGTGCTCAGGGCCCGGTTGAGATCCATAGGCAGCCGGCAGGCCAGCAGCTGCTCGGAGAGGCAGACCGCATCCTCCAGCGCCGTATTCGCGCCCTGGCTGGTGAAGGGCAGCAACGGATGGGCCGCGTCGCCCGCCAGCACCAGGTTGCCCCGTGCCAGACGGGGCGGGGGATCGATGTCGAGCGGCTGCCAGAGATGGGGCAGGGAGGGATGGGTGGCCTCGATCGTTTCACGCACGAACTGCGGAAAGCTGCGCAGGTGGGTGTCGAGGAAGGAGGAGATGGCGCCAGGCGCCGGGGGCGCGAAACGGTGGCTGTCGAACTGCACGAACCAGATCACCCGCCCTTTGGCCAGGGGCACCAGCCCCACCGCAAACCCGCCGCTGGGATCGAGCACCTTGACGAAGCGGTGGCCCAGGGTGGCCGCCACCGCCGGCAGATGGACACAGGCGACGATCTCGTTGACCCGGGCGCGGCGCGGCGGCACCGAGGGGCGATCGGCGGTGAGGTGGGCACGGCAGCGGGAGTTGACCCCATCAGCGCCCACGAACACATCAGCGCTGTGGCGCACCAGCGTGGCCTGACCGCCGCAGGCGAAGGAGGCCGAGAGCATGCGGTCGCGGTCGTGCTCGAAGGCTTCAAAGCGGTGATTGAACTGAATCACCCCGCGGGGCAGTCCGTCAGCCAGTGCCCGCAGCAGCGAGGGGCGGTCGACCGCGATGGTGTGGGTGACGGGGTGCTGGGCAATCGAGCGCCCGCAGGAGGAAAGGATCGAGACCCGCTCAAGCGCATGGCCGATACCACTGGCCAACACATCAATGCCGAGCGACTGCAGGGCGCGCTGGCCGTTCTCCAGCACAAGGAAGCCGAAGCCCTGGCGGTCCATGGTGGTGGAGCGCTCGAACACGTTGATCCGCTCACCGCCGCCGGCGCCGCCGCGGCAGAGGGAGCGGGCCAGGGCCAGACCAGCCACACCGCCGCCGATGACGGCCACCTTCATCTCAGAAAGACCCAGCGGCCCCATCGACCTTCGCTCCAGTGATTCAGACCTGTGAAACCAGATCTTCTCGCGAGCAGGTGAAGAAGCGTGCATCAAAGAACACGTTCGCACTGCATGTATGGGCCACCAAGACAACTTCAAGCCGCAACATCATTGGAGCAGAATGTGAGCATGGCAAGATTTTCATGAGAGACGCTTGAGCTCGCCACTTGCGCCTACCTGCTTCATCTGCGGCCTGATCATCTGCTCCCCAGGCGCAGTGAGCCCTTCGCTGGCCGTGGGGTCTCACAGGAGATCTGGTGGATTCCTGGCAACCAGCCCGCTCCAACCACCATTTGTGTTAGCAGAGCGGCTGCAATCCGTGCCAGATGCGGTGCCGGTTCACATCCTTTGTTCCGGATTCACCCACCAACACCATCAGCAAGCCTCTTGGGTACACCCGCCACGCCTCACGGACCAGTCGCTCAGCGGACCGGAGGCGGACAGGTGATCGCTGCAGCAAAAGCGGACAGGCGGCATCAGCGGCAAAGGGGAAATCATTCGGAAGAAACTCGCTGACCACATGCGAATCATCGGTGCGCCCTTGTCCCCAACACTCGCTTGCCACAGGGCAACGCGCTGGCCAACCATTCACGACAAACCCTGTCAGCCGTTGCAGAGCCCTCCCAACGCCCTGTAAGGATTGGATGGCGATGCATCCAACACCCGCACAGTGTCGTCAGATCGCCTGCAAGGAAGCAACCTTGCGGGAGTCACACGCGGCATCACGCCAGAGGCTTCTTCCATGACCATCACCATCGGCATCAACGGATTCGGGCGAATTGGCAGGCTTGTGTTTCGCCGTGCCTTTGAAACCGAAGACATCTGTGTTGTCGGCATCAACGATTTGATGGATATCGATTATATCGCCTACATGCTCCGCTACGACTCCACCCATGGTCGCTTCAAGGGGGATGTGGAGATCGACGGCAACAACCTGATTGTGAACGGCCACCCGGTACGGGTCAGCGCCGAGCGGGATCCGAAAGCCCTGGCCTGGGGGGCGGTGGGGGCCGAGGTGGTGCTGGAGGCCACCGGCCTGTTTCTCACCGATGCCACGGCCAGGGCCCACATCGAAGCCGGCGCGCGCAAGGTGGTGCTCTCCGCTCCCTCGAAAGACGACACCCCGATGTTCGTGATGGGGGTCAATCACACCAGCTACGCCGGTCAGGACATCGTCTCCAATGCCTCGTGCACCACGAACTGCCTGGCACCGATCGCCAAGGTGCTGCACGACAGCTTCGGCATCAGCTCCGGCCTGATGACCACCGTGCATGCCACCACGGCCACCCAGAAAACCGTGGACGGCCCTTCCGTCAAAGACTGGCGCGGCGGGCGAGGTGCCGGGCAGAACATCATCCCGTCCTCCACCGGAGCGGCCCGGGCGGTGGGCAAGGTGATTCCTGCCCTGAACGGCAAGCTCACCGGCATGGCGTTCCGGGTGCCCACCCCCGATGTGTCCGTGGTGGATCTCACCGTGAATCTGGCCACCCCCACCACCTACGACGCCATCAAAGAGGCCATGCGGACGGCAGCGGAAGGGCCGATGCAAGGGGTGCTGGGGTACACCGAGGATGAGGTGGTGTCAGCGGATTTCGTGGGCGAAACCTGCACCTCGGTGTTCGATGCCAATGCGGGCATCGCCCTCACCGACACCTTCGTGAAAGTGGTGGCCTGGTACGACAACGAATGGGGCTACTCCTGCAAATGCGTAGACCTCATCCGTCACATCGCCAGCCGCTGAGCCAGGCGGGCGGATCGCCTCAGCCCTTCCTCGCAACGGCCTGACATCAACAGGCCAGAGCCGCCCCACACCAGCCGCAGGGGCAGGTCGCCCACGCCGGCGGCCAGCTCCCGCTGGGGCGTGAAGCCGAGGCGGCGAAAATACCGCACCAGGCGGCGATGTTGGCGTTCCTCATCGCGGATCGCCAGCAGGCGGGCGCGCCGGCAGGGGGTGGCCTCCAGCGCCCAGGCGAACGTGGCCGCCCAGATCAGCGGGCCCACCGCCGGCGGTGCCTGCACCACACGCATGGTGTCGAGCTGCAGACCGGCGGCGGTGGGCAGCGCCCAGCCCTTGAGCTCACCGACCAGCGCAGGCGGGCCCTCCGGCCGGATGCAGGCCACCCCCACCCGCAGCGTCCACACCCCCAGGCGCCGGTCCACCTGCAGGCGCAGCAGCAGGCCCTTGGCCGCCGCCCAGCGCTCCAGGTCGTCCAGCGACGGCAGTGGTTCGAGGGAAGGCGCCGCGCTGCTCATGCCGCTTGCCGCACTGCCGTGCGCGGTGAGGCCGCGAGCTGAAGATCCAATGGCTCCGCCGCCACCACCGCGTCGAGGGCCAGCGGGCCGTGGATGTGGGGGAACAGCTCCGCGCTGCCGGCTGAGGACTCCAGCCGCAGCGGCACCGTGAGCCGAGCGGGATCGATCGAGAGCAGCACCAGTTCGGGGCCATCGGCGTAGAAGCGGGCCCGGGTGGCCGCCAGCTGATGGGCGAAGCAGGCATGGATGAAGCCCACCTGCTCCAGGCTGAGGCCGCGGGTGGAGCGGCGGTAGACGCCCGCACGGCAGGCGTCCTGCCAGTCGGCAGCCAGGGCCAGGTGATGAACCAGACGCCCGGCAGGGAAGGGTGAGCCGGGAGCGTCGTCGCTCCAGGGCTCCTGCGGGGCCATCACCGCCGCCAGGGGGGAGCTGGCGAGGAAGCGGCCCAGCCAGGCCTGCAGCGCCGCCAGGCCCGGCAGGGCATCGAACCCCGCAGGATCCGCCAGGCGGAACTGGCGCACGAAGGGCAGCAGAGCCAGATCGGCCAGCGATGGCCTGGGCCCGACCAGCCAGGCGACCCCATCAGCACCTGCGGCCTGCTCCAGCCGCAGGTTCCAGTCGCCGAGCACCTGCAGGGCCGCCTCGTGGTGGACCAGCGGATCGGCTTCAGGGTGGCGGCTGGCGTACTTGTAGCGATCCAGGTGGTGCTTGAACACCTCGTCGTTGCAGTGGATCAGCGCGGCCATCTCCCGTTGCGCCTCCGCCGCAGGCGCAGCAGCCGCAGCGAAGCCGGGGGTACCGCCACGGCGCAACAGCCAGTCGTCGGGATCATGCTGGTGCAGCGCCCAGGCCATGATCTCCAGGCTCTGCTCGATCACCCGGCCATCCGCCAGCACCAGCACCGGCACCGTGCCCTTGGGTGAGGCCTGAAGCAGCTCCAGCGGCTTGGCCGCCAGCCGCACTTCACGCAGCTCCACCAGCAGGCCGGCCCGCTCGATCGCCAGCCGCGCCCGGATCGCATAGGGGCAGCGGCGGAAGCTGTAGAGCACCGGCAGGCCGCAATTCATGGGCAGGGGGAGCCGCCAGCCCTGGCCCCGATGTGCCGGCCCCCGCGGCTGGCGGCCAGCGTGCTCTGCCGCTGGCGCTCGGCGAAGCGGGCGCGGTCGGCGTCGCTGAAGCGATCGCGGCAGTGACGGCAACTCACCCCCTGCACGTAGCTGTCGAGCTGGCGATCCGCAGGCGAAAGCGGCAGACCACAGGCGTGGCAGAGGCTGAAGCCACCGGGTTCAAGCCGGTGATTCAGCGCCACCCGCTGGTCGAACACGTAGCACTCGCCCTGCCAGTGGCTCTGCTCGGTCGGCACCTCCTCCAGATAGCGCAGGATGCCCCCCTGCAGGTGGTGCACCCCCTCGAAGCCCTGCTGTCGCAGGTAGGCGGTGGCCTTCTCGCAGCGGATGCCGCCGGTGCAGAACAGGGCCAGACGCTCCGGGCGGCGGGCCTCCACCAGGGGAGCCAGCTGCTGATCCACCCAGAGGGGGAACTCCCGGAAGCTCTCCAGACCCGGATCGATCGCCCCGGTGAAGCTGCCGAGCGCCACTTCATAGCTGTTGCGGGTGTCGATCACCAGCGTGGTGGGATCGGCGATCAGCTCCTGCCATGCCTGGGGCAGGACGGGGGTGCCGGGCCTGGAGGCCGGCGTGGCCGTTTCCTCTGCGGGCGGGGGCGTCAGCTGCACCGCAGCGCAGCCCATCGTGACGATTTCGCGCTTCAGCCGCACCTTGAGGCGATGAAAGGCCTGCACCCCACACCAGGAGGTTCTGGCCTCCAGACCGGCCAGGCCGGATTGGCAGCGCAGCAGCTCCAGCAGCGTTTCAACTCCGGCGGCGCTGCCGCAGATGGTGCCGTTCACCCCTTCAGCCGCCACCAGCACCGTGCCCCGCAGCTCCGCCGCCTGGCCGACCTGCAGCAATTGCTGACGCAGTTCAGCGGGCTGGGGGATGGGGGTGAAGCGGTAGAAGGCCGCCACCCGGAACGGCAGCGCAGACTCAGCCAGGAGCCACCACCCGGCCGGCGGCCTGCTCGGATTCCCCAACCGACGGCTCGCTCCACTGGGCGCGCACACCGGCCGCCGCCAGCAGGGCACGATCGGCCTCCACATCAGGGTTGCCGGTGGTGAGCAGGGTGTCACCGTAAAAGATCGAATCGGCGCCGGCCTGCAGGCAAAGAATCTGCGCCTCGCGGCTCAGTGCTGTGCGACCGGCACTCAGCCGCACCCGGCTGTGGGGCATGAGGATGCGGGCGGTGGCCACCATGCGCACCAGGTCGAGCGGATCCAACGGCGGCTGCTCTTCCAGTGGGGTGCCCTCCACCGCCACCAGCCCGTTGATCGGCACGCTCTCGGGATGGGGATCAAGGCTGGCGAGCACCTGCAGCAGGCCGGCCCGGTCGTTGCTGGTTTCCCCCATGCCGATGATGCCGCCGCAGCAGAGGGTGATCCCGGCTCGGCGCACCCGCTCCAGCGTTTCCAGCCGCTCCTGGTAGGTGCGGGTGGTGATGATCCGGTGGTAGTGCTCCGGGCTGGTGTCGAGGTTGTGGTTGTAGGCGGTGAGGCCCGCCTCGGCCAGCCGGGCGGCCTGGGTGTCGGTGAGCATGCCGGCGGTGACACAGGCCTCCAGGCCCAGCTCCCGCACCCCGCGCACCATGGCGAGCATGGCCTCGAACGGCGCACCCTCGCGGATCTCCCGCCAGGCCCAGCCCATGCAGAAGCGGTCGGCACCGGCCTCCTTCGCCGCCCGGGCCCGGGCGAGCACCGGCTCCACATCGCGCTCCGGCTGGCCGGTCACATCGGCGCTGTGGTGCATCGACTGGGGGCAATAGGCGCAGTCCTCCTCACAACCGCCGGTCTTCACGCTCAGCAGCGAGGCCAGCTGCACGTGGTAGCCGGGGTTGGCGCTGCGATGCACCTGCTGGGCGCGCCAGAGCAACTCCATCAGCGGGGCTTCCAGCAACGCCTGAATCTCGTCCCGGCTCCAGTCGTGGCGAACGAAGACCGGCGTGGCGTCAGGCGCGGCTTCGGACGCGGATGTGGCTGCGGAGGCTTCGGCCGCAAGGGCGGTGCCGCTGGAGAGGGTGGGGGAAGCGATCAAGGCGGCAGGGGAAGGGGGAGGGATCAGGCGGTGAGCGGTGCGACGCCACCGAAGCGCCGCTGGCGGTTCTGATAATCGCCGAGGGCCCGCAGCAGGGCGTCTTCGTTGAAGTCGGGCCAGAGCACATCGGTGATGTGGATCTCGGCGTAGGCGAGCTGCCAGAGCAGGAAGTTGCTGATCCGGTATTCGCCGCTGGTGCGGATCAGCAGATCCGGATCCACCTCATCGGCGGTCTGCAGTTCGGCGGCGAAGGACTGCTCGTCGATGCTGGCCGGATCAAGCTCGCCGCGGGCCACCTGATCGGCCAGACGCCGCGCCGCCTGCACCAGCTCGCTGCGGCCGCCGTAGTTGGTGCACACGTTGAAGTGAATGCCGGTGTTCTCAGCCGTGCGGCGCGTGGCCGAGGCGATCAGTTCCTGCAGACCGTGGGGCAGTTGCTCGAGATCGCCAAGGAAGCGGATGCGCACCTGTTCGCGGTCAAGGGCCTCCAGCTCGCGGGCCAGGACCCGCTCGAACAGGGTCATCAGGAAGCTCACCTCCTCGCCGGGGCGGTTCCAGTTCTCGGTGGAGAAGGCATAGGCCGTGAGCGCACCGATGCCCCAGTCGCTGCAGAGGCGCAGGGTGCGCTTCAGGGCTTCAACGCCCTCGCGGTGCCCCATCACCCGCGGCAGGTTGCGCTGGCGGGCCCAGCGGCCGTTGCCGTCCATGATCACCGCCACGTGGGCCGGCAGGCGGCTGGGATCCAGCACGGACGGCACGGCCCTCAAGGGCTGCGGATTCGCCTGGATCAGGGGAGTGGTCGCCGGGGAGCGACTCATGCGCGTGACTCTGGCGTGTCCTTCGACACGCTACGACCCGTGGGCAGCGCCACCACCGAGCCATGGCCGGACTTCGGCGTGGGCTTGGTGGTGGGCTGGGCCAGGGCGAGGCTGAGCAGCTCGCGCAGCCGGCTGCTGGTGATCGGTCGCTCCAGCCGGCCATGGCGCGCCAGTGACAGGGTGCCCGTTTCCTCGGACACCACGATGCAGAGGCAGCGGTCGAAACGCTCAGTGATGCCAAGGGCCGCCAGGTGGCGGGTGCCATAGCGGGTGAGGCCCTGGCGGGACAAGGGCAGGATCACACCCGCCGAAAGGATGCGGTTGCCGCGCACCAGCAGGGCGCCGTCGTGGAGCGGGGTGTCGGCCGCAAACAGATTGAGGATCAGATCCACCGAGAGCACCGCATCGATGGCGATGCCGGGATTGAGGAAGTCTTCGGGACGGAGATCACTGCCGAGATCCACAAGCATCAGTGCACCACGGCGATGCTGCGACAAGCAGCCCGCCGCTTCGGTGAGCACCGCCACAGAACCTGACACCGCCGCATCAGCCGCCTGGCTGCCGAGCAGCACATCGAGCCGCCCGGTGCCGAGCAGCTCCATCAGGCGCCGCAGCTCCCCCTGCCAGAGGATCGCCAGCGCCAGACTGCACCCCAGCACCACTGCTTCCAGCAGGCGTGTGGTGAGCGGCAGCACGGCGATGCGCTGGACCACCCACACCAGCGCCACGAGGAACAGCCAGCCCCGCAGCAGCCACAGGGTGCGCGGCTCCCGCACCCTCGCCAGCAGCAGCACCCCCAGCGAGGAGGCCAGCACGATGTCGAGGATCAGGCGCACGTCGAGGAGCTTCAGCCAGATCACCCGCAGCCCCCAGCCAATCTGGGCTCAGGGTACCGGCGTCAACCGCTCCGGCAGGACGTCGTAGCGCAGCAGCTCGTCCGGTCGCTCCCGCCGCTGCACCAGTTCGGCCCGCCCCCCCTGCACAAGAACGGCGGCAGGGCGGGGGATGCGGTTGTAGTTGGAGGCCATCGAAGCGTTGTAGGCGCCAGTGGCGAGCACCACCAGCACGTCGCCGGGGGCGGAGGCGGGCAGGGCCAGCTCCTTGAGCAGCACGTCGCCGGATTCGCAGTGCTTGCCGGCCAGCGTGACCGTTTCCTCAGCGGCGCCGGCAGGCCGATCGGCCAGCACGGCGGTGTAGGCCGACTGATAAGTGATCGGCCGCGGGTTGTCGCTCATGCCCCCATCCACCGACACGTAGGTGCGAATGCCGGGGATCTCCTTGCGGCTGCCGATCGTGTACAGAGTGAGGCCGGCGGTGGCCACCAGGGAACGGCCCGGCTCGCACAACAGCCGCGGCAGCTCCAGATCCCGCTCCAGGCAGGCGGCCGCCACGGCCTGGGCCACGCCCTGCACCCAGGCCTGAATCGTCGGGGGATCGTCGCTGACCACGTAGCGGATGCCCAGGCCCCCGCCCACGTTCAGATCGGTGCAGGGGTGGCCGAGCGAACGGGCCAGAGCCAACGCGTCGGCCATCACGCCCGCCAGGTCGCGGTGGGGCTGCAGCTCGAAGATCTGAGAACCGATGTGAGCATGCAGGCCGGTGAGCCGGGCCCAGGGGCATTCGGCCAGCTGGCGCAGCACCTGCTCGAGCTGATCGGGGTCGAAGCCGAACTTGCTGTCGAGGTGGCCGGTGCGGATGTACTCGTGGGTGTGGCACTCGATGCCGGGCGTGAACCGCAGCATCAGGGAAGCCGGCCGCTCCGCGGTGGCGATCGTGGCGAGCAGCTCCAGATCGCGCCAGTTGTCGGCCACCACGGTGACCCCGTGCTCCACCGCCAGCGCCAGCTCCTCCACCGATTTGTTGTTGCCGTGCAGCACGATCCGCTCCGGTGGCATGCCACCGCCGAGCGCCGTGAGCAGTTCACCGGACGACACGGCATCCAGGCCAAGGCCCTCGGAGGCCACCACAGCGGTGATCGCCAGGCTGCTGTTGGCCTTGGAGGCGTAGAGCGCCAGCGAGCGGCCGGGGTAGAAGGTGTCAAGCGCCTCGCGGTAGGCGCGGCAGCTGGCACGAAGCGTGTCTTCGTCGAGCACGTAAAGCGGTGTGCCGTAGGTACGGGCCAGGTCACTCAGGAGACAGCCGCCCACCACCAGGGCTCCATCGGGCGCGCAGGTGGTGCTGATCGGCACCAGGTTGCGGTTCGGGCTGGCCGCTTCGATGGCGCCGGCCAGCAGGGGATGGGGCTCCGCGGTGCCGGCTGTGGCGCCGCTGGTGGCACCGATCGCACTGGTGGGGGGCATCCTGGGAAGGGTCCGGATCAGCGTCAATCGTAAGGATGTCTCCGGATGTTGCTGCGGGCGCCACCGGCGCAGACGCCCAGGCGCCGGCGCGCAGGCTGATGCCAGCGGATCTGGAGGCCTGTCTCGCGCTTGACCGGCTGGCTCTGGGCGGGCTGTGGGACTCGGATCAGTGGCAGACCGAACTGGAGAGCGACGGCCGGCTCTGCCTCGGCCTCGAAGGGCCAAGGGGGCTGGAGGCCATGGCCAGCGGCTGGCTGGTGGTCGATGAGCTGCAGATCATGGTGGTGGCGGTGCACCCCGACGGCCGGCGGCGCGGCCGGGGCCGGCGTGTTCTCACGGCCCTGCTGCAAAAGGCCCGGCAGCAGGGAGCGCAGCAGGCCACCCTGGAGGTGGCCGCCGGCAACACTGCCGCCCTGGCGCTCTATGCCGCCCTCGGATTCCGCAGCCAGGGACGGCGTTGCCGTTACTACCGCAATGGTGAGGACGCTCTGATCAAATGCCTGCCACTGGTGGAGATCGCGGTAACGCCACCGCCACCGCTGGGTTTCAGCGGCGAATGAGTGCTTGACGAGGTACGGATTGCCGCCCTTCGTTGATGTGAAAGCACCAACAGTTATGGCCGGCCAGATATGCCTATCAGCGGGGCTGATCCATGGTGCAGCAATGGATCTGGACATCTCCAGCCGAAGATCACAAACACCCTCTCAGCCCTGATAGGTTGGGTGCACTTGCATCAGGTCCCGCCCATGTTCGAGCGGTTTACCGAGAAAGCCATCAAGGTGATCATGCTGGCCCAGGAAGAGGCCCGCAGGCTGGGCCACAACTTCGTGGGCACGGAGCAGATCCTGCTGGGCCTGATCGGCGAAGGCACCGGCGTGGCGGCCAAGGTCCTGAAATCCATGGGGGTCAACCTCAAGGACGCCCGGGTGGAGGTCGAAAAGATCATCGGCCGCGGCTCCGGCTTCGTGGCCGTGGAGATTCCCTTCACGCCCCGTGCCAAGCGTGTGCTGGAGCTCTCGCTCGAGGAAGCCCGCCAGCTGGGCCACAACTACATCGGCACTGAGCACCTGCTGCTCGGCCTGATCCGGGAGGGCGAGGGAGTCGCCGCCCGGGTGCTTGAGAACCTCGGCGTCGATCTCGCCAAGGTGCGCACCCAGGTGATCCGCATGCTCGGCGAAACCGCCGAAGTGGCCGCCGGCAGCGGCAGCAAGGGGTCCACCAAAACCCCCACCCTCGATGAATTCGGCAGCAACCTCACCCAGCTCGCCACCGAAGGCAAGCTGGATCCGGTGGTGGGCCGTCAGAACGAAATCGATCGGGTGGTGCAGATCCTCGGCCGCCGCACCAAGAACAACCCTGTGCTGATCGGCGAGCCCGGCGTGGGTAAAACCGCCATCGCTGAAGGGTTGGCGCAGCGCATCACCCTCGGCGAGGTTCCGGACATCCTCGAAGACAAGCGCGTGCTCACGCTTGACATTGGCCTGCTGGTGGCGGGCACGAAGTACCGGGGCGAGTTCGAGGAGCGCCTCAAGAAGATCATGGAAGAGATCAGGAGCGCGGGCAACGTGATCCTGGTGATCGACGAAGTCCACACCCTGATCGGTGCCGGCGCCGCTGAGGGCGCGATCGATGCGGCCAATATCCTCAAGCCCGCCCTGGCCCGGGGCGAGCTGCAGTGCATCGGCGCCACCACCCTCGACGAATACCGCAAGCACATCGAGCGCGATGCGGCCCTTGAACGCCGCTTCCAGCCGGTGATGGTGGGCGAACCCACCGTTCTCGACACCATCGAGATCCTGCGTGGCCTCCGCGAGCGCTACGAACAGCACCACCGCCTGAAGATCAGCGACGAAGCCCTCGTGGCCGCCGCCACTCTGGGCGACCGCTACATCTCCGACCGCTTCCTGCCCGACAAGGCGATCGACCTCGTCGATGAAGCCGGCAGCCGCGTGCGCCTGCTCAACTCGAAGCTGCCGCCGGCCGCCAAGGAGCTCGACAAGCAACTGCGCTCGGTGCAGAAGCAGAAAGAAGATTCCGTCCGCGAGCAAGACTTCACCAAGGCCGGTGAACTGCGCGACAAGGAAGTGGAACTGCGTGAGCAGATCCGATCCATCCTCCAGGCCCGTCGCGACGAAGAGCCCACGGCAGCCGAAGGCGGCGAGGCCATCACCACCGAAGCCACCGGCTCTATCGAGTTGCCGCTTGCCGGTGCCGGCGGTGATCGCAGCCCGGTGGTCACCGAAGAGGACATCGCCCAGATCGTGGCCTCCTGGACCGGCGTGCCGGTTCAGAAGCTCACCGAAAGCGAATCGGTGAAGCTGCTCAACATGGAGGAAACCCTCCACCAGCGCCTGATCGGCCAGGACGAAGCCGTCAAGGCTGTGTCCAAGGCCATCCGCCGCGCCCGGGTGGGGCTCAAGAACCCCAACCGCCCAATCGCCAGCTTCATCTTCTCCGGCCCCACCGGCGTGGGCAAAACCGAGCTCACCAAGGCTCTGGCGGCTTACTTCTTCGGCAGCGAAGAGTCGATGATCCGGCTCGACATGTCGGAGTTCATGGAGCGCCACACCGTCAGCAAGCTGATCGGCTCGCCTCCGGGTTATGTCGGCTTCAACGAAGGTGGCCAGCTCACCGAAGCGGTGCGCCGCCGGCCCTACACCGTGGTGCTCTTCGACGAAATCGAGAAGGCTCACCCCGATGTGTTCAACCTGCTGCTTCAGCTGCTGGAAGATGGCCGCCTCACCGATTCCAAAGGCCGCACGGTTGACTTCAAGAACACCCTGATCATCATGACCTCGAACATCGGTTCGAAGGTGATCGAGAAAGGGGGTGGGGGCCTGGGCTTCGAATTCTCCGGCGCCGCTGCCGAAGAAACCCAGTACAACCGCATCCGCTCCCTGGTGAACGAAGAGCTCAAGCAGTACTTCCGGCCTGAGTTCCTCAACCGTCTCGACGAGATCATCGTCTTCCGTCAACTCACCCGTGACGAAGTGAAGGTGATCGCCGACATCATGCTGCGCGAAGTGTTCGGCAGGATGCAGGAGAAAGGCATTGGCCTCTCCGTCACCGAGGCCTTTAAAGAGCGCCTGGTCGAAGAGGGCTACAACCCCAGTTACGGAGCCCGCCCGCTGCGCCGCGCCGTGATGCGCCTGCTTGAGGATTCTCTGGCCGAGGAGTTCCTCTCCGGCCGCCTCAAGGATGGCGATGCAGCGATCGTCGATGTCGACGACGACAAGCAGGTGGTGATCCGCCACCAGGCGATCACGCCCGAGCCCGAACTGGCTGCCGCCAGCGCCTGAATCAGCGGCGGTTTCACACGGTCCACTCGACGGCGGGAGTTCAATGAACTCCCGCTTTTTCTTGCTCGTGCCACCGCACGCCGCGCAGGTGCCGGGTCGCGTTGCAGCTCGATGCCCAAAATCGGCCGACTAGATTGATCAGATGAGCATCAGCTTGAGCGAACACCTGATCGCCCCGGCCCGCGTGCTGCGGGGCAAAGGTGCCTGGGAAGCCTCCCTGCCGGCCATCGCCGCCCTCTGCCGACGTCCCCTGCTCCTCGGCCGCAGCCGCGCCACCGCTGCTCTGCGCGAGTCACTGGCCGCGGATCTGCGCCGGCTTGGGCTTGATCCCCTGTTGGCTCAGCTGCAGTTCGATTGCTGCGAAGAGGATCTGCAGCGGCTTCAGGCGGACGTCGCGTCGGCGAATGCTGATCCAATGGCGGCGGACCCAATCGATGCCGTGGTAGCAGCCGGGGGCGGCAAGGTGATGGACGCGGGCAAGCTGCTGGCCGATCGGCTCGGGCTGCCCTGCATCACCGTGCCCACCAGCGCCGCCACCTGCGCCGGCTGGACCGCCCTGGCCAACCTCTATTCCCCCGGCGGAGCCTTCACCTGCGATGTGAGCCTTGAGCGCTCTCCCGCTCTGCTGGTGTTCGATCACCGTCTGATCCTGCAGGCACCGCCCCGCACCCTGGCCAGCGGACTGGCCGACGCCATGGCCAAGTGGTACGAAGCGTCGGTGAGCAGCGCCACCAGCACCGACGGCCTCGTGCATCAGGCGGTGCAGATGGCCCGCGTGCTGCGGGATCAGCTGCTGCTGGAAGGCCAGGAGGCCATGGCCCACCCGGGCGGTGAAGCCTGGGCGCGTGTGGCTGAGGCCTGCGGGCTCACCGCCGGCGTGATCGGCGGCCTGGGTGGTGCCCGCTGCCGCACCGTGGGCGCCCATGCGGTGCATAACGGCCTCACCCAGCTGGAGGCGAGCCATGGCCGCCTGCATGGGGAGAAGGTGGGCTTCGGCATCCTGGTGCAGCTGCGCCTGGAGGAGCTGGTGGGCGGCAACCGCCTCGCTTCCCAGGCGCGGCGCCAGTTGCTGAGCTTCTTCCGCCAGCTCTCGCTGCCGGTCACCCTGGCGCAGCTGGGGCTGGCGGACTCACCGCTCAGCGATCTGCAACGGGTGTGCGCCTTCGCCTGTCAGCCGGGATCTGATCTGCACCGGCTGCCCTTTGCCGTGAGCCCGGCTGACCTGCTGGGTGCGCTGGTGACCACCGATGCCGCCATCGAGCAGTCGGCCAGCGCCGACGCCAACCGTTGACCCTTCCGCAGCCTGACGGCCGGGCGCTGGTGGAGGCGGCGGCCCGCAACCTGCTCGACCCGCAGGGCCGTCAGCTGGCAGCGGCGGTGCAGTGGTGGGACCTGCTGGGCTGGGCGCGGCCCTTCCCGGTGGCGGTGCTGGGGGAGGGCCCGCCGCTGCTGCTGCTGCACGGCTTCGACAGCAGCTTTCTGGAGTTCCGGCGGCTCGCGCCGCTGCTGGCCGGTGGCGCCACGCTCTTGATTCCCGATCTGTTCGGCTTCGGCTTCACGCCCCGGCCCGCCGATGGCGATTACAGCCCCCGCGGCGTGCTCACCCATCTCGAGGCCCTGCTGGCGGAAGCCGCTGCACGCCTTGGCCCCCAGCCACTCGGCCTGATCGGAGCCTCGATGGGCGGGGCCGTGGGGGTGGAACTAAGCCGGCGCCAACCCGCGCGCATCCACCGGCTGCTGCTGCTCGCCCCCGCCGGCCTCACCGGCCGGCCCATGCCCCTGCCGCCGCTGCTCGATGCCCTCGGGGTGCGCTTTCTCGGCCTGCCGGGCGTGCGCCGCAGCCTCTGCCGCACGGCCTTCGCCGACCCATCCGCCAGCGTGGGGCCCGCGGAAGAGGAGATCGCCTCCCTGCATCTGGCCGCACCGGGATGGGCCGATTCCCTGCGCCGCTTCGCCCGCAGCGGTGGTTTCGCTGGTTGTGGCGAACCCCTGCCCAGCCAGCCGCTGGAGGTGCTCTGGGGCGCTGATGACCGCATTCTGCGGGCCCCGCAGAAAAAAGCCGCCCTGGCGTTGCTGGGGGACCGAGTGAAGGAACTGGCCGACTGCGGCCACCTGCCCCATCTCGACCAAAGCAATCAGGTGGCTGCCGCCTGGCTCACGCCTGGCCTCTGTTAGAGAAGCCATCCCCTTGCAGGCTCCATGACCAGCTCCGAACCCCAAGCCCCCGGCGGACCGGTGCTGCAACTTCTAGCGGCTGGTCTGCAGTTCTGGATCCGCAGCCAGTGCGAGGCCGTGGAGAGCCTGGAGCTGCAGCTGCACGGCAGCGCTCTGCAGCTGTTGCGCGGCCAGTTGGAGGGCGTGACGCTGATGGCGCGGCGGGTGGTGTATGACGGCCTGCAGTTTGAACTGGTGGAACTGCGCAGCGATCCGCTGCGGGTGAAGCTGGGGCGGCTGGTGCGCGCCCAGTCGCTCACCCTCGACCATCCCTTCGGCATCCGCGGCAGGGTGGCCTTCACCGCCACCGGGCTCACTCACTCCCTGAGCAAACCGCGCTGGCGTGAGCTCAGCGATCTGCTGGGAGAGCAGCTGCTGGGGCTGGGGCCGCTGGTGGAGCTGCGCATCGCCCGCGACACCTTGATCCTGGCGGCGCGGGCGATGGGGGAGAACCGCCTGATGGAGCTGGAAACCAGGCCCGTGGCCGTGGATGGGCGGGTGGAGATCCACGCTGTCGACGGGGAGCTGCGGGCCAGCCTGCCGATGGACCCGAACATCCGCATCACCACCGCCAACCTTGAGGGCGGCATGCTCCAGCTGCAGGGAGAAGCCCGCGTGCAGCCCTGAGCTTAAGCAGGCCGGGGGGCGTGGTTCATGGCAAAGCTCGAGGCCACAGGGACTGCCGCGGAGCAGCAGCTCAGGCCAGTGCATCAGGGCAGCAAGCTCAAGGCAGTAACGCCGGGCGGCTGAGCAGCGGCACCACCAGGGTCACGTAGTAGAAGACCACCGCTGGGGTGAACAGGTAGCTGTCAATGCGATCGAGGATGCCGCCGTGGCCGGGGATGGCATCACCGGAATCCTTCACCCCCGCGTCACGCTTCATCATCGATTCGGTGAGATCACCAACCAGGGCGAACAGAGACACGATCGCGCCCAGCCCGCCGCCCACGGCCCACCCCCAGGGCCAGCCCAGCCAGAGCCCACCGATCACCCCCACCAGCAACGAGCAGGCCACTCCTCCCAGCGCCCCTTCCACCGTCTTGCCGGGGGAGATCGGCGAGAGCGGATGCCGCCCGAGGCGGCGACCGATCATGTAGGAGCCGATGTCGGTGGCCACCACCATCAGACAGGCAATCAGGGTGAGCGCCATCCCGGAGGAGAACGGCCAGCCGGCTCCCACCAGATGGGGCGCCAGCACGGAATCACTGAGATCACGCAGGCGCAGCCAGTGGCTGGGCAGGAAGCCCAGATAGAAGAGCCCGAAGATCGAAGCAGCGATGTCGGCGATGGTGCCCGTGATCGGCTGCAGCAGCAGCCAGCCGCAGATGGCCGCCCCCGACACCGGCAGCACCGCCGCCGCCAGATCCGAGGCCAGCCCGCCGCCACTGGCCCACTGGGTGGCCACCAGCAGCACCTGGCAGACCACCAATGTGGTTTTGGTGGCCGGGCGGATGCCCTTGAACTGCGCCAGACGAAAGAACTCCAGCAGGCCCAGGTGCACGATCACCCCCACCGCCAGGGTGAACCACCAGCCGCCGAGCGCCACCACCACCAGGCCGAAGGCGCCCGCAGCGAGTCCGCTGAACAGGCGCCGCTTCGAGGTGGGAGGACGGGACGACGCGTTCACCCGAGACGCTCGGCGGCGATCACGAACAGCGGTTCGGCGGCAGCCAGCCGCGCCTGGCTGCCGCGGCGCTGCATACGGTGCACCGTGGCCTGCACCACCTGCACATCGCGCGCCTTCAGCTGGCTGAGCGTGTCGGTGGCATCCACCAGGCCCTCAAGGCTGGCGGTGCTGATCACCAGGCGTCCCCCCGGCTGCAGCGCCGTCCAGACGGACTGGAGCACGGCGGCCAGCGGCCGGCCCACCTCCAGCAGCACCCGGTCGGGGTGGGGGGGCAGCAGGCCGAGATCCTCAGGAGCCTGGCCGGCATGAATGTGGAGGTTGGGGATGCCGAAGCGGCGGCGGTTGCACTCCAGCAGCTCGATCGCCTCTGGATCGCGCTCGAGGGTATGCACTTCACCGGCGGGCATCAGCCGAGCAATCTCCAGCGCCAGGGCGCCTGTACCGCCGCCCACGTCCCACACCACCGAGTGGGTGCGGGGGCGCAGATGGGCCAGGAGCATCACGCGCAGCTCCATCGGCGTGGGACTGAAGCCTGGCGCCCCTTCAAACACGCTGTCGGGAAGGCCGGGGGTGACGAAATCCCACTGGAAGCCAGCGCCCGCCGCCTGCTCCTGCTCCCCAGCGCCCATCCGCAGCGCCCTTCAGGCCACAACATTCACGCTATCAGCGATCTGGTCAGGCCATAGGAGGCGCTGCTGGCACAGCCACTCCGCCCGGGCGGCATCGATGCGCTCGCCGGGAATCAGCAGGGGGATGCCGGGGGGATAGGGGCACAGCGGTTCGGCCGCTAGACGACCGGCCGCCGCCGCCAGCCGCACCGCCTGCCGGGGCGCGCGCCAGGCCTCCCCCACCGGCAGCTCGGGTTCGGCCACCAGCGGCAGCGGCGGCGGCGTGAAGGGGGCCAGCGGCTCCGCCCC
>NZ_JAGQBN010000019.1:0-61678 GCF_024345655.1 Synechococcus sp. Lug-A | reverse complement strand
CCAGGGGCTCGCTGCGCGCCGCCGCCAGCAACGCCGCCAGCCGCGGCAGCCGCTCGAGGCCATCGGCGAGGGCCACCAGATCCCGGGCCGAGGCGGTGCCCGCACCGGCCCGCCCAGCCAGCCGCTCCAGATCGCCCATCGGCCGCAGCAGACGGCGCAGGGCCAGCCGCAGCCCGCGCTGCTCCACCAGCTCACTCACGCCCTCCTGACGGGCATGGATGGCGGCGCGGTCCATCAGCGGCGCCTCCAGCCAGCGACGCAGGGCCCGGCCGCCCATGGCGGTCATGGTCCGATCGAGGGCCCACAGCAGCGAGCCGTGGAACTGGCCGTCGCGCTGGGTGCGGGTGATCTCCAGGTTGCGCCGCGTCTGGGCATCGAGCACCAGCTGATCGCCGGCGAAGCGGAGGCTGGGTGGATCGAGGGGCACCACGCCGGCGGCGGTGCTCCGGGCGCCGGCCTGGTTGTCGTCGAGGTAGCGCAGCAACCCGCCCGCCGCCCGCAGGGCCAGGGGCGCCTCCGCCAGCCCGAGACCGTCGGTGGTGGCAAGCCGAAAGCGCTGCAGCAGTGTGCGCCGCGCCTCCGGCAGGCTGAACGGCGTGCGCGCCAGCCGGGTGAGGTGCAGGGCCGGTGGGCACCAGGCCGGCTTGGCGGCGGTGCCGTCCGGGTACGCCGCGGCGTCGGGATCGGGCCAGATCAGCTCGGCCGCCTCCAGTTGCAGCAGTTCCTGGTGCAGGGCATCGCTCCCCTGCCGTTGGCTGAGGCGGAACTCGCCGGTGCTCACATCGGCCACCGCCAGCCCCCAATCGCCCTGCTCCAGCACCACCGCCGCGAGCCAGTTGTTACGCCGGGCGGCCAGCATCCCCTCCTCCAGCACGGTGCCGGGGGTCAGCACGCGGGTGATGTCGCGCTTCAGCAGCGCCCCCTTGGCGGCAGTGGTCTCCAGCTGGTCGCAGAGAGCGACGCTCAGACCGCGGCGCACCAGCTCACTGCAGTAGCGCTCGGCGGCGTGGTGGGGGATGCCGGCCATCGGCACCCGGCCGATCGCCTTGCCGGCGTCCTTGCCCGTGAGCGTGAGCTCCAGCAGGCGGGACAGCTGAATCGCGTCCTCGAAGAAGCACTCGAAGAAGTCGCCGAGGCGGTAGAGCAGCACCCGCTCGGGGTGGGCGCGCTTGAGCTCGGCGTAGTGCCGCAGCATCGGCGGCAGGGCTTCCGCCGCCACCAGGCTGTGGTGATGCCAGCGTGGCTGGTCCTCCGCCAACACGTCCTGCGGGCTGGCTTCGCCGGCGGCGTTGGCAGGGGCTTCGTCGGTGTCGGGATCGGTGGAGAGGCTGCGGCGCGAGTGGGCCCGGGGCCGGGCGGCAGCGGCGGCGGCGAGGGCGCCATCTTCCAGGTCGAGATCGCCCGGGCTGCTGCTGCCTCCTTCGCCCTGTGCGGTTGCGGTCTCGGCGGCGCCGAACAGACTGCCCTGCAGCGCCTCCTCAGGCACCAACGAGAGCTGGCGATCGGCGTCGGCGCCCACGGGCGGCTCCTGGCTGCAGCGATGGTAGGGGCCCCGGGCCAGCTGCTCCCCACAAGATGTGAAGGATCCCGCGGCCGCCCGCAGGTGAGGGAAATCCCACGTGGGAAGATCGTCGCACTGCCCTCCCCAGGCCCCGCAGGTCCCATGCAGCTCCTCAACACCCTCACCGTTCTGGCCCTGGTGGTGATGTCGTTCGCCCTGATCGTGGCGGTGCCAGTGCTCTACGCGAGCACCGAAGACAGCGGCCGCTCCAACCGCCTGATCCTGCTGGGTGGGGCCGCCTGGGTGGCCCTCGTTCTGCTCAACTGGGGAATCAGTTACTTCGTGGTCTGAGGCCCTTGGCGGTTTTCGAAGGACGGTTCACCGAGGTCAGCGGCCTCCATATCGGCATTGTTGTGGGCCGGTTCAATGACCTGGTCACGGGCAAGCTGCTCAGCGCCTGCCTGGATGCGCTTTCTCGCCACGGCATCGACGTCACCCCTAGCAGCGAGCAGTTGGATGTGGCGTGGGTGCCCGGCAGCTTCGAGATTCCCCTCGTGGCGCAGCGTCTGGCGGCCTCGGGCCGCTATCAGGTGGTGATCACACTCGGGGCCGTGATCCGCGGCGACACGCCCCACTTCGATTACGTCTGCTCCGAAGTGAGCAAGGGCGTGGCGGCCGTGGCCCGCGATACGGGCGTGCCGGTGATCTTCGGCGTGCTCACCACCGACACCCTCCAGCAGGCGCTGGAGCGGGCCGGCATCAAGAGCAACCTGGGCTGGAGCTATGCGCTGCAGGCCCTGGAAATGGGCAGCCTGATGCAAGTGCTACCTAGCACAATGTTACGTTGACTGATAGCGTGACGCTTTCTTCAAGGAGAGGCTTGGCCTCCAGTCCTGGTGATCAGCCGCTGGTGGAGCTTGACAGGGTTTGCCTCGACATTCCGGTGGAGGGCGTTGGCGGTCGTTCGCTCAAAGCAGCGCTTGTCGGTGGGCTCACTGGCGGCCTGCTGAACCGCGGCAAGCGAGGAGGAGTCTCGGTGCGCGCTCTCAATAACCTCAGCTTCACAATCAATAAAGGAGAGCGAGTTGCGTTGCTGGGCCATAACGGTGCTGGTAAATCCACCCTTTTGCGGTTGCTCTGTGACATCTACAAGCCAAGCAGTGGCAGTATCCGCCGTTATGGTCGGGTGGTTCCACTGATCAATAAAAACTTTTGGGTGGACACCGATCTCACTGGCAGACACGCTGCACGCGCCCACTATCTTTTCAATTGCAACACAATCAAGGGATTTGACGCTTTTTTGGAGGAACTCACTGCCTTTACGGAATTGGCTGATTTCATCCATCTACCGATTCGCACCTATAGCGAAGGCATGCGCACCCGGCTGCAATTCGGGCTTCTTACCGCCTTCAGGCATGAAGCCTTGGCGCTAGATGAGGGGCTAGGGGCTGGTGATCAGTGGTTCCTCTTGCGAGCCCGGCATCAGCTCACACGCTTCTTAGGGGAAGCGGGAACCCTCATCTTGGCCTCCCACTCCAATGATCTGCTCGCCCAATTCTGCACCAGGGGAGTGGTTCTCATGCACGGGCACCTTGCGTTTGATGGCTCCCTAGAGGAGGCGATCGAGGCCTACACCAAGGGGGTGGGCTGAGCGATGCAGGAGCTTATTTTGAGGGATATGAGTCTGCGAGATGCAAAGCCCGCCATGGGCCATGGACTCGGTTATGCGTGCCGCACGGCGCGTGCATGGTGGTACAGCGCTTGGTTGCGCACCTTGGCTCGGTTCAGCCGCACCACCCTGGGTAGCTTTTGGATGGGCCTGAGCAATCTATTGAGTGTCGGCGTTTTAGGGGTTGTGTACGGCACTGTCCTGAAGGTTGCCGACCCTCTCCGCTACATGATTTATCTCGGCTTCGGTGTCACTATTTGGGGGTTCGTCAGCATGGCGTCGCTTTCAGGCAGCACCCTATTCCTGCTGCGCCGTGACCAAATGGTGAACAATGCGATGCCGAGCATCTTCTATTGCCTGGAGGAATGGGCTTTCCAGCTCCAGACGTTCGCCCAGGCCTTTGTGGTTGTCCTCCTCGCCTTCGCATTGATTGATCCAGGCCTTCTCCTGAATGCTGTTCACTACATCTGGCTACCATTGATCAACCTATGCCTATTCACGTTTTGGATCATCGTTTTGATGGCCGTGTTGGGAGCCCGCTTCAAGGATTTTGCCCAGTTGATGCCGATTCTTCTCCAGCTTCTTTTTCTTGTTTCTCCAATCCTCTACAAGCGGGAAGGCCTCGGGGATCTCAGCGTTCTCGCTGACTTCAATCCCTTCTACCAAGCGCTTGCACCGGTGAGGGACAGCTTGATTGATGGTCAGTTACAGCTGGGAGATCAATTTCTCTCTCTTGCCATCAACACAATTGGGGTGTTGATCGCCGTGGGAGCCTTGAAGTGGTTTCGGTATCGCCTCCCTCTATGGGTCTGATGCTGCAGCGCATTTATCCTTTGTGGGGCTCCCTTCCATGTGTAACCAACGAGTGCAGAGGTTCTTGCCGTCAATGAGTGAATGCCAGCTTTTTATGTGAGCCTGAACTCCCTATGAATCGCCATCGCTTCCAGAGTGTGTGTAGGCGAAAATCTTGGCAGGAAAGTGCTTAGTGTGCTACTATATTGGAAATCGGCGATCATTTATTCATGCTTGCATCTGTAGTGATACCTGTATACAATACCAAACCAGATCAGCTTGAGGCGGCATTTATGAGCGCATGCAAGCAAACTCTTGATCCCAGTAGCTATGAAATTATCCTTATCGACGACCATTCAACTAGCCAGGATACTCGGCACTTGCTTGATGTGATTGAGGGCCAGTCCTCTAGTTGTGCCAATAATGTGACGGTTAAGCGCCTTGCCGTTAACACTGGATTGGTTCAGGTTCGCAATTTCGGCGCAAAGATCGCCAAGGGTGACTTTCTGGTGTTTCTTGACTCCGACGATCTCGTCTCTTCTGACTATCTTCTCAAAGGCTTGGCGACAATGATGTCAGGCGAGAAGATTGGCTGGACATATCCAAACGTTGTGGGATTTGGGTTTGAGCAAAACTTCTCGCCTGCTGAAGACTTTGGCATAAGAAGGCTATTCGTCTATAATTATTGCGCAACAGCCTCCATGTTTAGAAAGAGAGCATGGGAATCCATCAAGGGGCAAAGAGATAAGACAGTTGCTGGTGGCATCAAGTGGTATGAAGACTGGGCTACCTATATGAGCCTGCTTGTAAAGGGCTGGTATGGAGAGCCCAATAGATCCATCGTCTTTTACTACCGTAAAAACGTTAAAAGCATGATGACGAGGTCTCCCGAGCTCGCACTCGCTAGCCGTTATGTTCATTGGCGAATGTTTCTTTGTCGTCTGCCGTTCATGACAGGGGCCAAGCTAAATTATATAAAAGCGCGATCTGGATCAGAGAATACGACATCCCCACTTGATCCTAGGTATTACTCAAGGCAAGCGCTAGCAATGTTGCTGAGGCAGTTCTTGAAAATTGATACACCGGTGGCACGGGTTAAGACGCGCTACCTGTTTTATGCGATCGCTCGGCCTAAAAAGCTGATCTCTGAACTGGTCTCTCTTAGGTTCCTCCCCAATCCATGTGAGCAGTTTTGCGGATTATCGGAAAGCATCAATTACAGTAGCAGTAGCTTTGACGACATCTATTCTAAGTTCTCTGCACTCAGCCCTGGCTCCAGTAGCGTTCTGGTTGGTCATTATTGGTGGCGTGCTGGCGGGGCGGAGCAGGTGTTGTTGGATCTCTGTGGATATCTCACGGAGATTCAAGGCCGAGAGTTGTTGGATATTGTCGTTCTTGGGCGTGCTGAGAATAAGTACTTCAGCGAGGAGTTTTCTTCTGTGTCACTGTGTGCGGGCATCCTGGAAGAGCTGAGCACATCGCCAATCGGCAGGATCAAAGCGCTATGGGCATTGATTTGCATTCACAAGCCTGCCGCAATCATCATCATGAGTAATCCGCACCTTTATTGCCTTACGCCGCTGATCAAAAGGTACTTCCCCTCAGTCCGTGTTGTTGACTTGCTCCATTGCACCGGAGCCACTGGCACCCTGAGCTGGTTTGACCTGAGCAATTACTACAAGGACTTTATTGATACTCATATCGTCATCAGTGAGACATTTAAAGACTTCATTTGCGGCCGCTATGGCGTGGATGAAAGCAAAGTCCTTGTCGTGCACAACCAGGTAAAGCCGATGCGCCTGCAATCGCAACAGGCTTCTGCTCAATATAGCCGCAAGGCGCTAGGAATCCCAGACACTAACTTGATTGTTGGTTTTCTAGGCCGTTTAGACTTGCAGAAACGGCCCGATGAGTTTCTGAGGCTTGTCGAATCCACGCAAGCTAACAGCGGCATCTCCTATCTCATGGGAGGAGATGGTGAATTGCGCAGCACCGTTGAAAAAGCCGCTTCACAGTATGGCAGCCTCAGCTATGTAGGCAATGTTAAGGATGCCGGAAGCTTCTTGTCCCTTTGTGATGTCGTTGTTTTCTTTTCGGAATATGAGGGCATGCCCTTGGTGGCTTTGGAATGTGCGTCTCTGTCGGTCCCCATCATTGCTCCCGATATTGTTGGCTTTAGGGAGCCGATAGAGAATGGAGAGTTTGGCATGCTTTATCCTTCTTGCTACGACGGAACAGATCATTTAAAAGTTAAGGCGATCATTGAAAATGATCTCAGCAAGGTTCGGCGTCTCGGCCCCAATGGCCCATCCTATGTTCAAACCTATCATGCGAGATACTCCGCCAGGCCTGGCTTCGACCAGTTGATCAATAGCGTTCTGTTTGGCAAGCCCAGCATCTGCGTATGACACTACAAGCACTCTTCATGGCCTAAGTGTGGATGTGCGATGCCGCTAATTGTTGTTCCGAGCCAGGCGATCGCAGCGAATGCCGGCTGCGCTGGCCGCAGCTGCAGTGTGATCCCGCTGCAGGAGGCCAAGGCCAGCTACGAGCTGACGGCGCCGTAGCGAGCTGAAGACCTGATTGCTGGTGACCTCCAACCACCCGTTCCGGAAAGGGGACGAGATCGTCCCCAGCGGATCGTTGCCAAAGGCTTCTGCGAAGCGGTTGACTGCGGCCGCCGTCGACCGGCTGATTCACCACGACGCGCCGCGACAGTATGGACACAGGACAGGCTGTTGCCGTTGATCGTCAGTGCGTGGCTTGTTCAGCGATGATCAGCAGCCGGCTGTCGCTGGATTTGGCTCAGCCGGGCTTCAAGTGCGCCTTGAGCCTGGGCAAGGGAACGGATCAGCGCCCTCCTTCCTGGTAGCCACCGTTGCCTATGCGGGGATCAGGGATCTTCCCGATGAGTTGATCAGAAACTGATCAACTTCGGTAGACGTTGGCATGGACTCTGAGGGGAGTGAACTCCACTGACCAAGCCAATCCTCGCAGCTCAGGCAAAAGAACCTGTGAGGCACTTGGCTTCGGTTTCAGAGCCATCCAGGCGGCCTAACTGTTGCAAACTATAAAGATCATTGCCCGGACTGCTAAAGTATAAGAATTATTGCAATAACATCAGGATATATCGTTTAGGTTGTGGGCTGCAATGGACTTTCTTGTAACAACCCTGGCCAATCAAGGGATTGGGAGCCTGAGATGGGCAATCACTAGTGCCAATAGTTCTGTCGGGTTCGATTCGATTGGCTTTGATTCCTCTCTTGTTGGAGGAACAATCAGTCTTTTGAGTAGTTTGCCCGTTATTACTGACCGGGTGGCGATCAGTGGCTTGTTTAATGAAATGAGTGCGCCCGGCATTGCCATTGATTTCAATGGTCGAGCAGGATTAGTGTTCCGCGGCAGCCGAGCCGCGGGATCAAGCCTTCAAGGGTTGTCACTAAATGATGCCGGTGGTGATGGCCTCAGGCTTGATGCGAATGGGATCACTGTTCAGAATAACTTCTTTGGCTTGATGCTCGATGGTGTCACTGGCCAGGGCAACTCGGGTAATGGGATCCGAATCACAGCCAACTCAAGTCAAAACACGATTGGTGCTCTGAGGGATCCCCTCACAGGGCAAATGGTGGACAACACGTTCTCCAATAAATTCGGTGGCAATGGTGGTTCGGGTATCTTGGTGCAAGGTGCCAACACCCATACCATCTCAGGGAACAAGATCTCCGCGATTGGCGATGGGAATCGTGGCATCCTTGTTACCGAAAGCCGTGCCACTACGTCCCCAACCAACGATCTCCAGATTCTCGATAACATGATCACAGCCAGTGGTGCACAAACAGCTGGCATTGAAGTGGTCGTTTCCAATGGTTACCTTGATAGCCTTGGTCTTATTGGGAACAAGATCAGCACGGATGGAGCCTTCATGTCACATGGTATTCGCGTGCTGGCCTCTGGATCTGGCTCGATTGGATCTGTGCAAGTGAATCAGAATGACATTTCAACGTCGGGACCTCTCTCCGAAGGTGTTTACTTGAGCAGCTTGGATGGGGGAACGATCAGACAGGCAACCGTGAATAGCAACACGATTCTGACCACGGGAGACGTTGGCAGTGATTCAAACAATAGATTCGAATTGGAATCAGATGGAATATACATTAACGTGCTAAGAAACAGTAGCATCCAGGCCGTTGAAGTTGAAGGCAATGAAGTAACTACGCTCGGCAACGATGCAGATGGAATCTACTTGATTGCCGGAGTCAATGGAAATGTTGGCGAAGCCATGGTGTGGAATAATACGATCTCAACACTTGCGGGTAATCCCATCCAGAGCAGCCAGTCTGCAGAAGGAATCAAGATTCTGTCGTATGAAGGCTCGAGCATTAACATTGAACTTTATTCGAATACGATCCTCCAGTCAGAGGGCGATGGCATTCTTTTGAGGGCTCGAGCAGTTGTGAATGGAAGGGAGTCAACTGGTGGCTCAATCCTCGCCGATCTGCAGGGAAACAATGTTGTTAATGCCAATTCCTCTGGTCAGATCTTCGCCACAGCGTATAGCTTTTCCAACCCTGACAATGCAGGGATAATCACACTGGTTGGCGCAGACTTGGATGAGATCATCGCGAACAACTCGCCAGCTGATCCTGCCGCTTTCTCTGTGACTGGCACCATCCTGTTTGCCCCTGGTGCCCCTGGTAGCCCGGATGTCATCACCGGGATTTCCACTACGATCACGAACGGTAATGAGGGCATGATCTCCTCGCGTTTTCAGGATCATTCATGGGTCACTGACGATGGCGCTGTTCACGTGATGGCCAACACAAATGGCCAGCTTTCACTCTATTCCAGTATAGACAATGGTTCAACATGGGAGGCAACTGTCACGCTGGCGAACTCCACTGCTTCTTCCCGTTCAGATGGCGTGATCGTTGATGACAAGCTCTATTCAGTGTATACGATTGAAGGCGGCGGGATCGCTCTTGCCATCCTGAGGTATTCGGAAGAGAGCGTTTCTTGGACAATTGAATCGACGGTACTCCCACCCAGTCCTGCGTCCCTCAGGGTTGAGCGGCCGTCCATCGCAGTCACCGGGGATGGCACGATCGTTGTAGCGTTTACTGCAACTGACAGGTCAACAGGACGGGCCAGCCTGAGGGTCGCTCAGAGCGATGATCAAGGAGCAACATGGACGGTCCTCAATCAAGGAATTCCCAATACAACGAATGACGGCAGGATGTCGGGCAACGTCATTGCATTGGATGATGGCTTTGGGCTCCTTTATACCAATGGAGCTACTCTGAATTGGACTGAGTTTTCGAAAGGCGCGTCCCCTGGTGGCAGCCTGGGCGTCAGTGAGACAATCTTGATCCAGGGAAATAGTCAGAATGATCCCAATGGCACCCATTTCAGCTCGTTGACCGATGAGGACGGCAACATCCATGTTGCCACGAATAACGGTGAGAGCCGAGTTGTTTACTTGCGATACAATAATGATACGGACTCATGGGATGAGCCTCTTGTGATCACGGATCAACCCAGTGGAAACTACATGCAGATCAGCCTGATGGATGATGGCACGATCAAGATCACCTATGATATTATTATCGATGGCGACAGAGTTGTTGCGGTCAGCGAGAGCACGAACGGTGGAGATAGCTGGGCCTTGATTTCTGTCCTTACCCAGGATGTTGTTGCGGCGGATCCCGGCAATCGCAGAGTTGAAACTCCAGCGTATGCGCAAGATGTATTGCCGGTCTTTCAGCAGGTTGAGTTGGCAAATGGGTCCAATTCACTTGTGTATTATCAAGTGGCTTGAGGAAGTTATGCTCAATGCCTGGAACGACCAGGCGATCGGTATCGACTGGCCCCTGCAGGAGCTGCCCGTGCCCCACCAGCCCCTTCTATCCCCAAGGACGCAGGGCTGATTCAAAGTCTTAGCTCCGGCTGTCGCCGCGCCATCGCCAGTAGCGCCGTGATGTCGTGAGTTACGGCCCGCATGCCGGCTCGGATTGACTGATACCCAGCTAGTCGGAGCAGCTTGAGGGCTGCCGTCCCTAGCGTTGCCATTGCTCCAGCGCCGTTGCCCCGGTAGCGATGGGCGTCCTCATCGAGCTGGGTGTCACGGATCCAGTGCCAGCTCTCAATGCTCCAGCGGTCGCGCACCAGTTGCAGCAGGGTTTCTGGGGTGGTGCGCAAGCTGGTGAGGAAGAAATGGGTCTACCGGAAGGTCTTGCCGTCGCGGGTCCCGACGGCGGCTATCTCCACAATCCAACTGGTGCCGCTCCAGGTTTCACGGATGTGCTCCGGTGCCTGTTTGGCGCGGAGCGTCCAGGTGATGGCACGACCATGACCCTCCTCGAAAACACTTGCCTCAATAGGGATGTGGCGTTTCCCCTGGAACTGGCATCGGATCTGGCGATGCAGTGTCTTCTGGTTGGCTCACCGTCAGGAGGAAGTCGTCCCCCTGCTCCTGGACCTGTTGAAAAACGGGCGCTGAATGTACAGGGCATCCGCCTGGATCAGCACCCCCTCCAGGTCGAGCTCGCCCAGCAGTTGTTTCAGCACCGCCCGCTCGTGGTTCTCACCGGTGGCGTAGCAGGCATGGGAGATCGCCACACCCAGGGCGGCAGAATACAGCGTCACCTGGGCAATGAACGCCGAACCACCGCCAGCGGTGGGCTCGATCGAACCCCGCAGTGTCTTGCCAACCGCTGCGCGGAAGCCCAAGGGCTACACAAATCAGTTGGCCCAGTTCCGTTGCACCACCTGGGATCTGGGCGATCGTCCAGTCGCGGTTGGCCGCGCACAGGGCCACTACGTCCACCTGCAGGAAGAAGTAGCGGAACGCCGAATCCGATGGGGGCCGCCGCAGTTCAAGACCCAGCTGCTCACCGAGCACCGAATGGTGGCGCCGAGCGAACCGCTCCAGATCTCGCAAGCTTTCGCAGCCGCTCAGGATCCCGAGTACCGCCACCAGCAGCAGATACCAGGCCGGAATGCGGACCCCATGCCGCATGCGGGCATCCGGGATCGCCTGCAGGAAACTGATTCAGATCAAGATCAGTTGCGGCAGAGGCGGTGTTGAGCACAAGGAGGAGGCGATAACACCGAGCCAACCCATGCTGGGAGCCCAGGCCAGAGCGCCTGTGACACACTTTGAATTAGTCCTGCCCAAGGACGCCGCCGCATCAGGGCTGGGGGCCCTGGCGGTGCCCGATGATGTGTTCGCGACCGACAACGTGTGAAGGATGGCTCCGGTGGCGGGCGAGGCCCCCGTTCTGCCTGGCAGGATCGCCCACGCTGCCTGATCCGGCCTCGAGCCTTCCTGCCCCCTGCAGATCCTCAACATCCTCACCGTTCTGGCCTTGGTGGTGATGTCCTTCGCCCTGATCGTGGCAGTGCAGGTGCTCTACGCGAGCACCGAGGACAGCGGCCGCTCCAACCGCCTGATCCTGATCGGCGGCGCCGCCTGGGTGGCCCTGGTGCTGGTGAACTGGGGCATGAGCCTGCTGGTGGTCTGAGCGACGACCCTTTGGGTGGACACACGTGTTTTTGCAAAGGCCACGCAGCGTGCTGGCCCTTTGTGCGGTTCTGGATCTTCTTGGAGTCGCTGCCGGCGCCGCTCTGATGGATGCCAGCCACGACACCGGTTTGCAGAAGCATCCGCAGTGGCTGATCCCCTTCGGACTCTCCTGCGTCGGGTTCAGTTGGCTGTTCGGGAGCTACACCTTGATGCGCCTGTCGCGCTGGGGTGGTGGGCAGGTGCTGGCGCGGCTGGGGATGGCGGCCCTGGCCACCTCGTTGACGGTGGTGCTCGCCTACTGGGCGCTGAGCCTGCCGCCCACCGTCACCCTCGGTCACCGTCGCATCCAGCTGCTGCTGCTGGTCTGGCTTAGCGTCTGGGCCCTGGCCGTACGGCTGGCCCTGCGCCGGATGGTCCACCATCGCCAGTCCAGCTTCCCGAGCCTGCTGGAACGGATGGCATCCCAGCAACAACGCCTTCTGCCCGCGCTGCTCTCCGAGGACGCCTAGACCCTGGAGGACATCCCTTGGGCCGATGGCCTGAGTGTGCAGCGCCAGCTCAAGCGGGGTGCCGATGTGGCGGTGGCCCTGCTGTTGCTGCTGGCCACCCTGCCCCTGATGTCCCTGGCCGGGCTGCTGATCTGGCTGGAGGACCAGGGACCGGTGTTCTATGTGCAGGAATGCAGCGGTTGGATGGGCCAGGTGTTCCGTCTTTACAAGCTGCGCACGATGCGCCAGACGGATCGGGAGGCCCCCGCCACCTGGACCGTGCGCGGTGACGACCGCATCACGCGCACCAGCGCGTTCCTGCGACGGGTGCGGCTTGATGAACTGCCGTAACTGCTCAATGTGCTGGTGGGCGACATGAGCCTGATCGGCCCTCGCCCCGAACGGCCGGAGCTCGAATTCGACCTCGAGACCCGCATTCCCCATTACCGCAAGCGCCACTGGTTGCCACCGGGCCTGAGCAGCTGGGCCCAGGTGTGCGCCCCCTACGCGGCGAGTGTCGAGGAGGCCTAATGCAAGCTCAGCTACGACCTCTAATGCCTGCGCCACTGGGGCACGGCCCTGGATCTGCTGATCCTGATGAAGGCCGTCAAGACCGTCCTGAAAGCTAGGGGGCGATAGCGCAGAAACCGCAGCTCATCTCGGCTGATGAAACAAGCGGATGAAGAGATTCGAACTCTCGACCCTCTCCTTGGCAAGGAGATGCTCTACCACTGAGCTACATCCGCAGATCACCTGCTCGAAGCAGGCGTTCTGAGCGGCAGCGCCGCCAACACAGCCATCATGCACCATCAGGGGCCCCCCTGGCTCAGCCGAGGCGCATCAGCCGCTGGCTGGTGGCCTCATGGAAGCCCAGGCGCTCGTAGAAGCCGTGGCTGTTGGTGGTCATCAGATACACCCGCTCGGCCGAGGCCACCGGCGGTGCGGCCAACAGGGCGGCCACCAGGCGGCGACCCAGGCCCTGCCCCTCCTGGTGCCGGGCCACCATCACATCCCAGAGCACGGCCCGGTAGGTCCCATCGCTGGTGGCGCGGCCGAAGCCCACCAGCACGTCGTCGTGCCAGGCGCTCACCACCGCCTCGCTGCCCCGCAGCATCCGATGCAGCCCAGCCATGGAACGACCCTGGCCCCAGAAGCTGTGCGTCTCGAACAGCTGTTGCACCTGTTCCATGGCCCGCACTGGCCGCAGTCCGGGGCCGCAGCCGAGCCGCAGCCCGAGGGCACCGCGCTGGTGGCAGAGGAGCTGGATGGGGCTGCCCAAGGGACGGGAGGGATGGCCCTGGGAAGGTTACGGGCCGGGGGGAGGGTGGAGCCCAAGGCCATCGCGCCATAGGCTGGGCGGTATGAGAGACGAGATCCTGGCGGAGCTGAGCCGGCACGGCCTTCTCCTGAGCCTGTTACAACGCCGTGTGGTGGCCGAGGCTGTGGCGGATCAACCGCTCGATCCGGAGGCCTTGCGGCAGGCCCAGGAGCAGTTTTTCCGGCAGAACAACCTGGATGGCGAGGCGGCCGTGCAGGCCTTCCTCAGCGCCAACGGCCTTGGCCCCGATGATCTCGCCTGGCAGATCGCGTTGCCGCTTCGTATCCGGGCCCACTGCAGGGAGCACTTCCGCCACAAGGCGGAGGCCCACTTCCTGTCGCGTAAGAACCAGCTGGATCGGGTGGTGTACAGCCTGCTGCGGGTGAAGGACCGCTTCTTGGCCCGGGAGCTTTACCTGAGGCTGGAGGCCGAGGAGGCCAGCTTCGCCACGCTGGCGAAGGAATTCGCCGAGGGACCGGAAAAGCAGACCAATGGCATCGTGGGGCCCGTGCCCCTCACCCAGGCCCATCCGGTGCTGTCCGAACGGCTGCGCACCACCAGCCCCGGTGTGCTGATGCAACCCTTCCAGCTCACTGACTGGTGGTTGGTGGTGCGACTGGAGAGCTACACCCCCGCCACGTTCGATGAGGCCATGGCCGACATGATGGCCGCTGAACTGTTTGATCACTGGATTGGCGAGGAGACAACCCGTAGAATCAAGAGCTACTCAGTCTCAGGTGTCATGACGGCGCCCGCATGACGCAGACCAGACCCAACACGGCCACCAACCAGCCCGGCATAGACAGCGAAACTCTGCAGCTGAGGCAGTTCCAGGCCTTTGCCCAGCTCAGCGAGGCGGGCGAGGCACGGCTGCGGCAGCAGCTGCAGCTGGTGCGCTTCCGCATCGGCCAGACGCTCACCGAGGCCAACGCCCTGCCGGCCCAGGTGTTTGTGCTGTTGCAGGGGCAGTGCCGGCTCTTGGGCCAGGAACAGGGCCGGCTGGCCAGCCTGGCGCGCCTGGGCCCCGGCACGTTTGTGGGCCTGGCTTCGCTGCTGCGGGCCGCCCCCTGTGAGGCCGTCACCGCCGCCCAGGAGGTGGTGGTGGCCGCCATCTCCGATCAGCTGATCGTGGAGCTGTACGGCAGTGAGCCGAGCTTCCGCAGCTGGTGCGACCAGTCCCTGTGGCCCAGTGAAGTGGCCGCCTTGCTGGAGCTGCTGCAACACCGGGATGCCCAGGCCGACGGCTCGCTGCTGAACAAGCTGGCCAGCCTGGTGCAGGAGGCCCGGATCCTGCCACAGGCCGCCCTCCACGACCCCCTGAAGCGCCAGCAGGAGGCCGAAGGCCGGCGGCTGTTTGTGGCCAGTGCCAACTGCCCCAGCGCCAAGTTGGGCGATGGGCTGGATCCCGCCGCCCCCCTGCCTCAGGCTTCACCGCCCTTTGGCCTGCGGGTGATCAGCCTGCCTGAAGCCATGGGCCTTCGCCTTAGCGCCGATATGCCAGCCATGTCGGCGGGCTCCCAGCTCGCCACCCAGGCCATCCCCGAAGCGCCGCCCCTGCCCACCAGCAGCAGCCTGAGCCTGGGCCAGGCTGACCCGATGGCCGGCTTCCGCCTGGTGAGAGGCGAAGGCCCGCTGGAGGAAACCCTGGCCTGCTTCCAGATGTTGGCGGCCCAGATGAAGCTGCCCTTCCGCCGCGATTCGATCGAGAAGGTGCTGCGCGACAGCCTGCGCCGCGGCCAAGCGCCAACTCTGCAACTCTGTGGCCAGCTGGGGGCCAGCCTGGGCCTGCATGTTGTGAACGCCAAAGTACCGGCAAAGTTGGGCACCCGCTTGCAAACGCCTTCGATGCTGGCCTTGGATGGCGGCTTCGCCCTGGCGGTGACCAGCAACGGCGCCGGCCTCACCCTGGCCTCACCCAGGCGGGGCCTGATCCAGCTCAAGCCCGAGGCCCTGGAGGAGGCGTTCCCCGAGGGGATCGATCTGCTGATGATGGATCGGGCCACCAACACCCCCGAGCAGAAATTCGGCCCCGGCTGGTTTTGGCCGGCGTTGAAACGCCACCGTGGCGTGCTCCTGCAAGTGCTGGTGGCGTCCTTTGTGGTGCAGCTGTTTGGCCTTGCCAACCCATTGCTGATCCAGGTGATCATCGACAAGGTGATCTCCCAGCGCAGCCTCGACACGCTGCAGGTGCTGGGCTTCGGCCTGGTGGTGGTCACCCTGCTGGAGGGGGTGCTGGGCAGCCTGCGCACCTTCCTGTTTGCCGAAACCACTAACCGTATCGACCAACGCCTCGGCGCCGAGGTGATCGACCACCTGCTGCGCCTGCCCCTGGGCTATTTCGATCGCCGGCCGGTGGGGGAGCTGGGCTCCCGTCTCGCCGAGCTGGAGAAGATCCGCGGTTTCCTCACCGGCACCGCCCTCACTACCACCCTGGATGCGGCCTTCTCGGTCATCTACATCGTCGTGATGGTGATGTACAGCTGGGTGCTGACCCTGGTGGCCTTGGTGGTGCTGCCGATCCAGGTGGGCCTTACGTTGCTGGGGGCGCCCCTGTTTCGGCGCCAGTTCCGCCAGGCCGCCGAGGAAAACGCCAACACCCAGAGCCATCTGGTGGAGGTGCTTACCGGCATCCAGACGGTCAAGGCCCAGAACGTCGAGATGGTGAGCCGCTGGAAGTGGCAGGAACGCTACGGCCGGTACATCGCCCGCACCTACGAGAAAACGGTCACGGGCACGGCCCTGAACGAAACCGGCCAGGTGCTCCAGAAGCTGTCGCAGTTGCTGGTGCTCTGGGTGGGGGCGGCGATGGTGCTGAGGGGGGAGCTGACCCTGGGTCAGCTGATTGCTTTCCGAATCATTTCTGGCTTTGTCACACAGCCGTTGCTGCGGCTGTCGAACATCTGGCAGAGCATCCAGGAACTGCGGGTGAGTTTTGAGCGGCTTGCTGATGTGATCGATACGCCGCTGGAATCGAATGAGGCCGACCAGGCCAAGATCCCCCTGCCGTCGATCGCCGGTGCCGTGCGCTTTGAGGATCTCAGCTTTGCCTTCCAGGCCGGTGCCGCGCCGGTGCTGAAGCAGATCAACCTGACGATTGAACCGGGTACGTTCGTGGGCATTGTGGGCCAGAGCGGCAGTGGCAAGAGCACTCTGATGAAATTGCTGCCGCGGCTTTATGCGCCTACCAGTGGGCGTCTGTTGATGGATGGCTACGACATCGACAAGGTGGAGCTCTATTCCCTGCGACGCCAGATCGGCATCGTGCCCCAAGACCCCTTGCTGTTTTCCGGCACGGTGGCCGAGAACATTGCCCTCACCCGCCCCGATGCAGACAGTGAGGAGATCGTGGCGGCCGCCCGGCTGGCCGCCGCCCACGACTTCATCATGCAGCTTCCCCAGGGCTACAGCACCCAGGTGGGGGAGAGGGGCGCGTCGTTGAGCGGCGGCCAGCGTCAGCGGATCGCCATTGCCCGCACTCTGCTGAGCAACCCCAAATTATTGGTGATGGATGAAGCCACCAGTGCCCTTGATTACGACACCGAACGACAGGTGTGCAACAACCTGCTGGAAAGTTTGCGGGATTGCACGGTGTTCTTCATCACCCACCGCCTGTCCACGATTCGCAGGGCGAATGTGGTGGTGATGATGCACCAGGGTGCGATCGTGGAGATGGGCAGCCATGAGGAGCTGATGGCCCAGCGCGGCCGCTACTACGCCCTCTACCGCCAGCAGGAGCCGGGCTGATGCCACTGCTCAAGCGCGCCCAGGATGCCCTCGAACAGCGGGTGCAGGCCAGCAGCCATGATGAAACGGCCCTGCAGCAATCCCGCTTCTGGATGCGGGCAATCACCTGGGGCCTGGTGGGTACGGCCGCCTTTGGTGTGTCGTGGTTGGCCCTGGCCCAAACCGAGGAAATCGTGGTGGCCCAGGGCAAGCTTCAGCCGATCGGCTCGGTGAAGGAGATTCAGATGCCGGTGGGTGGAGTGGCCGCAGCGATCCTGGTGAAGGACGGCCAGGAGGTGAAGGCTGGCGAGGTGTTGATGCGGCTCGACACCGAAGCCACGAGCCAGCGCAGAAGGAATCTCGCCCAGAGCCTCGCCCTGAAGCAGAAGCAGCTCAGCCTCAAGCAGCTGGAGCTGCAGCGCTATCTGGCCATGAACCGGGAAGAAACCGCTATGCTGATCAAGAATCTGGAGCTGGATAGGCTGATCCTCAGCCGATTGGCCTCCCTCGTCAAGGCGGGAGCCTCCCCGGATCTGCAGTATCTGCAGCAACGTAACGCCGTGCAGGAAGCCGAGGGCCGGCTGCAGCAGAGCAAGCTGGATCGCTTCCGTCAGGAGGCGATCCTCGGCCAACAGATGCAGCAACTGGAATCAGAACAGAGTGAGCTGCGCAGTCAGATAACCGAAGCTGATGTCACCCTGCGCTACCAGGTGTTGCTCTCTCCGGTGGACGGGGTGGTCTTTGACCTCAAGCCCAAAGCAGCCGGCTATGCCGCCCAGAGCACCGAGACGGTGATGAAGGTCGTGCCGTTCAGCGCCCTGGAAGCCCGGGTGGAGATCCCCAGCTCCGATATCGGATTTGTGCGCAAGGGCATGCCGGTGGATGTGAGCATCGACTCCTTCCCCGCCACCGACTTCGGGGTGCTGCAGGGCAGCGTCCGCCATTTGGGATCCGACGCCCTGCCCCCCGACCCGTCCAGCCAGGAGGTGGGGTACCGCTTCCCGGCCACGATCCAGCTGGCCAGCCAGCAGCTTAAGCTCAAGAGCGGCCAGCGGCTGCCGCTCCAGGTGGGCATGAGCCTGACGGCCAACATCAAGTTGCGGAAAGTCACCTATCTGCAGATGCTGCTGGGTGGCTTCCAGGACAAGGCAGATTCACTGCGGCGACTTTAATCAGTAAGCAAATGCTAACCGAAGCAACTTTTCTTTACCAGGCCTTAGGGTGTATAGTTGATTCAATCTATGTCGCGCCAATGCTTTTGGCAGGCTGTGCCAGTCAATTGACTGTTCCCATTTTGGCTCCAGGTTGGCAGCATGAGTAAGATTTTTACAAGTTGACAGTGCCTTAAAGGTGCTGTATACTTACTCTGTTACCTTTCGCTCTTCGAAGACCCTTGGCTTTCACCACCGTTCAAGGCTCCGGCGGCGCTCCTGATTCTTTCGTTGGGACGTCCGGGGTTGACTCCATTGTTATCGTCAACAGCAGCGGCAACTACTTCCTTGGCGCCCAGCCCTCCAATGACGTAATTCTTCTTAACACCACGTCCAGCCCCCTGTACGACGGTACCGTCTCCACCGTTACAATGAGGGGTGGGCAGGGAAATGATTCCTTCACCTGGACCAGCGCGGAACCGACCACCTACAACAACGCCTTCTTCAATGGCAACGGCGAGGATGATGTCTTCTCCTTTGACGATGGAGACTCCTTCCTCGCCACCACTGCTCAAGGCGGCCAAGGCGATGATACATTCAACGGCGCTACCGCCGATTTCGCCGCTTCGCTGATCAACGGTAACAAGGGTGATGACACCCTTACGTTTGTCGGTGCTATCTCTGCTTCTTCGATCTTTGGCGGTCAAGGCGATGACACCATCACTCTTGGCTTTTCGGGTAACGACATTACAAATAGCGTGATCGATGGCGCATTGGGTGATGATGAAATCACTGTGGCTGATGCTGCTTTCACCACCAAGTCGTTGGACAACAGCTCGTTCCTCGGCGGCGCTGGCGACGACAGTATCGATCTTTCCGATGCTGGTGCCACAGATGACATTGTTTTCGTTGACGGCAACGAAGGTGATGATGAAATCTTTGGCACTGAAAGAGGCGACGCCTCCCTGTTCGGAGGTGAAGGCAGCGATACGATCAGTTCGGAAACTGTTTCTGGCCCTGCTTCTATCACCTTTGTGGGTGGTGAAGGCGCTGACACACTCAGTGGAGATACCCAATCGGTTGATAGGTTCTTCTACACTGAATTTGGCCAAGGCAGTGCTTCCGTAGCTGCTACTAATGGAACCACGGTGCTTGTTGGTGACACCATCACCAGCTTCTCAGGTGGCGACAAGGTTGGGATTTCCACCTCTCTCCTGTCCGGATCTTCCCCGGCTGCTGCTGCTGTTAGCACCGACTGGAACCTAAGCACTACTGGTGCTGGTGTTTTGACTTCAGGTGCGACCGCGCTTGCTGGAGTTACTACTGCGAGCCAGATCGCCTCATTGATTAACACGGTTGGCGTCACCGGTGATGCCGGAGATATTGCTTATGCCGTCATCTTTGACGGTACTGCAGCTAACGCATCTCTTCTCGTCCAAGTTGAGCTTGGATCCGCAGCTTCAGACAGAGCTTTAAACAAAGATGACAGCATTGCTCTTCTTGGACGTTTTGATCGTGATCTAGTGGCTGGCAATGTCGAGTTCGGCTGAGACTTTTCTCGCCTGATTCGCCCGAGGCCCCTTGCGGGCCTCTTTTTTTGGCTTTGTACGCAACTTCCATTCATCACCAGATTCAATGCCCATAGGGACGAGAGAACGCATGTCTGATGATTGTGCTGCTCAGAGATTCATTGCTTCTTCTCAAGAGCGCTGAAGCCGTCATTTCCTGTGTTGTTACTTTGTTACCTATTTAGCTGGCCTTCCATCCTCTTTGATCCCTGCGAAGCGGCGATAACAGGGCGTATCAATGAAGCCCAGCTGGTGGGGCAGCCAGCAGCCTGATCACAGCCACATCAGTGACTTCCGACGCAGTCAACTCGATGCTCATGAGGTTGCCCACTACGCCAAGGGCAAGCGGGGTGGTGAGCTCCGGAGGAATTGCACAGACCCTGACAGCCACATCCGCGAAGGCGCTGACGGTTGGATTCGGGGCAACAGTCGGCAAGCGGCGGTTGATGACGATCGCCACGTGGAATCGAGGATGCGGACTTCTGCAGCGTCGCCCACCTTGCGGCTTTGAGAAATGCGGCCTGGATGCTTACATCTCCACCTGCCGGCAGCACCATGGTCATTGACCGCTGCCATGATGTGGAGCGGTCTCTTATGGCTGCGATTGGGGCAACGTGCGACAGCCTCTGAACATCAGGACAAGGGCTCTGATTGCATCAGCACTGGATCAGCGAGGCTTCCAGCCAAGTCGGAGCGATCATGGGCGTGATACCAATCCACCAGGCCCAGCTTGGCCAGCCACACCAGGGTGGTTTCCAGCCAGGCCCGGCGCTCCGGGACCTCGGCGGCCAGGAGATCGGCCACGCGAAGGCCTGTGGAGCCTGCGGCTTCCAGCCGGGTGAGCAGGGTCCGGGCTTCGGTAGGGTTGCCCCGCAAGCCGGGATAGAGGCGATTGAGCTGTACAAGCAGATGCTGCTCTAGATCTGCTGCAGAGACGCCCTCCGCCACACGTAGCACCAGATCGGGATTCAGCACCTGGCTGGCGAAGTGCTGGAAGCTTGCGAACGGCTCGCCGCGCAGTGGTTGCAGGCGGGCACCGGCGCTGGCCGCAGCAGGATCGGCGCAGCGTCGCCGCTCTGCTAGTTCTGCGAGTAGCTCGCGGTGGAGCCGCACCACCTCTGGCCAGGAGAACATCGCCTGGGCACGCTGCTGGCCGGAGTTACCCATGGCCCGCCGCTGGGCAGGGTGATCTGCCAGGCGGGCGATAGCGACCGCCGCCTGCTGCACATGCACCGCGGTGTGTTGAGCAGCGGCACCCACATAGGTTTGATAAGTCTCCAGCTCCAGGCTGTGAAGCCGGGCAAGCAGCTCGCCAGCGGCTCCGCCAGGGCTGCCGAGGGTGGGCACCAGCACGCCGTCCACGCCGTCGCGCACGGTATAGCGGTAGCCATCCCAGTCGCTCACCACCACGGGCAGACCGGCCGCCATGGCCTCCACCGGTGCCAGGCCGAAGGTTTCCTGGATGTTGTCCACCAGAGAGAGAAACAGATCCGCGGCGGCCCAACTCTGGGCCAGCAGCCCAGGATCGTTGCCATCGAGTACGACCACATTCAGGTCGGGTGCGAGAAGCGAAGCGGCCTGCTGATAGAGCCGCAGCTCGGATTCTCCACCGGGAAACCAGCCCGTCAGGAGGAAATGCAGACGGCGGCTGCAGCGTCGGGCGGCTTGCTGCACCGCCTGAAACATGCACTGGGGGAAAGCTTTCTCATAATAGGAGAGGCGGCCCACCCACAGCACCACCACGTCGTTGTCGTCGATGGCGAGGCGCTGCCGCAGCGCTGCGCGGGCCTGGCGATCGGCGGCCTGGCGGGTCAGCAGCTCGGTGTCCACAGCCAGGGGGATCATCGGCAGCTGCGGGCGGGGAGCGCGCACAGCACCAATCCGGGCAGCCAGATGCTCGGCCCATGCCTCGAACATCGCCTGTAACGCCTGCCGTACGGCCGGAGAGGTGCAAATCAGTGCATCCCAGGGATGGGTGGGTGCCAGGGCGGCATCCCCGATCATCTGGCGGATGGCGGGCGGCGCGATGGTGTGAATCAGGCCCACCAGGCTGTAGGCCTGATCGAGGCCTGCGCTGCGGCGCAACCAGGCAAGCTCGCTGAGGTAGGGCTGACCGCGCACCAGTGCGCCATGTCGGGCCGGCAAAGCGGTATCGCTTATCGAGGCAGTGGCGAAGCGCACCGCCGTGGAGCCACCTATTTCGGTTGCCAGCTGCTCCGCGGTGAGGCCAGCCCGGTTAAGTACAGCTATATCGCTGAAGCCACCGTGCTGCGCAAGCGCCCGGAACAGGGCGGCATTGGCGATGTCCTTGCCAAAGGGATTGGCGGGCCGTGTCAAGTGCCCCTGAGGGTGGAAGAAGCAGATTCCCACCTGCGACTCAGGCATCAGACTCACAAAACAAGCAGCTGAAGAGATTCACACTCTCGACCCAATGCCTGGCAACGATAGGCTCTGCCACAGAACAACATTCGCGTGGCGGAACTGCGCGGCCGCACCTGTGCCAGTCCCTTGCGCATACACTTTAAATATCTATCCTAGCCCATGGCTGGCATCAAAGCAGTCAAGCCGTCGTCGCCGCTTCTCCAGCAGGCGGAAGCGCCGCGCACGGGTCGGCACAGAAGATCGGCGAGCCGCCATGGTTCAGCTCCCGGACGAGGCTGCGCTTCACCCTGGGGCATCCGCTTCAGGTACAACCCTGCAACTCAGATGCCATTGTGGTCATCACATCTCCGGGCGAGCCAGGCCGCGCTGAACACTCAGGGAGTAGCTGATGCGTGCTGCCGTTCGCAACGTTGCTCGCCATCGTGTCGCACGGCCCATGCACAGGGCCTCGATCAAGGCCGAGACCGAGGTTGGTTCAGGCCATGTCGCACCAGCTACTCCGGCAGCAAGCAGCCGCTGCTGGCCGGGTGGCATCATATAAATCCGCACCAGCAACAGCTTGCGGTACCTGGCCGTCCGCATCGATCTGTACAGCCGCCGCGTGGTCGGCAGGCCCATAAGGCGCCACCGTGGTGCAGGAGGCCCTGAACCGGGCCGTGGGCCATCGCCAGATCGAATCCGATCAACTTTTGATCCATACCGTTCAGGGCAGCCAGTAACTCGCCACTGCCTATCGACGGTTGCTGGAAGACCCCAAGATCAGCTGCAGCAGTCGGCCAAGGGCTGCTGCTGGGACAATGCCGGGGTGGAGAGCTTCTTCTCCATCCTCAAACACGAGCTGGACCTCGATGACGACACCGAGGCCCTGTTCTCATTCCTCCAGAAGTAAAGCCAACTGGTCTTCTAGATCGACGGTTGCCATAACCGTGAGCGGCGTCACTCAACGATCAGCTACCTCAGCCTGATCGACGACGAGTAGTAGTGCGTCACGGCCCGTTCACTCGCCGTGGTGTGGCCTTGATCACTGTCCAGCGAATCGGGGTAACGCCAGGCCTGCTCGCCCCAGGCTTTGGCGAATCCTGGTTGCTGCCGCAGAAATAGACTGAGGAATCGTCCGCGGCTGTCCGAGAAAGGCTGGTACATCAACTCAAGGATGCCGTGGAATGCCATGCGGCGTAGCTCAGCAGAGATCGTCAGTTAGGTCGACGACAAGTTCTTCAGGTAAACAGGCCGATCGACGCATGCACAGCCCCAGACGCTACTGTGGGGCTGTGCATGCTTCGATCGGTGCCCGCCTGCGCGGGGCCCCCCATGCCACTCCCGCCAGGTGATGGGTTGAAAAGGCTGAATCATCAACTGATGGCTGCTCTCGGTGATACCAGATTCCATGTAAAGGGTGCTCCTGCAAGCCCGTCATCAGCCTCTCCTTTTCAACACCTCCAGGCTCTGTTTGCGGAGCCTGTCCCTCCCAATCTGCATGATCGCTGTAGGTGAACCCAGGGCTCCAGGCCGCGGATGCCCCGGAACTCCATCAGGCGGCGGCTGATGGGTCAGGCCAGAATATCTGAAGCCGTGATGGCGGAAAATGCTTCGGCTGAACTGGCAAACTGGCCCACAGTCCCGATCTGAATAGCGCCTGCAGCGGTGAAACTAGGCCATCATTTGCCAATCTCCGTGAACAGCACAGCCGTCCAAGCACTGCCACTGCCATACACCCCAAGCACGTAATCCGCAACGACAGCAGATGCGTTCATGGTTGCACACACCAATGCATATGTTGCATCAGCGCCACCAGCAAGAGCGAATTCACCGTCTCCAGCAGTGCCGAAACCACTGATCACATCGGCATCCGAGGTGAAGTCAAGCAACTGATCGATCGCACCTGTTGCGACGTTGCCTGTTTCCGCTTGTCCCAAGCCGCCGGCATAGTTGAAGTCTTCGATGCCATCTTTGCCGTACATTCTGTCAGCTCCCAGACCTCCGCGAATGAAGTCGTCGCCTGCTCCAGCTCTAAGATCGTCAACGTTAGAACCGCCAATGATTGTTTTGTTGCCTTTGCTGCCAAATAGGATCGTGCTGAGGGAATTGACGTCTGCATCGAGAGTGCCATCGCCGGCTCCCCCGAATAAAGGTGAATTAGTTTTGCTCACATTGCCAAGCAGAAGAATCACGTCTTTCCCGGCATCTCGTTGACAGTGCTGTTGCTCGGGCGAGGCGCCTGCAAAAAATTGAATCAAATCATTTCCGCTATCTCCTCGAATGGCCGAGGAGATGAAAGCTCTACCCATCAGGAGTTCGTCATTGCCGTATCCGCCGAATATTGAAGAAGATGAAGCTCCGGAAAAAGCATTGACTAAATCCATTTCCTTGGTTGCCGTTCGCAGGCGCATCAAATAGAGTTACAAGGTTGATTGCATCGGCGCCTTGTCCGCTAAATGCGGAGCTTTGCGTGAGTCTGTCGATGACAATGATGTCATCCCCCTTGTTCCCATTTAACAAGCTGTTGAAAGCGTTTGTGCCAATACTTCTGATGGCATCGTCTCCGTCTCAGCCCCGAATGGTGTAATCAGAAACCTGAGCTGCACTGCTCCGAAAGTCGATGACATCGAAGGCAACCAGCCCCTCTGCAAAAACGCGCTCGTCAATACTCTGGATCAGAATGAGGTCAACGCCGGACGTTCCCATGAAAGAGGTGACATCGTTGGCGCCGGTGCCAGGAATGGTGGTAAATGCTAATGATTCCTCGAACGAACGAATATCGCTAACACTAGGTCGTGATTGTGAACATCGTCAACTCTGTGACTTGGCTCTGGTGCTTGCTCTTTCTCGCGGACTTTCCAGCAGTGGATATGCCGGTGCCGTTTCTGCGATTCTCTTCTGCTTAATGCTGATGAGGCATGTCATCTTGTTGATCATGGTGTCGGCTTCGGGAATCCGTCGAGGCGAAATGAATGACCTCAGCCGACCAGGTTGGCTCGGATAGTAGCACTCTGGAACGGATCTGCCCAATGTCCGTGGCTTCATCCATTCCTGAAGCCGTTCTGCCCGGTGTCAACTACGTAGACGGCCGCGTTGGTGGGTCATTGATGCCCCCGGTAAGGACGCCAAATCACCGCCTATCGACCGACCTGGTGTTGGGCTGACTCCCGTGCGCGCTTGCGGCAGCAGCTCTCGCCAGTGATTTGAACGATGGTGCTGTGGTCCACCAGCTGGTCCACCGGCAACACCGGCGCGCTGCCGACGGAGATGACCCTAGATGCTGGCTACTGGAGCGAGCACAACGCGAACTGCTGCGCTGATCAGGGCATTGATGCCTACATCGTCACCGGTCGGTTGCCCCACGGGCAGCCACCGCCGCCGAAGCGAGGCCCAGTGCCCAGACATGCCGATGCCACGTCCCGCATGATTCGCAAGCCAGAAGGAAGAAGGGAAGTGCGATCGATGCCCAGCGCAAAGCGGTCGTGGAGCCGGAGAACGACCAGATCAAGGAAACTCGTGGCCTGCGGCGCTTTCTGTTGCGCGACTTGGAAAAGGTGAACGGTGGGTGGCACCTGATCGCCGCCACGGACAACCTGCTGTAGCCGAAGGCCTTTGCGAAGGAGTGGTTGGTAAGGTTGCATCGATCACAACAGCAGGCGCTGGCGGCAGCACCGGGATGAAGAGGCGTTCGAGGTGACAGGCGGACTTCTGCTCTATGGGCAACAAACTCCTTGGGTCTTTACGGTTGATGGCGTTGGGGAAGTTCGCCAAGGAGCCGCAGGAATGAGGGGTTGCCGTGCTCCAGGGTGAGAAAGTCCCGGCACGCCCAGCTGGGCTTGAGTACTGGGAAATGGCCCAGCACCGTGCCAGTGGCGGCCGTTTCCAGCGGCCCCACAAACGGGGCTGGCGGCCAGGGGGCGGTGCGCAGCTGTTCCAGCTGGGGCTCACTCAGGCAAAAGCTGCCTGAATGGGGGTTGGAGGCCGCCATGAAGCTGATCTCCTGCCCATCCCAGAAGCGGCCACAGGCCACCACCTGCTCCTCGCTAGCCCACACCGGCTCCCCCTGGCCCACCGACTTGATCGGCCCATCCACAAAAAGGCGCTGGGGCGCATTGGCCACGCTCGGCTCCATGCGATGGGGCATCAACACAAAACGGTGTTCGGTGCGGTGGTGGAACCAGGCCAGCTTGTCGGCATAGCGCAGATCCTGCACCACCAGATCATCCTCCAGATAGAGCTGGAGATCAGCGGGGGGGGCCATGTCGAGCAGCTGGCGCACCGCCGCCAGCGGCAGCTGCATCGGATCGGCCAACTCCAGCTGGTGAAGCACGAGCCGCGGCTCAAACAGCTCCACCACCTCCCGCAACCAGTGCTCGCCGCACACAAACAGATGCAGCTCCACCTGCAGGGACGGCAGGCCAGCCAGGGCCGGAGCCGGCGTGAGCTCTAGCTGGCGCTCGGCGATGTTGAGAATCCAGTCGTGCCGAGCCCGGTTGAGCCCCAGCACGCTGCCCAGGCAGCGGGCCAGGGACAGGCTGCGCGGCAGGCGATTACTTCGCCGGCCAGAGCCATAGCCGCCACTGGCTTCGCTCGCCCCTTCCCGGAAGAAGTGGGGAATTGCCACCCGCAGTCGAAGCGGCTTGGTCATGGGCGCAGATCAGGCCGCTCCATAATCTCCCGATCAGGTGCACCGGCTGTGAAGCTGCTTTTTGTTCACCAGGGGTTCCCTGGGCAGTACATACATATCCTGCGGGCCCTGTCAGCAACGGGCGGCCACCAGCTGCTTGGCCTGGGGATAGAGGTTGCGGACGTACCACTGCCCAAGGGTGTGCAGTACCTCCGCTACGGCATCAGCCGCGGCAACGAGTCCGGTCTGCACCCGTGGGTGCAGGACTTCGAGACCAAGGTGATCCGCGCCGAGGCCTGCGCCCAGGCCGCCGATCAGATCCGGCGCCGGGGGTTCACGCCCGATCTGATCTGTGGCCATCCCGGCTGGGGAGAGCTGCTGTTCCTGCGCGACATCTGGCCCGACGTGCCGTTGCTCACCTACCAGGAGTTCTTCTACAACCCGTTCGGCTTCGACTACGACTTCGATCCAGAACTGCAGGGCACTCCCGACTGGAGAGGCTGCGCCCGCATCCGCACCAAGACGGCCAACCAACTGCTCAACCTAGAGGCTAGCAACTGGAGCGTCACCCCCACCGACTTCCAACGCAGCAGCTACCCCGCCGCCTGGCAACAACGCATCAGCGTCATCCACGACGGCATCGACTGCGAGCGGGTCCGGCCAGACCAGGATCCCGCACCGCTCACCTTGGCCGATGGCACGGTACTGACGCATCATCAGCCGCTGGTGACGTTCGTCAACCGCCGCCTCGAGCCCTATCGCGGTTGCCACACCATGCTGCGTGCCATCCCGGCCCTGCAGCGCCTGGCACCTGACGCCCGCCTGCTCATCGTCGGTGAGACGCGCGGGGTTAGCTATGGCGCCGTCTGCCCCCAGGGTGAATGGAAGGATGTGTTCCTCGCGGAGATCGAGGGGCAGTACGACCCCAGCCGCGTGCACTTCGCCGGCAAGGTGCCCTACGAGCAGTTCCTGTCGATCCTGCAGTGCTCCTGGGCCCATGTGTACTTCACTTATCCCTTCGTGCTCAGCTGGAGCCTGCTCGAGGCGATGAGCTGCGGCTGCGCCGTGGTGGGTTCCGCTACCGCGCCGGTGCAGGATGTGATTGAGCACGGCGTCAACGGCCTGCTGGTGGATTTCTTTTCCCCCGGAGATCTAGCCGCCGCCATCGCCGAGCTGTTGGGCGACCGCGCCCGCGCCCGGAAGCTTGGCGAGGCTGCCCGCACCACCGTGCTGCAGCGCTTCAGGCTGGAATCCTGCGTGCAGCGCCATCTGGCTCTGATGGATCTGGTGGCAAGCGGGTCCCTCGGCCGCTGATCTCAGCAGCGCGGTAAGCTCTTGCGCCAGATCAGAAACGATGGGGGGCCGTGCTCCAGCGCAGGCAATCACGTTTGGGCTTGGAGTCTGTTGCGCCTAGGCCCCCTGCAGCCACTCCACCAACGCCCCTGGATCAGCCAAGATCTCTTTAACTGCAATGGACTTGGGCGACAGACGTGGGCATGCAGAAGCCCAGCGCCTTCCGGCCCTGGCCGCCTGAGCAGACGACTCTGCTTCCGCCGTCGCCCCGTGAGAAGGAGCTGGAGGATGAATCAATGCCTTGATGTGGAGGGCCGAGATCCGCGTAGCAGCAAGGTTTCCGCGTAGCGGTTGCCCAGGAAGACAGGCGCGACGGCAAGGGCAACCTCGGCAGTGAGTTGCCGGAGGAGCTGCGGCACCAGCAGGGCCGACTGGCCAGGATCTGCCAGGCCCGCATGGAGATGGAGGCGGAAACTGCCGCTGCTGCAGCTTGTGAGCGGCAGGAGGAAGCTGTAGCAGCCAGCTCCAAAGTGGCGGCTGTTTGTGAAGCCGACGCACCAGCGACCGAGCAAGCTGAGCTCACCACGAAAGCCGAGTCGGCAGCAGCCAAGGCCAAGGCCACCAGGGAGCAGGCGATCGAGTCTGCGGAGAACACCGGTGTGGAAGCGCCAGACCTGGAGCCGCTGGCAGGTGACGCGCTGCACAGGCGCTGATCCAGATCGGCAGTGCCGATGGCCATGATCCGGCGCTCCGCGATCTCCTCCTGCTCACTTGGGGCCAGCGCCACCTGCCGCGAGCTCTGCGTCCTGGGGCGGAAGGATCAGTAGCCATCGGCTAGCTGGTTCGGGAGGTCGTCGTGCGGTATCGCCACCCGCACCCAGCAGGGTCGCCTCACCGGCCCTCCGCCACCCGGCTAGTGGCCACACCGATGGCGGTGAGCGCCATCACTTGCTTCAGATGGCGTTCCAGCAGCTCCGCGACCTCGCCGGCGGCGAGGTACCGCCAGGCCGCATGGGCGCCGCTGCAACGCTGGGCCTGGGTTTCACAGCTGAAGCGCTGCACCACCGGCAGCGGCGGCAGCACCGCCTTGATGCTCACCGCCGCCAAACAGCGGGCAAAGAAGATATCCTCCGGTTCCTCCGGCGGCGAACTGCAGCGCTCGGCGATCTCGGCCATCCGTTCGCAATGGCGCACCGACAGCCCGCCGTTACCATTGATTACCCCCTGAGGGGTGGTGCCGCACAGGGCCCGACTCTCCCACTCCACCCCTTGCAGCTCCAGCTCAGCGCTGTAGATCGGAAAATCCATCGACAGGATTCGCCCGCGCGCCCAGGGGGATCCCACGTAGTCGTAGGCAAATACCTCCTCCTCCGGTGGTTCGATCAGCAGGGTGTCCACCTGGAAGGTGAGTACCCGCTCGGTTTCCAGCATCCTCCAGAACTGTGGATCCTTGAGCAAGGTGTTGTAGGCCTGCCAGCTAAGCGCCTCGGCCCCATCGACCGCGATCCCGATCACCTCCACCCAGGGCCCTAGATCCGCCACTAGTTGGCGACTGGCCGCCAGGGCCTGCGGCGAGGTGAACCACTTCACACGCCACCCCAGCCGTCCCATCAGCAGGGTGTTCAGCACACAGGACCGCAGATGGGGCGTGGGCCGATCGTCCACGATCACCGCCAGACGCGACTCTGCGGCCGGCCCGCCACCGGCTGCCCCCAACAATGCGGCCCAAGGTTCAAGGTACACCCGGGCCACATAAGCCAAATGGGTCTGGAAACTTTCGATTCTGTAGAGCTCGATCTGCTGGCTGCGGCTGAGGGCAACCATCAATTCTGGTGGCGGAACTCCACCATCACCTGATTGCGTGGGTGACACCAGTCGCCGATGTAGTCCATCTGGTAGCCCTGGGTGGCACCGAAGCTCTCCATCTGCTCACGCGTGTAGGCGAAATAGCCGTGGTCGTGGGGGTCGCTGGGATTGGCCCGCTCATGCTCCACCTCGAAAAACGTGGCGAAGAAGCGGCCTTCCGACTTCAGCCACGGCCGCAGCTTCTCCAGGCAACGGCCAATCAGCAGCGGCGGCAGGTGGGTGAACAACGACTGTGCGATCGCCACATCCACCAGCGTGGCCAACTGCTCGAAGGAAAAATCAGCTGAACACAGCAACCGTGGCTGCTTGCTGGCCTGCAGAGTCCCCCCCAGCTCCTGCTGCAGGCCCGCATCAAGCAGCTGCTGCTCCTTCTCCACTCCTAGGTAATGGCCCGACTCCAGGTAGGGGATCGCCTTCACCCCCAGCCGTAGGGATCCACAAGCGATATCTAGCAGCACATGCTCCGGCCGCAGCCCCTGCTGCTTCAGGAAAGCGAACTGGAGACCACCGATCTCCTCCCATAACCCGCCTACGTATGTGCGATGGCCTAGTTGGAGGATGCCCTCGGGACCTTGGGGAGGCAAGTCAATCTTTTGCTCACTCCTTTTCCGCCACCAAGCCATATGCAGTTGAGCCGGTCAACGCAATGATAGGCGCATCACCACTGCAGCTGATAGCAGCGCTCCATCGTCCGATAGGTGGGTGCCAACTGCTGGCGCAGCCAGAGTCGCAGGGCAGGATCCGCAGCCTCAGCCTCAGCCTCGCCGGCACCGGCATTCCATCGCCCTACCGCGCCTGGCAGCGGGCACTCCGCCAGTTCCAGAAACGCCAGAACCCGCCGCCACAGCGGCTCAGGATCGGTAAACAGATCTTCACTGCGCAGCAGCAGCAATTGCTCTTGTGGAAACAGCAGCTTGTAGTGCGCCAGCTGCAGCTCATAGCGGCTGCGGCTCAAATAGCTATGCACCTGGTGGGACAGGTGGCGGCCATCAGGGGCGGCCAGCGCAGCCTCCGCCCCCGCGAGCCTGCCAGGCTCCGCCGCCAGGGCTGCCTCCATCGGCAGGGGCTCAAGCCCCAGCCGGCGGGAATGGAACAGCCCCGAAAGGCAACGCTCCACTGGATCCCGCAGTAACACGATCAGGCGGGCCGCCGGCAGAAGCTGCTGGATCCGGCGCGGCGCCTCAGGGTGAAACAGGTAGTAGGGCGTGATCTCCCCGCAGCGCTTCCCTGCCCCGGCTAGCGCGAACTGCTGGCAGTACCAGGCCGTACCACGGGCATAGTGCAGGCTGAAATAGTGCACCTCCTTCGCCGGCGGCAGAAAGGCCCCAGGATGCTGCTCAAGCATTTTTTGCAGGGTTGTCGTGCCGCCCCTCTGCACTCCGAGTCCCAGGAAGCTCGGCAAGTCGCCGTCCATATAATGCGCCTGCAGAAGAACTTCACCGGACCGTGATTATCGCTGACGCCTTCCTCTGGCTGCACCTGCCCAAAACCGGAGGGACGTCGATGAACCGCCTGTTTCGCGAGCGGGCCCTTCCTGGTGTGGCGGTTGATCCCGACGACACCCCCCAGAAGCACGATTCGATCGCCCTGCGCGAAAGCCGTGGGCCCTGGCGTGCCGGCCAGCGCCGTCGCGTCATCACGGCCAGGCCCCTGCACCGCTGGCTGATCAGTGACTGGCAGCACAAGCGTCGCCACATGAACCTGCCGGACCTGCCTTTTGATCCGGTGCGCAGCGGCCTGTTCTATTCCCTGCGTCTCGGCGGCACCTGGGTGGCCGCCGACTGGTGGCTGCAGTACTTCGACCTGGATGAGGGGGTCACCGCCCTGAGGCTCGAGCACCTCCAGGACGATCTCAACCGGCTTCTGCTGCCCCTGCTGCCCGCAGGAACCGCCCCCTTTGCCCCGCCGCCGCGGGAGAACAGCAAGCCGGAATCCATTACAGCGTTCGAGTCCACCTTCCACCAAGACGACTTGGCCCGCATGGCCATTGTCAATCCCCGCTGGAGCGCATGGGAGCGACAACTGTATTCAGATGACTTGGGGCGAGTTCGTTGGGTGATCTGATACTCACCCTGTTGATGAATAGGTACCTGGTTGGCGCATCACTTTTGGCTCTCCGCTCTGGGCCATTGATGATCGGGTGGTAGGAGGGAAACCTGCCATCTTCAGCATTGCCATGGTTGGCCGCAGGTTGGCACATCTTATGGGCACCTCGAAAAATCAACAACGCGCTTGATTCCTACATGATCTGGATTATGATTGGTTGAATAATTTTCGTGCCAAAGGTGGGTCAGAGAGGCTTCTTGGACGTACAGCAAACAGTCGCAAAGCTCCAGGATAAAATGCCGGTTCTCAAGAGCCTGGCTGATTCGATTCCATGGGAATCATTCCGCCCACTGCTTGACAAGGGCTATGAGCACGAGCGCAAGAGCAATGCAGGGCGCAAGAGGATTGATCCGCTGATCCTTTTCAAGATGCTCGTTCTCCAGCAGCTGTTCAATCTGAGCGATGAAGAGCTTGAATTCCAGGTGAACGACAGACGCTCCCTTGAGGAGTTTGTCGGGCTTGGTGTGATGACCAGCATTCCAGATGCCACCACAGTCGCTTTCTTCAGGGAGTGACTGCGCAAGGCGGGAGTGATCGATGAGCTCTTAGAGATGTTTGAGGGATACCTCCGCTCCCAGGGTCTCCAAGCCCGTGGCAGTCAGATCATCGATGCGACTCTTGTCCCGGTTCCCAAGCAACGAAATACCCGCGAGGAGAACAAAGAAATCAAAGCCGGGAGGCTGCCTGAGGGTTGGGATGAAAACCAAGATCGCTTGCAGCAAAAGGATTTAGATGCTCGCTGGACAAGAAAGAACGGCATCAGTTACTACGGTTGCAAGAACAGCATCTGCATCGATGTTGACCATGGTTTCATCCGCCGATATGCTGTCACTCCTGCCAATATCCACGACAGCCAGATGCTTCCACGCCTGCTGGATCCTGAAAACGAACATGACTATGTCTGGGCAGACTCAGCGTATTCAGGTGAATGCTTTGAGGATCTTCTGAATCTCGGTGGCTTCGAAAGTCTGATCCACGAAAAAGGCGCTCGCAATCATCCTCTGAGCAACGCAGCCAAGGAATTAAATCGTGTTAAGTCGTCAATCAGAGCTTGTGTCGAGCATGTCTTTGGCAGTATGATCATGTCTATGGGTGGAAAGCTGACAAGTAAGATTGGGCCAGAAAGGAACGAGGCTTGGTGGGGCCTCAAGAACCTGATATTCAACTTCCTTCGTTTTCTCCAGCGCTCTGACCACGTAGCTGTGGTTGCATGAATTACTAATAGAAGTGCCGCGGTTCAAGGAAACTCGTTAATAGTTGACGTAATCTATGCTTGCACAGCCGCCTCGTTGGCGGCATTTTTATGTCCGCATGACTTCTGTTGTGTGCTGATTATTCGAGGTGCCTTTATGACGTCCATGACGGACGATCTTGCCCACAATGGGCACACCACTCCCTTGGTCATGTCTTGCATAGCAGTTCTTGGCGCACCATGAATAGGTTCGCCAGGGCTGCCAGCACATTGTCCTTGCAGCTGTTCTTGAGCATGCCACGCAACCGCGTTTTCTGAAATCCGAACTGCCGTTTGATCACGCGGAACGAATGCTCGCCCTTCGCAAGGATGTGAGCTTTGGCGGTCTCGATCAGATCATCCAGCCGTCCCTCGGGGGTATCGGGCAGAGCCCGTCGCTTTCCTGGACGCATGGCAACACGGAAAACCGATACCCTTCCCTTCCATTTCGGGTCGCTTCTCGATCCCCTGGTAGCCGGCGTCGGCGTAGACAACTGTCTCCTCACCGTGTAAGAGCTTGGCAGCGGAAGTGAGGTCGTGAACATTGGCGGCGGTGGTTTCCACCGAGTGGAACAGGCCAGTGTCCTTGTCGACGCCAATGTGGACTTTCATACCGAAATACCATTGGTTGCCCTTCTTTGTCTGGTGCATCTCTGGATCCCTCTCCCCAGCCTTGTTCTTGGTGGAACTGGGAGCCGCAATCAAGGTGGCATCAATGATCGTGCCCTGCTTCATAGCCATGCCGCGGTCCTTGAGATGGGCCTTCACCACCTGAAAGATTTGCTCGCCCAGGTTGTGCTTCTCCAGCAGGTGCCGGAACGCCAGGATCGTGGTCTCATCCGGGATCCGCTCGCTGATCAGGTCGATCCCTGCAAATCGGCGCATGATCGGTACCTCGATCAGCGCATCCTCCATGGCTGGATCGCTCAGGTACTACCACTGCTGCATCAGATGGACCCGGAGCATTGTCTCCAGCGGATAGGCCGGGCGACCTCCCTTGGAGCTGGTCTTGGGGTAGTGGGGCTCGATCAGATCAGTCAGCGCCTTCCAAGGCACAACCTTCTCCATCCCAGCCAAAAACTTCTCACGTTTGGTGCGCTTCTTGGCTGTGGTCTGCTCGTAGCCACCGAACCCCAGCTGCTTGCCTCCCATGAACCCAGCCCTTACCTGCGATCACAAGGCCATTGTCCCGTGAAAGGACTGGGTTTTCCAGGATCTCCCTAAGAGTCTGTGGTAGGAAAAGGGAGCAACGATCCGAGCCGCGTACCTGTTGGACTCTTGTTTTAACCACCTTTTCAGACGTTTTGTGGGCCATGATGTTAAACAACTTAGATGGTGATCGTTCACGTGCCGGCGCCATGTACCGCACCAATGTCTGTTTCTGGGAGCTCCCGACTGTTCGGTGCCTGCAGGGCTCCTGTTGCAGAGAGTCACAGTACATCAGTCCTCATCATGTGATGAGCTGTCTTGGTGGTGCAGTGGGTGAACAGTGGTGAAACTCACCTTACTGCGCTTCCCTGGAGCGCTCTGGCGCCAACGGGAACTGTTGGCCCAACTGAGTTGGCGCGAGGTACAGGGACGCTACCGTGGTTCCATGCTGGGTTGGGGATGGAGTTTGTTTACACCGCTACTGATGCTGGCGGTGTATACTTTTGTGTTTTCCCAGGTTTTTCAGGCGCGCTGGGGAGACTTGCAGCAAAGTGGTCCGCTGATGTTTGCGATCAATCTGTTTGCCGGACTGATCGTGTTTAACCTCTTTTCAGAAACTGCTAATCAGGCGCCAACGTTGATGCAGGATAATTCAAACCTTGTTACCAAGGTGATCTTTCCCCTTGAGATCCTGCCGGCCGTCACAGTGGCTGCCGCCTCCTTTCATGCCCTCACCAGCGTCGTCGTACTGGTGGCCTTTCAATTGCTGAATGGACTGCTTTCTGCGTCTGCACATGGCCTTGTCAGCAACGGTATCCCGGTAACGTTTCTGTGGCTTCCGCTGGTTTGGCTGCCGATGGTATGTGGCTGTCTTGCGTTGGGCTGGCTGCTTTCGGCTTTGGGTGTTTATCTCCGTGATCTTGGTCAGGTGAGCAGCGTGGTGGTCAACCTGATGATGTTTCTAAGCGCTGTTTTCTATCCCCTGAGTGCTCTGCCGCCCCAGTGGCAGCCGCTGTTAAGCCTCAATCCTCTCGTGCTGGTGATCGAGCAGACCAGGCAAGTGGCGGTGAATGGCCTGCCGCCTTCCATCAGCTATCTGTTATGGGGCTGCTTGTTGGGGCTGCTGGTTTGTGAGTTGGCCTTTCGCGGCTTCCAGAAGGCTCGCCGCGGTTTTGCGGATGTGCTCTGATCAATGACAGTCATTCATTCTCCATCAGATTCCGAATGTGCCGTACGGGTCACGGGCATCAGCAAGTGTTACCGGATCTACCGGCATCCGCGTGACCGGCTGCTGCAGTCCCTTTGGGGTAGGGATCTACGTGGCAAGCGGAAGCAATTCTTTCGTGAATTCTGGGCCCTGCAGGAGCTGAGCTTCAGCTTGGGGTTGGGCCAGACCCTCGGGGTGGTGGGACGCAATGGATCTGGCAAGAGCACCCTGCTCCAATTACTTTGCGGCACGCTCGAACCCACGTCTGGTGAGGTGCAGATCCGGGGGCGAGTCGCCGCTTTGTTGGAGCTTGGAAGTGGTTTTAACCCAGAGTTCAGCGGCTTGGAGAATGTGTTCCTCAATGCCTTGTTGCTGGGTCTCAGCCGGGGAGAAACCGAAGAACGGCTCGATGAGATCCTTGCCTTTGCTGACATTGGAGACTTCATCAACCAGCCGGTCAAGACCTATTCCAGTGGTATGGCGGTGCGGCTGGCTTTTGCGGTGCAGGCCCACATCGACCCTGATGTGTTGGTGGTGGATGAGGCCCTGGCTGTTGGTGACGAGCTTTTTCAAAAGAAGTGTTATAGCCACCTGGAGCGCCTTAAGGAGCGCGGCACTTCTGTCCTCCTGGTTACCCATAGCTGTGCCCAGATCCTTCAGCATTGCGATCAGGCCTTGCTGCTCCACAAGGGCAAGGCTCGGATGTTGGGCGCACCTGCCAAGGTCACGGTCACCTACCAGCGGTTGATCAACGCCAGCGATGCTGAGTGGGATGGTGCTTTCCTGCCACCAGAGACGATTCCTGCAGACGCTGTTGTCCCGACAATTACTGCAGCCCTTCCGCCTGTGCCAGCAGGCAGCAATGATTCTGACGCCTGGTTTGATCCTCACCTGACTCCCCAGTCAAGTGAGATCTACCCGAGTCACGGCGGCCGCATCTGCGATGTCTGGATTGAACGAGGTGCAGGGAAGCGAGTGAATGTGTTGCCGTTCGGCGCAGACTTTGTTTTGGTCTTCTGCTATGAGGCTGACCAACCTCTGCATCAGGTGGTCATGGCGTGCCACATCGCGAGCCACACGGGCCAGCGCGTCAGCGGCCAGAGTCTACCTGAAGACGCCGGCCCCCATCATGGGGGGCAGATTGCCGAGTTTGCTGCCGGCTCCCGTTGGCAGGTGCGTTTTTCTTTCCGAGGCGGCCTCTGGCCTGGCCTCTATTTTATCGGAGGTGGAATCCTCAGTTATTCTGGTCAGGAACGAAGCTTCGTTCATCGCGTCGTGGACTTCCGTGTTCTACGGGTCTTGGAAGATCGTCCTGTCCAGATCATTGGGGCTTGTTCGTTAAAGGCAGGCCCTGCGGCAATGGAGCTGGTCCCCATCGTCAATCCAGCGGTGTAGAGATTGGATCCTGTCCCATCGACCTCACAAGCATTGGCATACGTCCCCAGGCAGAGCTTCGCCACCGGTTGCTTCGTCTCGTCTTCGGCTCCCCCCTGCCCTTCCTCCAGGTCGCGCTGCTCGAACGGGAGCGGCTGCCGATGAAGCGTGCGCAGGCCTGTCGCGAGCACGGCCGTTCTCGACCAGCGGGCAAGCACCTCACCCACCATCCACAGCCTCGGTCATCTCCTCGAGGTGTTGATCCTGATGGGAGCTGTCAGGGTATGAAGCCCGCTCCTTGGCGAAGCTGCCGCAATGTACCCTCAGTTCTCCGTGCACGACGAGACAGATGCCCGGCTGCTCCCCCCAGCGAAGGTCACTGGGACCCCAGCCAACGCTTGGACGCAGCTCGTGTCTCTCGCCCCGCCTGTGATCGAAAAGCTACGCAGGTGGTTGGGGTGATCAGCACCATTCTCAGGTCGCTGGCCTTTGCTTGCGGCCCCTACTGGCCGATGACCCCACCGCGGTCCTATTCCGTTGGCCACCCCATTCATTTCGCCATCGATGCCTCCTTGATGCCCAGGAGGCTGAGGCGGCTCTTCCAAATTGGCTTTCAACAGCGGCCGGATGTCAAGCTGTGCATCACTCTGGAGCAACTGTGAACAGCATTCAGCGCCAGATGCAACTCGTACTTGTTGCTTACCGCACGAGCCGATCGGAAGTGGAGACATTGGCCCAATGCCTTGAAGCCTTGGATCCACGGATTGGCTATTGCGTTGTAGTGAATGGCTATTCTCCTGGTGAATCGATTGAAGAGCTGTCGTCTCGAGCGGATCTATTCTTAACCAGTTCTAGCAATCTGGGCTATGGACGCGCCGTCAACTTAGCGGCTAAGGCCTTGGCAGAACAGGCCATCCAGAGGGAGGGGGAACCAGCTCCATGGCTGGCGGCCCTCAACACTGACTTAAGCTGGGAAGATGGGAGCTTTGAGCGATTACTCCATTGGCTGAGTAGCCACCCGGATGTTGTCCTGGCTGTTCCTCAGATTCAAAACCCGGCGGGAGAGGTTCAGCACTTGTGCAAAACAGATCCCACGGTGTTCGCAATGATCAGTCGCCGATTTGTTCCCGCTTGGCTTAAACCTGCGTGCTTACGAAAGCTTGACCGACACTTTGTCATGGCGAGTAGTCCACTGGATCGCGTTCTGGATGTGGAGTATCTCAGTGGCTGCTGCATGGTGATACGACGTCGTGAATTCGAGAAGGTGGGCGGCTTTGATGAGCGCTTTTTTCTCTATCTTGAGGATGCCGACCTTACACGGTCCCTGCGGGCAGAGGGTCGGTGTGTGTATACCCCAGTGATGAAGATAACCCACGCTTGGGGTCGAGGAAGCCACCACAGTCTGCGGCTTACAGCTGTGAATCTGGCCAGTGCTTGGTTGTATTTCTGTAAGTGGGGATGGCGCTGGTGGTGAGCTGGTTGCTCAGCGGAGTCTGGCTTTCACACCGGCTAGCCCTTCTTGGCGCAGCACTTCCCATGCGCGGCGTCCGAGCTGCAAGCCAGTCTGCGGCTGAAGGAGTGATTGCCGTAACAGATCTGCTGCACGGGCTTTTAATGATTCCTGCGGCTGGCTTCCTAGGTATCCTGGTGAAAGGGGAGTGCTGAAGCGTCGCAGCTCCTCGGCTTTGGTGCTCTCCTGGAATAGCTTCGGATACTCTTTTCTGGCTTGGCTTCGCCACCAATCTTCAAATCCATGGGCTGCGAATGGGTCTGGGTAGGTCTTCTGAAGATCGCGACGGCTCCGGTAAACCAAACGCTGTTCCTTGGAGATCGCCGAGCCAGAGTCGAAGCAACCAAAGGCCCAAGAGCGATGGGTCAATGGATCGTTGATAAGTGGCCGTATCTGGTCAGAGTACCAGGAGACCAGTTCGTGCAAAGCAGGGTTATTGCCTCCATTCTTACAGGCCATAATCAGATGGGCACCGCTGTCAAAACCGGTGAAGTGATAGAAGCCCAATGGCTCGCCATCCACGAGGAAGCTGCCATGTTGATCTTTGCTAAGTTCGCGGGTTGTTATATTCCAGGTGGCCACATTCAGGCGGCTGGACCTCATGATTGCCACACCAGGGAAGAATGCTGGCACGAGATCAATCCATCGTTGATCAGTGAATAGGCCGTTTGGAATATCGTCACGGCAAAAGTAATAGGTGCGCTCAGCCCACCAGCGGGCAAAGGCACGCCCAACTTCTGTGTTGCTTACGCCAATGAAGCCGAGGTTGTAGATGCCGTGCTTCAGGCTGCAGATCTCGTTGTCGATAACTGCCGGAAGACTGCTCTCTGGTCTGGTTTGGTGGGGTGTCAGTACAACGGTCGCTTCATCAAGTGCCTCAAGGATGTCTGTGAGGGGAGAAAAGACTACGGTATCTGGGTCGAGATAAATAACCTTGGCGCCTTCTTCAGATTCGTTGAGTAAATGATCTAGCATCCACGGCTTGATCGCAGTGGCCAACTCAGTAATGGAGTGGCAGAAAGCCCAACCCTTCCAATCGTCGATCTGGAGATCCACAATCGGTGTGATGGCGTCAAAGGGCTCCTGGCTAATTTCGAGGTCATCTGGAAGTTGGTCTGCCAAGAGAAGATGAAGCTTCCAGTCTGGATGATGACGCCGTAACGAATAAAACAGCATCCTCACTTTGGGAATGTAGTTCAGTGCGGCGCTGGTGAAGACTTGTACGGGTTGAGTCATGTGTTTTGGGAGGGAGCTGGCGTGTGGTATGAGGCTTGGAAGAGCTGGCGCAAACTCTCCAAAACATCGCTTGGATCTTGTGACTTTAGCACCAACCCCTTTTCGTATTGTTTGACTCGTTCTGCCGGTGCGCCATAGCTAAAGCAGGCGAGTGGAAGACCGAACTGGATGATCTCTTGGGTGACATAGGAAAATGTCTCTGGCCAAATGGAAGGGAAAAGCATGATGTTGGCACCTGACTCCAGGATTGCCTTGGCAAGATCTTCTCGCTGGTATGGGCCACTCTGGCGCACAATGGCAGGGTTGCATCTGCCTTCAAGGCTGCCAATGACTGCAATGCGCTCCATGGCTCCTTGCTGTTCGATCTCTTGAGCTAAGCCCTGAACAAATGCGGCTCCTTTGTGAAATCCTATCTGACCAACAACGCCGATGACAAGCTGGTCTCTATTCTTGATGACTAGAGACTCTGTATCTATGTAGTCTACGGAATGCGGTTGCACCGTGACTGATTCTTCCCTGACGACTACTGGTTTTCCTGGCTTGCGTCCATAGGCTTTTTTCAGCAACTCAATGCTGCTGTGCGAAAAGGCAATGATTTCATCCGCTTGCTGCAGCATCGGGGCCCACGCCGCTCTCCATTGTGCAACGTCTCCTTGAAACAGGCTGGTGAAGCCGTGGCGATTGTTGGGAAGACATCTCCGGCAGGACTCAAGATCAGGTATGTTGCAGAACTCGCCATTGGCGTTGATCAGAAAATGAGATGGACATATACTGAAGTAGTCGTGCAGCAAAACTGTGAGTCTTGCTTGATGCTGTTGCTTGAGGCTTAGAACTAACTCTGGAATCTTTTCGGCGCCGACAAAAGAAACTGCCGTATTGTATGTGATGGTTGACAGTGGTATTGCTGAGAGGGTTGGCAGAAGATCAGACGCTTTCTCCAGGCCAAAGCGCAGCTGCTGAGTTCTTGTCTCGACGATCAGCATCGGCTGCAGTCTGGCGAGGTGATAGGTGAGTGTAAACACCGTGTTTCCCTGCTTCAACCACTGTTTCACCACATCCATCCGATAGTGATTGGCACCGCCACCCAGTCTGTGGTCAATGATTAGATTGAAGCTAGCTCCCTGGTTCGCCCCGAGACTGACCAGATCGTCCTCTGTGAGTCTCGGTGGAAGTGATTGCTGCGGCATTTCCCCAAGCTGGCGTGCCAGCTTTTCACACAGGCTTGCGACCTGACCGCTGGCCAGAAGTCTTAGCGCGCGTTTCCCGTAGCGCAGCAGCTGCCGTATCGCTGCCGTACGTTGCTGCCAGGCGGTTGGGCAGAGTGACCAGTGCCATCGCGCCGATGGGATTTCCAGGTTGAGTCTTTCTCCATTGTCCAGGCTCGCTGACAGCACAAGGCGATCGCCACGCCTGGGCTGTCTTGGCCATGCACCCAGACCCACAAAGCCTGACTCCAAGGCTTCTGGGTGGGCCTGGTGGACCTGAAATACATCTGGACGTGGTTTGCCTGCGTCCAGAATAATCTGGCCAACCAGAATCTCTTTGCCCCCATTTTCAGGTGTGCGCAACTGAAGGGAAAGATCGTTAATCCTTTCGCCCGGTACAAATAGCCAGCCAATGACATAAGCTGTGCTTTGGTTTAGCTGAAACGACTCGAGCTCCCAGGTCGCTGGCGTGCTGGACTTAGGCATGGATGGGCGAATCGAGTTGAAGCCAGGGATGGCGGAACATGAGAATGCGTTTGAGTGACCAGAGATGGCTCAGAGTCTTTCTTGCCTGCATTGAGGAGTTGTGTCGGTTGTAAACCGCCAATCTTTGTGGGCATATCACCCCGTGCAGCCCAGCCTCAATGAGCTTGCACCAGAAATCGTAGTCCTCCCAGCCACCAGGAATATGGGTGTAACCGCCGACAAGATGCCAGTGCTCACGCCTCACCAACGCCATGGCATCGATCTGATTGCCTCCTAACATGGCCTGTCTTTGCCAGGGAATGTGGGAGAGAAGCGCTTGTTCGGGTTGCCCATCCACCAAGCTTTCGTTGCGTAGCTCCACCATGGGATGCACGACTGCCGTTGTGGATGGCGAGCGCTCAGCAACCGCCAAGCAAAGGGCGACCGCTTCCGGTTCCAAGGAATTGTCGGCATCAAGCACAAAACACCATTCCGCCTCGGAGGCGGCAAAGGCTGTGTTTCGGGCTGCCGCAAGACCACCGTTTTCGGTATGGCGTAGCAGCACAGCGCGCTGGAAGACCTGGCTGTGCTCACGAAGCCAGGCGCTCACCCGTTGTTCACCGCCATCGCTGGAGCTGTCATCGACAACGATTAACTCCAATGGTCGGAGGCTTTGCCTCCTCACGCTCTCCAACGCTGTGAGCACCCGATCGGCGTAGTTGTAGAGGCTGATGCAAACGGATGCTCGGGCTCCTGCTCTACCGCTTTCCCATAGCACCTCGGAGTGGGGGGTCGGTGTCTGGCATGGCGCCGGTGCTGGCTTGCCGGTTCGCTGCCAGTGCAGTTCGGCCAGCAGTTCTTCAGCCTTCAGGGGGGTCTTCAGCAATACCGGCGGCAGCCAGTCGTGATGGAGTCTGCTGGGCCGATCCAGTGCGGAAAACGGCAGGCCTTCACGCTCATAGTCACTCGGGTCCAACCTCACCAGTTGAAGGCCAGCACTGCTGCATGCATTCAGCCAACCGGCCAGCAGTCGCGCTGCTTCGGCATTGGCGACGTACAGACTGTCGAAGGTGGGCAAGCTCCACGCACCTGTTGGCATGATTTGCTCCCAGCTTTTGCCTCCTCCTCCGAGGCACAGCATGTCCCCATGGGTGCTCAGCACGCTTGGAGCTGGCAGGCCGAACAGCTGACTGGCGGCGTCGGCATCAAAGCTCTCATTCAACCAGCCGCTGCTGGGGGACCCGGGGTCCAGCCAGAAGGCCCGAACGCCCTGCTGGCGCAACTCCTCTACCCGTTCCAGCACGGGGTCGAGCACGACAGGCAACTGGCGCAGCAGCTCCAGCGCATTGCTGCTCTGGGTCACTGCCAGGGATTGCAGGTGGAGTCCCACCGGCTCGGCAGATTTCTCCTCGCTCAGCTGGAAGCCTTTGGGCAGCGGGCAGCGTTGCAACCAGGCGTGAATGCTCCAGTGGCACGGGGTGGCGCCATAGCCCACGACCTCTAGTCGGCACGTAGAAGGTAATGGTGTGTGGGGAAGCAGAGGGAGCTGGTCGCGCCAGTGCGGTGCCGCCGGGGCATGGTGACGGGGATTGGCTGGCTTCAAGGCTGATGCCCCCAAGGTGCGTTCCAGTTGGCGCAGGCGGCGATGAATCGGCATCGGCAAGTTGCCAGAGCTTTGGCTACGGCGATGCTCCGGCCTGATTTCGGCGTAGGCCGCCGCTTGCGCTTCGGCGCTGGGGGGAACGCCACAGCAGAAGTGGCCCAAGGTGGAGAGTTGTTGCTGGGCTTGTTGCTGGAACCAATGGCTGTAGGACACCACAAGACGCGGGAGGTCGCCGCTGTCTTCCAGGATGCGGATATTGTGATGCCACCAGAGTTGCTGTGCCCGGACAGGGGTCATGCCGGCGGCGCTTCCGTCGCGGCGCAGCAGGGAGACCATCACTTCGGCTGGATCGCGTACGGCGTGAACCAGCGTTAAGGGGATCGAGAGGTCGGTGCAGACCTCCTTCCAGAGTGGCAAAAGGAGGCTGCTGCGGGGATCTTTGATGGCCCAAGGCCCCTGATGTTGCTCGGCTTCATCGGCCAGAAGCTTGCCTAGTTGGTTTGCGGCACGGCGTGTGCACGGCCAATCCATCCACCCGTCTGGTAGAGGTAATACCCCTGCGGCACTTGGCCACCAGCGACCCAGGTCGATGAGCAGCTGCTCTTGAAGATCCGTAACATCGCGCCGTTCGAAATAGCCTTCCGGATTGTGTATGTCGCCGGCAAACATGTCGCCAGGCAGTGCAACACCAAGGTGTGGAAGCAATGAGCCCAGCAGCGATGTGCCACTGCGATGCATGCCGACCAGCAGAATCAAAGGTGCCCGAGTTGACAAGCTGGAGGGATTCAATTGGTTTCTCCGCGAGCCATGCGAGTGAGCCTACGTAGCGGGCCTGTAAGCCGCCAGCTCAATGATTGGCGCAGGGCCTGCAGGTCGGCTTCACGTTCGCGCAGCGTTGCGGTGGCCTTCGCCAAGGCAGCGCTCTGCTCCTGCAGGGTCACGCTCTGCTCTTGCAGGGTCACGCTCTGCTCCTGCAGGGTCACGCTCTGCTCCTGCAGGGTCACGCCGTTCGCCCGAAGGGCCTCGTCCAAGCTGTCGCGATGGTTACGAATGGCCTGAAGGTCTGCTCCCCGCTCGGCCAGCTCCTCCTGCAGCCGGCGATGCTGCTCGGCCAGGGCGGCCACTCCTGCCAGGTAGACCTCGGGCTGCGGCTCCCACACGCTCAGAAGGGAAGGCAGGGAATGGCTGCTGGTGTCGTGGCTGTCGGGCTGGTTGATGGGAAGCATTGCCCAGCGCAGACCAGCCACCTCGCAAGCGTGTGCCGTGAGTCGCTCAAGGGCGTGAAGGGGGGTTCCGTCATAGAGAACCGGCTCCAGCGGCAGGGGGGAGAGCAGCGCCAAGGCATCAGCGAGCGGTGCCAGGGCCTGTGGCCGAAACCAGAGCATCATTCCCTGTGGAAAAATCAGTGGGGCTTGGATGCTGAGTTGGCGCCCTGGCCAGAGCCCTTTCACCAGCACGGCGGCAATATCGAAATTCGCTCCCCAGTTGAGGTATGGCCGGATCAGCTCTCTTGGGTGGGGGAAGGCCAGGCCCAGATCAGGATGGTTCGTGAAGGCTTGAATCACACTGTCTACCCGCTGGCTTTCTCCCACCAGCTCACTGAGGAGGTCGGAAAACCAGTTGCCGCCAAAACTCTTGTGTTCGGTTCGTTTGGTGTGTAAGTGCAAGGCAAGCTGGCAGGGTTGAAGAAAACTCAGGCCATCACTCAGAAGGGGCACCAGGTTCCGACCTCTGTTCGGAATCGTCCGCACCACTAACCGTTGACACCATGGTGGTGAGGCGTATTGGCTGAGCTGGAGCTCGATTGCTGTCTTTTTGCTGCTAGTGTCAGTGGTGATCAATAGATCGCAACTGGGCAGTGCATGGCTGATGTGATCAAGAATCTGCTGACACTCCTCTAGATGGAAGGCATGTATGTGCACACCCACGCGAAGCGGAGAAGAGTCTGCTTGATTGGGGTTGGACCTTGAGGGCAGGCTTAGCTTTCTTTCGAGGTCTGAGGAGGGCCTTAGCGTGGGAGCACCGCTGACTCCTGCGAAGTTGAGCTCGTAGTCGCCAATGGACACCCACGACTGGATGCTGATGGTGGAGAGGAGGCTATCCATTGGGAGCATTTAGCGTGACTGAGCAACTCTTTTGGGAGCGATTCTGCCAGTCACCACGCTGGCCATTCTTTTGCCGATGCGCCTGCGATTCCCTAATGGCCGGTCCCAGAAGGTTCCGCAGGTGCCGGTTCTGCTGCCCGTCCATGCGCCACAGGTGCCTAGTAGGGGGCCGGCTCACACCCAGATCCTTTGGATTGTCTTGCCGGGCAGGATCATCGTTATCGGGGTACATCTCCACATCGGGGACGGCCCACTCATGCAACAGATGGTTATTGGAGTTACACCATTTTTGGCCAGACGCAGCCGGAGGAAGCTTTCGAAAACAATCAAGGCTTCGAAACTGCACCTCCATTCAGCCTACGGGACCGCATTGGACGCCACGGAAGCTACCAGAAGCCGGGCTTGCTGCAGCCATGCAGCGCATCTGCCGAGCTGCTCGCCACCGACTACCCCTAATCCTTCAGATCCGTCCCCGGCTCCCTCAGCAGCACCGCACCGCCACCAGCGGATCCAGAAGGTTGGGGCCCCGACGACACATTCCCGGATGTGCTGGACAGAGCCACCATCTGGAGTTCACCGCAAGGACAAGGTCCTGCGCCGGCGCCACGGCCGCTGACCCCTGGCCCGGATCGGCTCGGGAGTTGGACCATCCCCTCGCTGCTCACCAGCTTCCTGGGGTCTCGCTCAGCCGGATCGGCAGGATCGATGCCTGGAGCCGCGTGGCGGTGGGCCTGGATCGGGTCGACCTCGAGCACTCCCTGGTTGCCCGTGACTCCGGCAGTTGCTGATCCTCCCTCCCTCCCAATAGCGGCAATGCCTGGAAGGCCGCCAGCATCGAGATACAGCAGCAGGACCGGGGTGTGGTGGGTACCGCGAGCAGCCCCCCCTCCGCTGATCCGTCTGACACCGTTGGTCAGGGCCGCCTGACCGGTGCCGGTTCGGTGCTCCCGCCGCGGTCCGTGGGCGCCCCAGGTGCGGATCCCCGACGAGCGGAGCACCGAAAACCCTTGCAGCAGCACGATTCTTCGCTCTCGGCCGCGGTTTTGCGATGGTAGGGTAAGCAACTACGGACAGGCTTTCTCCATGCTCAAGCTGCTGCTGGGTGATCCCAATGCCCGCAAGCTGAAGCGCTACCAGCCGTTGGTGTCCGACATCAACCTGCTGGAAGAGGAGATCGAGCCCCTCAGCGACGAGGAGCTGCGGGGCCTGACGGCCGAGTTCCGCCAGAAGCTGGAGAAGCCTGAGACGGCCGCGCGCCGCAAGGCCCTGCTCGATGAGCTCCTGCCTGAAGCCTTCGCCGTGGTGCGCGAAGCGGGCAAGCGGGTGCTCGGGATGCGCCACTTCGATGTGCAGCTGATCGGCGGCATGGTGCTGCACGAGGGGCAGATCGCCGAGATGAAGACGGGTGAAGGCAAGACCCTTGTGGCCACCTTGCCCTCCTATCTCAATGCGCTCACCGGCAAGGGTGTGCACGTGGTCACGGTGAACGACTACCTGGCGCGTCGTGATGCCGAGTGGATGGGGCAGGTGCACCGCTTCCTGGGGCTGTCCGTGGGGCTGATCCAGCAGGACATGCCGCCCAGCGAGCGGCGTCGCAACTACGGCTGCGATATCACCTATGCCACCAATAGTGAGCTGGGCTTTGATTATCTTCGCGACAACATGGCGAATGATATCGAAGAAGTGGTGCAGCGTGAATTCAATTATTGCGTGATTGACGAGGTTGATTCCATCCTGGTGGATGAAGCGCGCACGCCCCTGATCATCTCAGGGCAGGTGGAGCGCCCCCAGGAGAAATACCGCCGCGCTGCTGATATTGCTAATGAGCTCATCCGTGCTGAAGGCAGCTCGAAAGATGGTGTGGATCCCGAAGGGGATTACGAGGTGGATGAGAAGCAGCGCAATGTGACCCTCACCGATGAGGGGTATGCCAAGGCTGAGCAGTTGCTGGGAGTGGAAGACCTGTTCGACCCCGCCGATCCCTGGGCCCACTACATCACCAATGCGCTCAAGGCCAAGGAGCTGTTCATCAAAGATGTCAACTACATCGTGCGCGGCGAAGACGCAGTGATCGTGGATGAGTTCACCGGCAGGGTGATGCCCGGTCGCCGCTGGAGTGATGGGCAGCACCAGGCGATCGAGGCCAAGGAGAATCTGCCGATCCAGCCGGAAACTCAGACACTCGCCAGCATCACCTACCAGAACTTCTTCCTGCTCTATCCACGCCTGGCCGGCATGACCGGCACCGCCAAGACAGAAGAAGTCGAATTCGAGAAAACCTACAAACTCGAAGTGACTGTGGTGCCCACCAATCGGCAGCGCTCCCGCACCGATCTGGTGGATCAGGTGTATAAGAACGAAGTGGCCAAATGGCGGGCGGTGGCTCTGGAAACCGCCACCATTCACCACGACGGGCGCCCCATCCTGGTGGGCACCACCAGCGTGGAGAAGTCGGAGCTGCTCTCCTCTTTGCTGGCCGAGCAGGGCATTCCCCACAACCTGCTGAACGCCAAGCCCGAAAACGTTGAACGTGAGGCGGAGATCGTGGCCCAGGCCGGCCGGGCCGGAGCCGTCACGATCGCCACCAACATGGCGGGCCGCGGTACCGACATCATCCTCGGCGGCAACACCGATTACATGGCACGGCTGAAGCTCAGGGAAGTGCTCCTGCCCCTGCTGGTGCGGCCGGAGGAGGGCCATCGGCCGCCGATCCCCCTGCCCCGGGAGGCTTCCCGGGCCGGTTTTGCTCCCGGTGCCGCCCTGCCGGCCTCGGCGCCCAGCGAGGCCCGTGCCATCGGCGCTCTTTTCCCCTGCGCCCTCACCCCCGCCACCGAGCAATCGTTGGTGGAGCTGGCCCGTGAACTGGTGAAAGCCTGGGGTGACCGGGCCCTCAGCGTGCTGCAGCTGGAAGACCGGATCGCCCAGGCGGCGGAGAAGGCCCCCACCGACGACCCCCAGATTCAGGCGCTGCGCAGCCTGATCGCCCGGGTCCGCGCCGAGTACGACGTGGTGGTGAAGGAGGAGGAGGAGCGGGTGCGGCAGGCCGGTGGTCTGCACGTGATCGGCACCGAGCGGCACGAATCGCGCCGGGTCGATAACCAGCTGCGCGGCCGGGCCGGACGCCAGGGCGATCCCGGCAGCACCCGCTTCTTCCTTTCGCTGGAAGACAATCTCCTGCGCATCTTCGGCGGTGAACGTGTGGCCGGATTGATGAATGCCTTCCGGGTGGAAGAAGACATGCCGATCGAATCGGGCATGCTCACCCGCTCGCTGGAAGGGGCGCAGAAGAAGGTGGAAACCTACTACTACGACATCCGCAAGCAGGTGTTCGAGTACGACGAAGTGATGAACAACCAGCGCCGAGCGGTGTATGCCGAGCGGCGCCGCGTGCTCGAAGGCCGGGAGCTCAAGCTGCAGGTGATCGGCTACGGCGAACGCACCATGTCTGACATTGTGGATGCCTACGTGAACCCTGATCTGCCGCCCGAGGAATGGGATCTGGGCCGGTTGGTGGCCAAGGTTCAGGAGTTCGTGTACCTGCTGGCCGATCTCACGCCCGAGCAGCTCCAGGGCCTTTCCACCGAAGAGCTCAAGGCATTCCTGCGCGAGCAGCTGCGCAACGCCTACGACCTCAAGGAGAGCCAGATCGAGCAGGTGAGGCCTGGGCTGATGCGGGAGGCGGAGCGGTTCTTCATCCTCCAGCAGATCGACACCCTCTGGCGCGAACATCTGCAGGCCATGGATGCCCTGCGTGAATCGGTGGGTCTGCGCGGCTACGGGCAGAAGGATCCCTTGATCGAATACAAGAACGAGGGCTACGACATGTTCCTGGAGATGATGACCTCCATGCGCCGCAACGTGATCTACTCCATGTTCATGTTTCAGCCCCGCATGGAAACCGCCGAAACGGTGGTCACCGGCTGAGCGTCAGAGCCTGCGCCGCCGCAGCTCATGCGTCAGTCGACGCCGTCAGCCGGCGCCGTCAGCAGCCCGCTACCCGGCCCATCGCCGGGGCCATCGCCCAGGAACTCGAGGATCTCGCGGTCCCTCAGGTTTTGGGCCTTGCCGCCGCAGATGTCCTGCAGGGGGCGGCCGGCGGCCACTTCCCGCAGGCAGTTCTGCAGGCGACCCACCTCACCTTCGAGCGTGTCGATGCGCTCCATCAGGTTGCGAATCACCCTGGCTTCCGCATCCGGCAGCTGCGAGTGCGCCAGAGGATCGATCCTCACCCCCGATTGATGCACCACCCTGCCGGGAACGCCCACCACCGTGCTGTCGGGCGCCACATCCCGCAGCACCACCGAGCCGGCGCCGATGCGGGTGTTCGATCCCACCACGATCGCGCCGAGCACCTGCGCTCCTGCCCCCACCACCACGTTCTCGCCGAGCGTGGGATGGCGCTTGCCGTGTTCCTTGCCCGTGCCGCCGAGGGTGACCCCCTGAAACAGCAGGCAGCGATCGCCGATCACGGCCGTTTCTCCGATCACCACGCCCATGCCGTGGTCGATGAAGACCCCATGGCCGATCTGCGCGCCCGGGTGGATCTCCACGCCGGTGAGGCTGCGCCCCACCTGCGAGAGCACCCGCGGCACCAGCGGCAGGCCCAGCCGCCACAGGCGGTGGCTGAAACGGTGCAGCACCAGGGCATGGAAGCCCGGATAGCAGAGCAGGATCTCCACCGTGCCGCGCGCGGCAGGGTCGCGCTCTTTGATCATGCGCAGGTCGGCGCCGATCGCACGCAGCAACCGCCCGATCGAGCCGGGCGGAGATGGCTTCACGCTGCTCATCCCACCTTCATGGTTTCGGGATCGCCGTAGCCATCGCGCTGGCCGGTGAGGCCGATCTCCTTGCGCAGCAGATCGATGGTGGAGGCCCCCAGGTAGCTCTGGGCGCAGTGCACCTGGGGCAGCCGCATCAACTGGGCGCGGTTCTGGCGGAGGGTCTGCTCCACCAGCGGCAGGCTCGGCCGGTCGCAGAGCACGTGGCTGGCGGCCCGCAGCAGGGCCAGCAGGCGGCTGCCCACGTCGGGGTTGGCGGTCATCACCAGCAGCTCGTTGCCGCGCATGCTGTGCAGGATCACCTCCGCGGCCCGCAGGATGCCGGGACTGATGCTCACCAGGCCCACGCAACTGCCCGTCCGCAGCTCCTTGAGCAGATCGAGCTCGTGGCGGAAGTCGTTGAGATCCACCGCCACGGCGCGCACGCCGAAGCGCTGGGCCAACTCCTCCACGGGCTGGAGGAAGTAGCGGCTGGTGACCACCGTGCCGTTGCTCGAACTCTCCAGCACCGCCTCGAGCTCCTCCATCGGCACCACTTCGACGGGCACCTCCAGCACGGGCACCAGTTCTTCGGCGATCAGCAGCGAGGCGCCGATGTCCTCGCGCGGTGTGCTCACCAGCACGCGGGCGCCGCAGCGCAGCCGCCAGTCGATTTCGCGGGTGAGCAGCTCCCTGGCCTGCTGCAGCGTGCAGCCGGCGTTGAGCAGGCCGTCGACGCACTGGCGCACCTCGCGGTCGATGTCGGGCCGCAGGCGGTTGCGCAGGCCCGGCGGTGCCTTCAGCTCGCGCGGCTTCTGCTGATCGCGCACATAGATGCCGGAGCCCGCCATCGCCTCCACGACACCGTCGTTCTCCAGCTGGCGGTAGACCTTGCTGATCGTGTTGCGGTGCAGGCCGGTCTGCATGGCCAGCTGCCGCGTGCTCGGCAGGCGGTGGCCCGGCGGGTAATGACGGGCCGCGATCGCGAAGCAGATCTGGTTGTACAGCTGGGTCGACGCCGGGATGTCGCTTTCCTGCTGGATGTGAAATCGCACGCCGGCCCGGACCTGAACGTCTGGGGACACCCTACGGAGCTTCGGCCCCGGTGACAATTCCCTGTTTGTCATAAGAGACTGTGCCGGTTGCTCCGCCACTGGCCCAACCGCCGCAGTGGCATCGTGTGGGCCGACCCCTGCGACAGCATCCGTGGCCGAGTGGATCACCCTTCCCGCAGCCCCCGCTGCTGCTGCTCCTGGCCTGGTGGCTGCTGACAGGCCGGCAGGTTCGCTGGCAGGCGAGCAGGCGCAGCGCAGCGGTGTGGTTTCGGTGCCGCTGCGTTGCTGGTGGGCTGCTCCCGCCCAGCCCGCACGGGGCGCCATCCTTGTGCTGCCGGAGGTTTTCGGCATCAACGCCTGGGTGCGTTCGGTCGCCGACCGGCTGGCTCTGGAGGGGTATGCGGCGCTGGCGGTGCCCCTGTTCGCCCGCAGCGCTCCGTCCCTGGAGCTGGGCTACAGGGCCGATGATCTGGCCGAAGGACGCAGCCACAAGGACCGCACCAGCAGCGCCGAGCTGCTGGCTGATCTGGACGTGGCCTGCCAGTGGTTGCAGGAACGCACCGGGGCCGGCCTGCTGGGCTGCGTGGGCTTCTGTTTCGGCGGCCACGCCGCTCTGCTGGCGGCCAGCCTGCCCCAGATCGCTGCCACCGCAGACTTTTACGGGGCAGGGGTGGCCAGCGGCAGGCCGGGGGGCGGCCCCCCCACCCTGGAGGTGTTACCGGAGGTCACTGGCAGGGTCTGGTGTTTCTGCGGGCGGCGCGATCCGCTGATGCCGGCCGCTGAGCTGGCGGCGATCGGGGCTGCGTTACGCCAGGCCGATCCGGCGGGCGGGCGCCACCGGCTGATCGAACTGGAGGCGGGCCACGGATTCATGTGCGAGGCCAGGCCCGACCATGACCCCGCTGCTGCCGCCGCCGGCTGGCAGGGAATGCTCGAACTGTTCGCCACCACGCTCTGAGCATGGGCGTGCCGCAGCAGCGAGCAAGGCTCTGCGCCTGCGTGCGCGCTCAGCCCTCGGCGGCCTCGCCTGCAGCGGCGGCGCTGGTCTGGCGCTGCGGTGACGGAATGGTGCGCACCGCCTTGGCCGCCAGGGCAGCGGCATCTTTTTCCTTGGTGAGCGGCGTTTTGCGCGGCGTGAGGAACATGATCATGTTGCGCCCCTCGCGCTTGGGGTCCTGCTGGATCTCGGCGCTTTCCTCGAGGTCTTTGGCCATCCGATACAGCAACTGCTCAGCCAGCGCCGTGTGCTGAATCTCCCGGCCGCGGAAGATCACCGTGCACTTCACCTTGTCGCCGTCCTTGAGGAAGCGGATGGCCTGACCGATGCGCACCTGGTAATCGTGCGAATCGATCTTGTAGCGCATCTTCACCTCCTTGACTTCGGTTTGATGCGACTTCTTCTTGGCTTCCTTGGCCTTTTTTTCCTGCTCGAACTTGAACTTGCCATAGTCCATGATCCGACACACCGGCGGATCCGCCTTCTCGCTCACCAGCACAAGGTCGAGCTCACGGTCCTTGGCGACCTCGAGGGCTTCCTCCCTGGTGATCACGCCGAGCTGACTGCCGTCGGCATCGACCACCCGTAACTGGGGGTAACTGATGCGTTCGTTGATGTTGGGGAGCTCCCGCACGGGAGCACGACGATCAAACCGAGGACGAGGAGGCATTCAAAGAAGCGAGGGGCGTAGCGGAGGCCGGCACGGGGAACAGCCGTCGAGCACTCACACTTACCCTAGAACCCCTTCGACCGCCACCATGGCGGCCCTCAGTAGATCGGTGGCGCCAGCGGCCGGATCCAGCCACAGAGGGTCATGCCGGCGCCGGAACCAGGTGCGCTGGCGCTTGGCATACTGCCGCGTGCGCTGGTCGGTTCGGCTGATCGCCTCCGCCTCGCTCAGCTCGCCCGCCAGCAGCTGCAGCGCTTCGCCGTAGCCGATCGTCTGCAGCAGCGGCAGGTTGGGGCCGAAGCGCCGGGCCAGCTCCTCCGTTTCCTCCACCAGGCCATCGGCATAGAGCGAACGGGTACGGCGGGCGATCCGCTGCCTGAGGTCGCTGGGGTCAAGGCCCAGTTCAAGCACCCGCCAGGCAGGTGGCCGTTGGCTCTGCTGGCTGGACAGGGGCCGGCCGGTGGCGTACAGCACCTCCAGGGCCCGCTGGGTGCGCACGGTGTCGGCATGGTCGATGCGCCCTGCCGCCTCCGGGTCGGCCTGACGCAGCAACTGGTGGCAGGTGGCTGGCCCCAGCGCCGCCAGTTGGGCGCGCAGGGCCGGCTGTGGCGGAACCGGCGGTGGCTGCAGCCCCTGGGTGAGGGCCTGCAGGTACAGCCCGCTGCCCCCCACGAGAAAGGCCACGCCGCGGCGCTGGTGTTCGGCGGCGATGGCGGCCTCGGCCGCCTGGCGGAACTCCTGCAGGTTCAGCGGCTGGTCGGGCGGGCGCAGGTCGAGCAGGCCGTGGGGCACGCGCACCCGTTCGGCGGCGGTGGGTTTGGCGGTGCCGATGTCCATGCCCGCATAAAGCTGTCGGGAATCCACCGAGAGCACCGTGAGGTCGAAGTGGCCGGCCAGCTCCAGGGCCAGGGCCGACTTACCGCTGGCGGTGGGCCCGAGCAGCACGAGCACGAGGGGAAGCGAAGCGGCCATCCGGGGGGCGTCTGCGCAGGGCGCGCGGGGGTGACCTGAGCCTCGCTGAGGAACGGCCCGAGGGGATGCGCCGGAGGCCTGCGGGCGGTCCCGGCGCGGGACGGACGGAGCAGAGATGCGACTGGGGGTGCATCCCTGTCGCAAACGGGCGCTGAGCGCCCCCTGGGCGCCCCTCTGAAGCAGCAGTGGTAAGATCGACACCTCGATTGGCCTTTTGAGCGCCCTGTGCCGCTGCTGCACCGCTTCACCCGGCTACCGGCGCACGCCGCAACTTGCCACCTGAGCCTTTCGGAATGAGCGACTCCTCCAAAGTTCAGCACGCCTACGGCGCCGAACAGATTCAGGTGCTCGAAGGCCTGGAACCGGTGCGTAAGCGCCCCGGCATGTACATCGGCACCACCGGGCCGCGGGGTCTGCATCACCTTGTGTATGAGGTGGTGGATAACTCGGTGGACGAGGCCCTTGCCGGCCACTGCACCGAGATCCTGGTGCGCCTTTGCGAGGACGGCTCCGCAGAGGTCACCGACAACGGACGCGGCATCCCCACCGACGTGCACCCGCGCACCGGCAAGTCGGCCCTGGAGACCGTGCTCACCGTTCTGCACGCCGGCGGCAAGTTCGGCAGTGGCGGCTACAAGGTGTCCGGCGGTCTGCACGGCGTGGGCGTTTCGGTGGTGAACGCGCTCAGCGAGTGGGTGGAAGTGACCGTGCACCGGCAGGATCAGGTGCACCGCCAGCGCTTCGAGCGCGGCGCCCCGATCGGAACTCTGCGCTCGGAAGCCGACACCAGCGGCCGCACTGGCACGGCGGTGCGCTTCAAGCCCGATATCGAGATCTTCTCCGGCGGTATCCACTTCGACTACACCACGTTGTCCGGCAGGCTGCGGGAGCTGGCCTATCTCAACGGCGGTGTGCGGATTGTTTTCCGCGATGAACGCAGCGAGGCCCTCGGCGCCGACGGCAGCGCCCACGAGGAGATCTATCACTACGAAGGCGGTATCCGCGAGTACGTCGCCTACATGAACGACGGCAAGGATCCCCTTCACCCCGACATCATCTATGTGAATGCTGAGAAGGACGGCGTGCAGGTGGAGGCTGCGCTGCAGTGGTGCGTGGACGCCTACTCCGACAGCATTCTCGGCTTCGCCAATAACATCCGCACCGTCGACGGCGGCACGCACATCGAGGGTCTGAAAACAGTTCTCACCCGCACGCTCAACACCTTCGCCAGGAAGCGCGGCAAGCGCAAAGACGGTGATTCCAACCTGGCGGGCGAGAACATCCGCGAGGGGCTCACCGCCGTGCTGTCGGTGAAGGTGCCCGATCCGGAATTCGAAGGTCAGACCAAGACCAAGCTCGGCAACACCGAGGTGCGCGGCATCGTGGACACCGTGGTGGGCGAATCGCTGAGCGAATTCCTTGAGTTCCACCCCCAGGTGATCGACCTGATCCTGGAGAAGGCGATCCAGGCCTTCAACGCCGCTGAGGCGGCTCGCCGCGCCCGTGAACTGGTGCGCCGTAAATCGGTGCTCGAGAGTTCCACGCTGCCCGGCAAGCTGGCCGATTGCAGCTCCCGCGATCCTTCCGAATCCGAGATCTACATCGTGGAAGGCGACTCCGCCGGTGGCTCCGCCAAGCAGGGCCGCGACCGCCGCTTCCAGGCGATCCTGCCCCTGCGTGGCAAGATCCTCAACATCGAGAAAACCGACGACGCCAAGATCTATAAGAACACCGAGATCCAGGCGCTGATCACCGGTCTGGGGCTGGGCATCAAGGGAGAAGAATTCAATGAATCCTCGCTGCGCTATCACCGGATCGTGATCATGACCGACGCGGATGTTGACGGCGCTCACATCCGCACGCTGCTGCTTACCTTCTTCTATCGCTACCAGAAGATGTTGCTGGAAGGCGGCTACATCTACATCGCCTGCCCGCCTCTCTACAAGGTGGAGCGCGGCAAGAACCACACCTACTGCTACGACGAAAAAGACCTCAGGAAAACCCTTGATGGCTTTGGTGAGAAGGCCAATTACACCCTCCAGCGTTTCAAGGGTCTGGGGGAAATGATGCCCAAGCAGCTGTGGGAAACCACCATGGATCCCTCCACCCGCAAGATGAAGCGGGTGGAGATCGAAGATGCCGCTGAAGCGGATCGCATCTTCACCATCCTGATGGGAGACAAAGTGGCTCCCCGCCGCGAATTCATCGAAACCCACAGCGCCGAGCTCGATTTCGCTCAGCTCGACATCTGATGGCCTGGCGTTGGATCTGGGTGCTGGGCTTCGCCCTGATCGCTCCGGCCTCCCTCCCCGCCGGTGGCGCCGATTGGCGCACGCCGGAGCTGCGCCGCCGCCAGAACGGCGATCCGCTGCTTGCTGAGGGCTCGCGCGATGGCGTGCTGCGCGCTTCTCCCCATCACCGCGCGCCCTGCCTGCTGCCCGTGTCTGCGGGCGCGCCGCTGCGGCTGCTGCGCGTGTGGCAGGAGCCCGAGGGGGAACGCTGGTTGCACGTCGAGGCAGCGGCTGCCGCCGGAACGGCCCGGCGCGGCTGGCTGGTCGGGTGAATGAGGCCCTGCTGGTGGCCGTCGGTGCGGTACCCGGCAGTTGGCTGCGGCTGCGGCTGGTCAACCACTTTGAGCCGCTGTTGCCTCATCGCCACTGGGCCACCCTCGCGGTCAACGTGTCCGCCAGCTTCGCGCTCGGGCTGGTGGTGGCGCTCGATCGCTCCAGCGGCACCGGCAGCCCCCTGCTGCTGCTGATCGGCACCGGTTTTCTCGGCAGCTTCAGCACGTTCTCCACCTTCATGCTGGAAGCCTTGCTGGCCTGGCAGGCCGGCAGGCGACGCGAAACACTGGCGCTGCTGGCGGCCTCCGTGCTGCTGGGCGTGCTGGCCGTGCTGCTGGGGCAGGCGGTAGCCCGTGCCTGACCCGGGCGACCTTCAGGCGCGGCGGTTGCGTTTCGAGCTCGTGGAGCTGCTGCTGGTGGCTGCGGGGGCGGTGCCTGGCGCCCTGCTGCGCTGGCAGGCGGAAGCTCGTCTCGGCCCTGTGCTGGGCGGTGCCCCCTGGGCGCAGCTATTGGTGAACCTGACCGGCTGCCTGGTGCTTGGCCTGCTGGCGGGTCCGATCCCCTGGCGCACGCCGCTGGTGCTCTGCCTCGGCATCGGCTTCTGCGGGGCCCTCACCACCTTCAGCAGCTGGATGCTGAACCTGGTGCGGCTGGCCGAGCTCGATCGCGCCGGCGAGGGACTCTGGCTGCTACTGGCCAGCCTGGTGCTGGGTCTGCTGGCAGCGGCCGCAGGGGCCGCCGCCAGCCATCGGCTGATGGCCGCCCTGCGTCGCCGCAGGCTGTGAGCGGCATGGTGCCGCTCCGCCTCTGCGGTCGGCTCAGGCGGCGAGGGCCGCCTCGATGGCTGCCGTCAGCTCAGGGCCGGTGGGATCCACGGCGCTCTTGAAGCGCGCCAGCACCGTTCCGTCCTTGCCCACCAGGAACTTCTCGAAGTTCCACTCCACATCGCCGGCCGGTTCGGCCTGGGTGAGCACGTCATAGGGAGCGCTCTTCGCGCCCTTGGCCTGCACCTTGTCGAACAGCTCGAAGCTGGCGCCATAGGTGGTGGAGCAGAACTGCTGGATCTCCGGCAGGGTGCCCGGTTCCTGGGCGCCGAAGTCGTTGCAGGGGAAGCCCAACACCTTGAAGCCGCGTGCTCCGTAGGTGTCCTGCAGCGTCTGCAGGCCGGCGTACTGGCGGGTGAAGCCGCAGCGGCTGGCCACGTTCACGATCAGCAGCACCGAGCCGGCATAGCCGGCCAGCGGTGTCTCCGCGCCTGTGGCGCTGCGCACCACCACATTGGAAACGCTCACGCTCATGGTTGTTGTTGTCGCTGCCGGCTGACCCTAGAAGCTGAGCGCCGCTCCGGGGAGGCCGTGGCAGGAACCCTCCCCATACACTCGATGTGCCGCCACTCCGGGGCCGATGAGCGAGCTCGACAGCGGCGGCGCCCGCCATGGCCGCCAGGATCCTGCCGGCCGAGGCCAGTCCGGCGGCGCTGAGCACGGCGGTGGCGCGGTGGGCAGCATCAGCGGCTCCACGATCGTGCTCGGTGGCGGCCTGCAGGTGGCCGAGGTGGTGTCCCGCCAGCTGGAAGCCCTGCTCAAGGCCAGCAACTACGGCGGCGTGAAACTGCTGCTGGAGCCGGTTCAGCCGGTGGATTGCGCCGAGGCGATCGGCACCCTGCCGCGCACGCTGCAGGCCCTGGCCTTCCGCCTGCTGCCCAAGGACAAGGCGATTGAGGTGTACGAATACCTCGATGGCGATGTGCAGCAGAGCCTGGTGGAGCGGCTGCGTTCCGGCGAGGTGCTGGAGCTGGTGGAGGAGATGTCGCCGGACGACCGGGTGCGGCTGTTCGATGAACTGCCCGCCAAGGTGGTGCGGCGCCTGCTGATGGAGCTGAGCCCGGCGGAGCGCCGGGTCACGGCCCAGCTGCTGGGCTACGAGGCGGAAACGGCCGGCCGGTTGATGACGACCGAATTCATCGACCTCAAGGAGTTCCACAGCGCCGCTCAGGCGCTCGACATCGTGCGGCGGCGGGCCCGGGACACTGAAACCGTGTACAGCCTCTACGTGACCGACGCTTCGCGCCACCTCACTGGCATCCTCTCGCTGCGGGATCTGGTGATGGCCGACCCGGAGGACCGCATCGGCGATGTGATGACCCGGGAGGTGGTGAACGTCACCACCGCCACGGATCAGGAGGAGGTGGCCCGCGTGATCCAGCGCTACGACTTCCTGGCGGTGCCGGTGGTGGACCGCGAGGAGCGGCTGGTGGGGATCGTCACCGTCGACGACGTGATCGATGTGATCCAGCAGGAGGCCACCCGTGACCTCTACGCGGCCGGCGCCGTTCAGGCGGGCGATGAGGACGACTACTTCCGCAGCAACCTGTTCACCGTGGCCCGCCGCCGGGTGGTGTGGTTGCTCGTGCTGCTGATCGCCAATGCCGGCACCGCGGCGGTGATCGCCTCGCAGGAGTCGGTGCTGAAGCGGGTGGTGATGCTGACGGCCTTCATCCCGCTGCTGATCGGCACGGGCGGCAACGTGGGTTCGCAGAGCTCCACCGTGGTGATCCGCGGCCTCAGCACCCAGCGCATCCAGGCGCTCGGTACCTGGCCGGCGATCTGGCGCGAGGCCGTGGCCGGCGCCTTGCTGGGGGTGCTGATGGTGCTGGTGGTGGTGCCCTGGGCCCGCTATGTGTCAGGCAGCTGGCTGGTGGCGGTGGCGGCGGGCCTGAGCCTGGTGGCCATCACCACCCTGGCGGCCACGGCCGGCGCGGCGCTGCCGCTGCTTTTCGATCGGCTGGGGCTCGATCCAGCCCTGATGTCGGCGCCCTTCATCGCCACCGCCACCGACGTGGCAGGGGTGTTCATCTACCTCAGGACCGCCACCTGGCTGCTCGACTCACTCGGGATGCCGCTCTAGCTGGGCGGAAGGCCCCTGCCGGAGGGCGGCGCGTTGGGGCCGGTTGGCGGACCTGCTGGCTGGCTTGCTGCGTCAACTCCCCAGGCAGGGTCTGCGTTGTGGGTGGATGAGCGGCTCTGGCCAGCGAGCGCCAGGGCAGGAAGAAGGTGGCGACCGGCACTGTTCGGACCCTGGCTGCCCTGGGTGGCGCTCAGGGGAATGTCGCCCCGAAGAGTCCGAGATGAGAGGGACTTCACACTTCTTCAGGTTAGGCTTTACACACTGTCAAAACACCACGCCGTGATTGTCGCTCTCTCCCCGTCCCGGCCCGTCGAGTCGCTGGCCGATGCCGACCCCCGGCCCGTGGTTCTGCCCCGTTCCCTGCCCCCCGTGGACGGCGACCTGGTGCGCTCGTATCTGCGGGACATCGGCCGCGTGCCGTTGCTGAGCCATGAGCAGGAGATCACGCTTGGCCGCCAAGTGCAGGAGCTGATGCGTCTGGAGGAAACGGAGCTGGAGCTGGAGATGCGCGCCGGCGGGGTGAAACCCACGATGGAGGTGCTGGCGGCGGCGCTGGAGCTGCCGGTGCCGGTGCTGCGCCGCAAGCTGGCGAGCGGGCGGCGGGCGAAGGAGCGGATGGTGGCGGCGAACCTGCGGCTGGTGGTGAGCGTGGCGAAGAAGTACACCAAGCGGAACATGGAGCTGCTGGATCTGATCCAGGAGGGAACGATCGGCCTGGTGCGGGGTGTGGAGAAGTTCGACCCGACGCGGGGCTACAAGTTTTCGACGTATGCGTACTGGTGGATCCGGCAGGGGATCACCCGGGCGATTGCGGAGAAGAGCCGCACGATCCGTCTGCCGATCCACATCACCGAAACGCTGAACAAGCTGAAGAAGGGTCAGCGGGAGCTGAGCCAGGAGCTGGGCCGCACGCCCACGCTGAGTGAGCTGGCGGTGGCGGTGGAGCTGCCGGAGGAGGAGGTGAAGGATCTGCTGTGCCGAGCACGGCAGCCGGTGAGCCTGGAAACGAAGGTGGGCGACGGGGAAGATACGGAGCTGCTGGATCTGCTGCAGGGGGACGGGACGCTGCCGGAGGAGAGCGTGGACAGCGAATGCCTGAGGGGGGATATGCGGGCACTGCTGGAGCAACTGCCGGGGTTGCAGCGCGATGTGCTGAAGATGCGTTACGGCATCGATGTGGAAGAACCGATGAGCCTCACCGGCATCGGCCGCATCCTCGGCATGAGCCGCGACCGCGTGCGCAACCTCGAGCGTGATGGCCTCGCCAGCCTGCGCCGCTTCAGCGAAAGCGTGGAGGACTACGTGGCCAGCTGAGGGCCAGCTGCCGGCCCTGCCCTGGGAGCGATGACTTCCGGTGCGCCGCAGGGCACCGGAGCTGTCCTGCTGCTGCATCCGGGCGATCATGCAGCCACCGTCTGCCTCTTGGCCCATGGCCAGCTCCAGACCCCGCTGGCTGGTGGCCGGCGACATCGACGGCCTGATGGGCCTCGGCCTCGACAACCTGATCCAGATCCTGCTGATCCTTGGCCTCTGCCGCGGCGTGCTCGGCTTCCCCGATGCCCTCATCTTTCAGGTGATCCTGCCGGCGGCTGGCCTCAGCCTGGTGGTGGGCAACGGGGCCTACGCCTGGCAGGCCTTCCGCCTGGCCCAGCGCGAGGGCCGTGGCGATCGCACCGCCCTTCCTTACGGCATCAACACGGTCAGCCTGTTCGCCTACGTGTTCCTGGTGATGCTGCCGGTGAAGCTGGCAGCGCTGGGTCAGGGGCTGCCGGAGGCCGAGGCGGTGCGTCTCTCGTGGCAGGCGGGTCTGATGGCCTGCCTGGGTTCGGGCCTGATCGAGGCGGGGGGGGCCTGGCTTGTGGGGGGCCTGCGGCGCTGGTTGCCGCGGGCGGCGCTGCTCTCCACCCTGGCCGGCATTGCCCTGGGCTACATCGCACTGGGGTTCCTGCTGCGCACCTATGCCCAGCCGGTGGTTGGCCTGGCGGTGCTGGCGGTGATTCTTGTCACCTACTACGGCCAGCTGCGCCTGCCTCTGCCCGGCGGTCTGATCGCGGTGCTGCTCGGGATCGTGCTGGCGGCCGCGACGGGCCTGGTGTCGATCGATGCCCTCACCTGGCAGACGAACGCCGCTCAGGTGGGCCTGCATCTGCCGCCCCTGCAACTGGCTGCGCTGTGGCAGGCGCGCGGGCAACTGCTGCCCTGGCTCGGCGTGATCGTGCCGATGGGCTTGTTCAACCTGCTGGGGTCGCTGCAGAACCTGGAGAGCGCCGAAGCCGCCGGTGACCGCTACCCGGTGAAGAGCTCCCTGCTGATCAACGGCGTGGGCACGATCGTGGCCGCTGCCCTTGGCTCCTGCTTCCCCACCACCATCTACATCGGCCATCCCGGCTGGAAGGGCATGGGGGCCCGCATCGGCTACTCGTGGCTGAACGGCGTGGTGATGGGGCTGGGTTGCCTGTTCGGCGTGTTCGGCCTTGTGGGTCAGCTGGTGCCGATTGAAGCCGGCATGGCGATCGTGCTCTACATCGGCCTGGTGATCGCCGCCCAGAGCTTTCAGGCCACCCCCGCCGCCCATGCGCCGGCGGTGGTGCTGGGCTTGCTGCCCGGCCTGGCGGGCTGGGGCGCCCTGCTGCTCAAGGCCGGCCTGCGGGCCGGCGGGGCCGGTAGCGCCGCCGAGCCCTTCGGT